>ONRS01000165.1 GCA_900320255.1 uncultured Prevotellaceae bacterium
CTGATTTTGAAAAGTGATCCGCTTGGGGCTCGAACCCAAGACCCCAACATTAAAAGTGTTGTGCTCTACCAACTGAGCTAGCGGATCTCCGATTGTGAAATCGGCTGCAAAGGTACAACGAATTTTTGAAATAGCCAAATTTATTCGCGTTTTTCTTTGCCCGTGTCTCTCGAATAGGGCTTTTATTGCTTTTCCCTATAGGGTCCTAAGTTCGGATTTTCACCCATATAATCACTGCCGTAATTGATGGTGCTGCGGATGGTACCGTCACCATAGTCACGGTGCAGACGGCCTGTGCGGAGCAACAGGTCCTGATAATGAATGGTGGGGATGACGACTCCGAAGAGTCCGAATGCTACACGTTTGCCCTCGGGGAAAAGGTTGTTGCGGACGTAGGTGGTGGCAAAGAGGGCATGGCGGTAAACCTCCAAGTTGTTGAACTTGTGGTAGGCTGCAAGTGTCTCTTTGTCAATAAGTGTCGTGTCGGCACTGGTGACGATGCGGAAGATGTTGGCAGCCGTGTCGTCGAGGTCGTCGCCCTGTATGCTGTCGTTATCGATGATGCACTGGAAGTTGTTGTCGTGGGTCTCTGCCAGCATCTGGCTGTCGGAAGGAACCGTCAGTAAGGCAATGATGCAGAGCAGGATAATGACGGCTATGGCGATAACGGCTTTCCCGAAGCCACTGCGATAGAACGCCTTTGCTGCGTTCTCGTCGGTGTTGTAAGTTCCTCTGTTGGTCTGGCGCATAGTTTCTGAAAATTTAATGATTATTATGTATAAGATTCATAAATTCCTGCCGGGTCTTGGCTTGATTAAAGGCACCGCAGAAGTCGCTGGTAGTGGTGATGGCGTTCTGCTTTTCCACTCCGCGCATCTGCATACACATGTGACGGGCTTCAATGACGACCATCACACCGAGCGGGTGGAGCGTCTGCTGGATACATTCCTTGATTTGTAACGTCAGCCGCTCTTGTACTTGCAGGCGGTGAGAGTAAATATCTACTACCCGGGCTATCTTGGAGAGTCCGGTGATGTAGCCGTTGGGGATGTAAGCCACGTGTGCCTTTCCGTAGAAGGGCAGCATGTGGTGTTCGCAGAGGGAAAAGACGTCAATGTCCTTGACGATGACCATTTGCGAATAGTCTTCCTTGAAGAGCGCATCTTTCAATACCTGGTGGGCATCCATTTGGTAGCCCCGTGTGAGAACCTGCATAGCCTTTGCCACACGCATGGGGGTCTTGAGCAGTCCTTCACGCGTGGGGTCCTCACCCAGTAGTCTGAGGATGTCCTGATAATGTTGAGCCAGTTCGTCAGTCATTATTAGCATTAAGATTTGAATGATGAATATTATTGGTAAACGGTCACTTTTGCCTTGACGATGAGTGCCTGGTTATAGCCCAAGCCCTTCACTGTGCGGAGCATCTGTGCGGCTTCTTCGTGTGTGCGGAAGCTACCTACGTAACATATCCAGCGTGGCGGGTAGAAGTGTGCCGATACAGGCACGTTGGGCAACTGTGAACGTATGGCATTGGCTGTACGCTCTGCCTTCTTACGGTCTTCACGACTGTTGCCTCCTGCGAAGGCCTGAATCCTGAAACCGTTGACCACTCGGCGGGTGCGTCCCGTGGTTGGGGTGGTGACGGTTGTTGTGGTATCAGGGCGTGACGTTGACGTCGTTGTCGTTGACGTTGTTGTTGACGTTGACGTTCCCGTTGACGTTCCCGTTGACGAAGGTCTCGTAGGAGTGTTATGGGAGGTTTCAGCGGGACGACGGTCTTCGGGCTTCAGGGTGCTCTGCGGATTGAGAATGACCTGATTGATGGCCGTATCCTGGTGTACAGTGATGGTGCCTTGTCCTGCCACTGGCTGTTGCAGCCGGTCGAGGAACGTCTGCGCAGTGGTGTTGAAAGGTAAAAAAGTAAAAAGGTAAAAAGGTAAAAACCATAATACCTTCTCAATAAACCGATGTTTCTTTCTGTTGGTGTTCATGCCTTCACTTTTTACTTTTTTACCTTTTTACCTTTTTACTTTTTCCAAGCATCGATGATGCCCTTGAAGTCAGCAGCCTTCAGGCTGGCACCTCCAATGAGTCCACCGTCGATGTCAGGCTTTGCGAAGAGCTCAGGAGCATTGCTGGCCTTGCAACTTCCACCGTAGAGAATGGTGGTGTCGTCAGCAACAGCCTGTCCGTACTTCTCAGCAATGATGCTGCGGATGTAGGCGTGAATCTCCTCTGCCTGCTCAGCGGTAGCGGTCTTACCAGTGCCGATAGCCCAAATGGGTTCGTAGGCAATGACAATCTTACGGAAGTCTTCTTCAGAGAGGTTGAAGACGCTTCCTTCGAGCTCTGCCTTTACTACCTCGTTCTGCTTGCCTGCCTCGCGCTCTTCCAGACTCTCGCCGATGCAGAAGATAACCTTCAGGTCGTTCTTCTGGGCCAACAGCACCTTCTCCTTCAGAATCTCGGGAGTCTCTTTGTAATACTCACGACGCTCAGAGTGACCCAGGATGACATACTGTGCACCTGTTGACTTGACCATCTCGGCGCTTACCTCACCTGTGAAGGCACCCTTCTCCTTGTCAGCACAGTTCTCAGCACCCAGACCAATGATGTCCTGGTCGAGGAACTGGGCAATGCTTGCCAGGTGAATGAACGGGGTGCAGATAACTACACCACAGTTGGGCTTGTCAGCCTTGAGTGTCTCGTTGAGCTCTTTTGCCAGAGCAATACCATCCTGCAGGTTCATGTTCATTTTCCAGTTGCCTGCAACAATTTTCTTTCTCATGTTTTTACGTTTTAATAAGTTATATACTCTATTTGATTCTTTCTTCTTCTTCAGCCAGCGGCTCCATGCCCACAGGCGGTCGGCAATGGTGAGTACCAGTAGGGGCAGCACGTACCAGAGGAGTATGACCACAATCTTGCCCGGTACGGAGTCTTCGGGCAGTTGGCCCAGTTCCAGCTTCTCGAGCGGCTGGTTGAGGGCATATTCGTCAGGCAGCCTGTTATGGCTCCATTTGCGGATGACGGTGCCGTCCTTGAGCAGCAGCAGCCCCGGATTGCTGCGTATGATGGTCTTCAGTGTTGTCTCGTCGGTCAGCGCAAAGGGATATTCCGCCCCTGTGATGTCGCGCCAGCGGCTGATGCCCTGTTCGCCACTCGCCGTCAGACAGTAGAACGGATAGTCGTTGTCCTCGGCATATTCGTATATCTGGTTGATGAGGTCGAACTGTGAGTCGTCTGCATCTTCCAGATGGGGCGAGATGAGCAGCAGCGTGTAGCCCTTGTCGTTCAGTATCTCCTCTGTGAGCTCCTCACCCTCGGGGGTGGTGATGGAGAAGTCGTGAATGGGTGGCACGTAGCCCTGCTTGGTCTGTACGGTTCGGGTGTCAATGTACGTCCAGGTGGAGTCGGGGTAGTTGTCAATGCCGAACTCCCGTCGCTCGCCGTTCTTCTCCATGATGAACGTTGTCTCGAACTGTGGCTGTTCTGCACCTTCAGGCACCTCCATGCCCTCCTTGATGTTGGCTCCGACATGATAGGGCCGGAAGTCGAACTGTGGCAGGTCGTAGAGCGCGTAGCCAGCCACGAAGAGGATGAACAGCACCGTGTAGTTAATGACAATCCACTGGTTGGTGTGTGAAATGAACCTCAACATGTCCAGCGGTTTCCATGCCACAATGACGGCACAGGCCAGCAGAATAATGTTTTTCAGCAGCGTCTGTCCGTTGGTCAGCACTACTGCATCGCCGAAACACCCACAGTCGCTCACTGGGTCGGCCATGTAAATCCAGACGGTCAGTACCGTCATGATGCTCATCACGAGCAGCGCCAGGCGTGATGTGAACCGCCTGTATATGACAAAGAGCAGGAAGATGCCGATGCAGAATTCTACCGTTGACAGGGCAATAGAGCCCATTAGCGTCACCGTCTGCGGCACCAGGTCTCCCAGATGCATGGCTTCGAGGTAGTCGTTCAGCTTGTACTGCGTGCCCAATGGGTCAACGGCCTTGACAAATCCTGACAGGATGAACGTCACAGCCAGCACCAGACGGCAGATGTTAACGAGTACCTTTCTCATCGCTTACCGCTCACTCAACTTAATGACTCCAAACACGGCATAGTTGATGATGTCCATGTAGTTGGAGTCGATGCCCTCGCTGACGAGGGTATGCTCCTCCAGGTCTTCCATCTCCTTAATGCGCTGAAGTTTGGTCAGTATCAGGTCGGTGTAGCTGCTTACACGCATGCTGCGCCACGCCTCGTCGTAGTCGTGGTTCTTGCGCTTCATCAGCTCGAGAGCCTCCTTGGCAAACTGGTCGTAGAGCACCATGGCCTCTTCGTTGCTCACATCTACCGTGTCACTGAACCCGCGGCTGAGCTGTATCAGTCCTACGATGCCGTAGTTGATGAGTGCCACGAATTCCGGTCTGATGCCTTCGCCCACTTTCGACTCTTTCTTTATCTCGAGTGAACGTATGCGCTTGGCCTTGATGAACAGCTGGTCTGTGAGCGCCGTAGGGCGCAGTATGCGCCACGAAGCACCGTAGTCGTGCAGTTTCTTCTCGAAAAGTGCGCGACATTCGGCAATGGTCTGCTCGAATTGGAGGTTGGTTTTGTTGTAGTCATTTGCCATAACGGCTGCAAAGGTACTAAAAAGTTGAGAGTTGAGCGTTGAGCGTTGAGAGTTTTTCCTCTCCATATATTTTTTTTTAACATTTCATTCTTTCTGCTTCTTGTGTATGTACTTGATCTTAGCACATTGCATGTCGAAGCGCACCTGCAATGAGTCGCGCACTTTGCGCAACTCGTTGACATGGTGCAGCTCTGCCTCTGTGGCCCTCAGTGCCTGTCGGTTAGCCGTGGCCCTTCGGTTGGCCGCCTCATACTGGGCATTGGCCGCTTGCAGCAGGGAGTCGGTCTGGGCCAGGTCGGCCTGCGCCATTTTCAGCGAGGCATCCTGGAACAGCTTCAGTGCCTCCTTGCGCACCTCTATCTCGTCAGGATACTGGCTACGCAGTCGCTCAATGGTGTTGAGGGCTTCCTGGTAGCGCTGGTTATCGCAGGCCATGCGTGCACTGTCGAGCATGGCCTGCGCTTCACGGTGACTCTGCGTCTGGCAGGCAGTCATCAGTAGTCCTGTAGCTGCCAGCGCGATAAACACTTTCTTTACCTTCATGAGGTCCTTATTTTATAAATACTTTCTTGCCGTTGGTAATATATACACCACCCTTGCTCACCTTGCTGACCGGACGTCCCTGCAGGTCGTAGTAGGTGTCGGTTGACGGGTGTTGAGTGTTGAATGACGGCTGTTCGGCGATTCCTGAGGCAGGTGTAATGGTGAAAGTGGCAATGACGGGCTCACTGACCAGTGAGTTGTAACCACGGGTCTCCACGATGAGGGTACAGCTCTCGCTGATGGTGATGGTCTTGCTATTGACGGTATAGTCGTTTCCCTCCGGCCACCAGATGGTTGGGTCAGACTCCATCTCCTCAACGTTGGCTGCTGTGGTAGAGTACCAAATGGTCAGCGCACGGGTGCCCCAGTCGCTGCCGGCGGTGATGGTTACCTCGGCAGGTCCTTCGAAGGTGCCTCCGGCCGGTGACACGGTGGGTGCAATGAGTGGCTCGAGTGCCTTGATGGTCACCTTGTAGCTGGCCGTGGCAGGCTTGTATTCCTCGTTGCCGGCAAAGGTGGCTGTAATGGTGGCCTCGCCGGGAGCAATGGGCCACAGGTCAGCATAGCCGTCCAGCTTCACAACCGACTCGTCAGAACTGGTGTAGGTAATGGGTGACACGTTGTGGGGGTTGTTCAGCCAAACACCCTGATAGTAGCTGTCGCTATAGTCGAGGGTAATCTCCGACTTTTCAAACGACAGTTCAGCGTCTTTGCGGATGATGTATTTGAACTCTGCCACTGTGCTGTACTTGTCACCTTGTTTGGCAATGGCCTTCAGGGTAGTGGTTTCAGTGATGGCGATGGCGGCAGTATATTCCTGGGCAGTGGTCGAAGTCTTGGGGTCAGCACCATCGGTAGTGAAGTAGATGGTTGCTCCCTCGTCAGCACTCAGTTCCACGCTCTGTGCCTCGTCGTAGCTGCCGGCTGCTACTGATGCCGTAGGAGCGCTGATGCCAGTCTCCTCAATGCGGTAGTTCACGGCAATGCTCTTGAAGTAGAGTACCACTTTTGTGTCTGACGTCTGGTTGACCTCTATTTTGATGGTGCCCTCTTGTGGTGTGGCAGCGGGCTTGAAGGAGTACTCCACGAAGTCGGCGGTCAGGGGCACTTCTGTCGCTGTGCCGTTGAGGTAGGCTTCGCCATTGACTGATACCTTTAGGGCTGCGTTCGACAGGTCAGCTGACGAACTACCCTTCTTGGCTTTCACCTTTACCTCTGTTATCTGGCCGCTCAGACCGTCAGTCAGCAACTCCACGTGACTGCAACCAGTAGTGGCCGCACCGAAGGCCTGGCCGTTGTTGGCGGTGTACGCAGCACGATTGTCGCCAGCAAGGTTTGCCGTCCAGTTCACTTCGTTCAAGGTGGCTGTCAGTGTGTTGGTATCAACGTATGATGAACCGAAGTTGTAGAATCCCTCACCACCTTCAGTACGGCTGGTGTCCCAGGTGAAGGTGTAGTTGCCCTCGGTGAAGGTGGGCTCTTCGGTGGCGGCTTCCACGTAGAGTTTCAGACGGCCGCCCATCTCCAAGTAGGCATCGTCACCGTCGAAGTAGAAATTGATGTTTGTCTGACCTTCCTTCAGGGCGTGCACGGTGCCGTCAGCATCAACGGTAGCAATGGTCTCATCGTCAGAGCTCCAGGACAGAGGTCCTACGTTGTAGGGGTTGCTCACTGCCACGGGAATGCCTACGTAGCCCACTTGTACGGTGGCATCGTCAGCATTGCCCTCGAAGACGAGTTGTGGGTTCTTATACATGTAGAAAGTGCGCTCCACCACGTTGCTGTACTGTTCGTCCTTGAAGGCCACGGCCCGAATCTTTACCGACTTGGTAACAGTAATGGGGGCGGTGTATTCCGTGCGCTCGTCTGATGTCTTTGGGTCTTTCGGCGTAGTGGCGTCAGCAGCATCCATTGTGTAGTAGATGGTAGCGCCTTCGGTCTCTGTGCTGATCACGATGTCCTCATCGGCAGTCATGTAGTCGCTGGTTGATGAGCCGGTACGGGCTATGACGGGGTCTGCCGGAGCTGTCGCTACAGGTTCTGAGCCGGTATTTTCATAAACTACTTCAATCTTATAAATGATAATATAGCTTTGGTGTGTGTCAGGCTGTGCAAACTCAATGGAGATGTCGCCTGTTGCATAGGCGTCAGCTGGTGCCGTAAACTCAAAGGGTGTTAGCGTATTTCCGAGAGTCACAGTTTCTGCACCTCCTGACTGATAGTACATATCGCCTACTTTTACTTTAAGCGTTACACCCTGGTCTTCATATTGACCACGGGCAGTTACGGTAATCTTTTTCTTCGTTCCAGTGATGCCGCTGGTAGTTAAAACGGCAGTAGATGCCGGGTCGCTGGCATAACCAAGGTATTGTCCGCTTGAGGTGTAGGCAAAGGTCGTAGCTCCTCCTCCCAATGTTGCTGTCCAGGTTACACCATTAAATGTCTCAGTGGCAGTGGGACTGTCGGTTCGGGAACTTCCGAAATTATAGAATCCTACTCCTCCGTTAGCTTTTGTTGTGTTCCACTCGAAGCTCCAGGTCTGGTCTTGTGCCCAGCCCGTAGCGCATACTGTCAATAGCAGCAGCGTAAAGAAAGTCTGTAACAGTTTTTTCATCTTTAAATTAGCATTAAGTTATACAGTTTAATTTTTAATTAGTATTTTCTTTCCATTCCTGATGTAGATGCTCCCCTTGGCTGGGTTGCTGACCGGACGGCCCTGCAGGTCGTAGTAGGTGTCGGATGACGGGTGCTGGGTGTTGACGTTATCGTTGACGTTATCGTTGACGTTATCGTTGACGTTGAAAGCGATACCGGTTGCCTCAGTGACGTAACGCAATCGGGGCGCAACGGCCATGCTGATGGGCTCGTCGCTTACGTACCATGCATATTCTCCTGTTGGCTGGTAGTGGTCGTCCCATTCCTCTAAGTAGTGGTAGCTGGTGGTCTGTGCTCCGTCAGCACGGCGAATACAGTAGATGGCAATGTCGTCAGTGGCCGAGCCGTTGTCCGTATGGGGTATTCCGCTAACGACGACGAAGAAGGGCTCACTGACGGTAACTGCAGGACTGAAGGCAAAGGTTGTCGGCACCACGTTGTGGGCGTCGTAGGCCAGTTCGCCGGCAGTCAGCGTGCTCTCTGCCAGTGTCTCGCCGGGCATGCCGTCGGCAGCTTCCTTTCGCAGGCTGACAGTGATGGGAGCTGACGGCGACACCGTGGTGGTAGAGTAGAAGTAGATGTTAACCGCATCAATCTCTGCTGGCACGGCCGGCGCATGGTAGTGTTCGGCAAAAGCCTCCATGCCCATCCAGTTAGTGCCGGCATAATATCCGTAGAAGCCTAAGGCTATGGCTCCGAACTGGTCAGAAGCCGTCTCTTCTGGCAGAATGTTCCATACCTCCTGCTGTCCTCCAGCCTGAATGGAGGCACTCGACAGGATGTCCTCAGAAGAACCGGCAGCATTGCTTACGCTCAGGGAAAGGCCGTAGGTGCCCGCCTCCTGATAAACCACGGTGGGGTTTTGTTCGCTCGATGTGGCGGGGCTGCCGCCTTCGAAGGTCCACTGCCACTGGGTGGGGTTGCCTGTTGACAAGTCACGGAACTGCAGCGGAGTGCCTGTGGGTACGAAGCAGTAGGCGTAAGGCGAGAGGTAGCCCTCAATGGGTGTGCCAATCAGGGCTTTGGGAGCCATGTCGCTGACGTGGATGTATGCCTCGCGGGTATAAGTGTCGCAGGTGTTGCCGTCGCTGACGGTCAGGCTGACGCTGTAGCTGCCTGGTGTGGAATAGGTGACGGTGGGGTGCTGCTCGCTTGATGTGGCGGGGCTGCCGCCTTCAAAGGTCCACTGCCACTGTGTGGGCGTGCCTTCTGAAGCATCGGTGAAGTGGACCTCTGTACCTGAGAAGATGTTGACGGTGGATGCTGCGGAACGGTCGCTCTGGCGCACTTTGAATCCGTCGATAAACACATTCTCACCGCCTGCGCCTGCATAGTTGAAGGAGAAGGTAACCTTCTTGCCTGCCCACGGGCTGAGGTCGAACACAAATTTTTCCCAGTTAGGTCCCGTGTAACCGTTGCTCTGTGCCCAGGCGAAGGTGCTCACTAACTGTGTGCGCTCGCCAGTCTGGGTGTCGGTGACGTAGAACTTCAGGTCTGCATAGACATACCAGACGGCATATAGCGAAAGGTAGTACTCCACGGTGCTGTTCTCACGAATGTCAATGGTGGGCGATGTGGCCGTCTCGTCCTTGTCATTGTTAGCATACATGATGGCCAGCGACTTCTGGCTGCCAGCCTCGATGGTGGAGTAGGGGGGCTGGGCGGCCTGCCCGCTGAACTGCGGACGGTCTGTCAGCTGCCACGTTGAGGCTCCGCCAAGGTTATTGGTGTAAGTCCATTCCGATGCCTCGTCAGCCGTGTCCCATCCCTGTTGGTAATAGGTGACCGACGACTCTTCGGCAAAGAAATTTGCTGTTATCTGGGCCTGTGAACAAACGGCTGCTGCCGATAGCAGCCATACCATGCAAAGTCTTACGTATTGTCTCATATTCTCTGTTTTTGTTTAGTTTCTGTTTGCAAAGGTACTACTTTTTTTAGTGAAGAATGAAGAATTTGTTACCGCAAACCGCTTATTTAACGTTTTTTTATTGATTGCCTCGCTCATTTCTCATTTCTCATTTCTCATTTCTCATTTTTCTTCGTACCTTTGCAACCATGAAATTGTATAGTGACGAAGAACTGGCTCAGATTCTGGACCAGGACATATTCCATAAAATCAGTGATGTGGCCGATGACTTAGGACTGGAGTGCTATGTCGTGGGAGGCTATGTGCGTGACATTTTCCTTGAACGTCCCTCTGACGATATCGACGTGGTGGTGGTAGGCAGCGGCATTGTTGTGGCCGAAGAGCTGAAGCGCCGCCTTGGCCGCAGGGCTCACCTCAGCGTGTTCCGCAACTTCGGAACGGCACAGGTGAAGTATAGAGTGGAGAGTGGAGAGGGAAGAGTGGAGAGAGAAGTGGAGTTCGTAGGTGCCCGCCGTGAGAGCTACAGTCACGATTCGCGCAAGCCCATTGTGGAGGACGGCACGCTGGAGGATGACCAGAACCGCAGGGACTTTACCATCAATGCCATGGCCATCTGCCTGAATAAGAAGCGATTCGGCGAACTCGTTGACCCCTTCAACGGACTGGCAGACCTCGAGGACGGCATTATTGCCACGCCGCTGGACCCCGACGTCACCTTCTCTGACGACCCGCTGCGCATGCTGCGCTGCATCCGCTTTGCCACCCAGCTGAACTTCCAGATAGAGGACGAGACGTTCGAAGGCCTGCAGCGCATGGCCGACCGCATCAAGATTGTCAGTGCAGAGCGCATTGGCGTGGAGATGAACAAAATCATGATGGCCAAGCACCCCAGCATAGGCTTTGAGTACTTGCAGCGCGCCGGCCTCCTGCAAATCATTCTGCCCGAACTGGCCGCACTCGACATTGTGGAGAAGAAGAACGGCCGTGCCCATAAGAACAACTTCTACCACACGCTGGAGGTTTTAGAGAATGTAGTTAAGAGTGAAGAATTAAGAGTGAAGAGTGAAGAATCTCCTGCCGGTCAGAGGGCTGGCGCTAAAGGTGTGGCGGAAGCAAATTCTTCACTATTCACTATTCACTATTCACTTTACTTGCGCTGGGCCGCCCTGCTGCACGACGTGGGGAAGACGAAAACCAAGCGGTGGGACCCTGCCATAGGCTGGACCTTCCATAACCATAACTTCGTGGGGGCCAAGATGGTGCCCCAGATATTCCGCAGGCTGTCACTGCCCATGGATGCTAAGATGAAGTACGTACAGAAGCTCGTTGACCTGCACATGCGCCCCATCGCCATTGCCGACAACGAGGTGACCGACTCCGCCGTGCGCCGTCTGCTGAACGATGCGGGTGACGACATCGATGACCTGATGACGCTCTGCGAGGCCGACATCACCAGTAAGAACGAGGTGCGCAAGAAAATCTTCCTGGAGAACTTCCGCATGGTGCGCGAAAAGCTGGCCGACCTCAAGGACAAGGACTATGTGCGCCTGCTGCAGCCCGTCATCGACGGTAATGAGATTATGCAGCTGTTCAACCTGAAACCCAGCCGTGAGGTGGGCATCCTCAAGCAGACGCTGAAGGACGCCGTGCTCGACAACCGGGTGCCTAACGAGCGCGAGCCGCTCATGCAGCTGCTACAGCAGAAAGCCCGCGAAATGGGGCTGGCTTAGGTTGATGGCCCTGGCTGCGAAAATCTTCTACAACTTCTATAATTTCTATCCCCTCTATACTATGGACTTAAAAGGACTTTACCGTGCTGACGAGCACCGCTATGATGGTGCTGAGAACATGTTTACACGCTGTGGACGCAGTGGCGTGCTGCTACCCAAAGTGAGCCTCGGCTTCTGGCATAACTTCGGAAGTGTTGACCCCTACGAGCGTAGCCGGGCCATTACCCACTACGCCTTCGACCACGGCATCACCCACTTCGACCTGGCCAACAACTATGGCCCCGTCTATGGCTCGGCTGAGGAGACCATGGGCCGGCTCATGGACGACGACTTCCGGCCCTACCGCGACGAGCTGTTCATCTCTACCAAGGCCGGTTACGACATGTGGCCCGGACCCTACGGCGACCACGGTTCACGCAAATACCTCATGGCCAGCCTCGACCAGAGCCTCCGACGCATGCACCTGGACTATGTGGACCTCTTCTACAGTCACCGCTTCGACCCAGACACACCCATGGAAGAGACGCTGCAGGCACTTGTTGACATTGTCCGTGCCGGCAAGGCCCTCTATGTCGGCATCAGCAACTGGCCCTTGGAGCCGCTGAAGTTCGCCACGGAGTATCTGCGCCAGCGTGACGTGCCGCTGTTCATCTATCAGGGACGCCTCAACCGCCTCAACCGTGAGCCTATTGACCAGGGCATCCTCCGCTTCTGCCACGAGCAGGGCATAGGCTTCATCGCCTTCTCGCCACTGGCACAGGGCCTGCTCACCAACCGTTACCTCGATGGCATACCGGCTGACTCGCGCATGGCGAAAGGTAAGTTCCTCACAGCTGACCGACTCACGCCCGACATGATGGACTATCTCCGTCAGCTGAAGGCAGAGGCTGAGGCCGAGGGCCGCACCATTGCCGCCAACGCCCTCCGTTGGGTGCTCCAGCAGCAGGGTGTCACCTCCGTCCTTGTCGGTGCCAGCTCCGTTGAGCAGCTCAAGACCAATCTGGCTTGCATAGAATAAAGCAGAATTTCGTCAAAAATTGCAAACACCTACCTCCAAACGTCTGAAACGCCGATGCACACTGGGTTTCGGGCACGGTAGGTGTTGCCCTAACACCTACCTATGACCTACCTAACACCTACCTCAACACCTACCTGATGAGGTGACTAATGGCTCGTAAATAGCATGGTTTATACTGCGAAAGTGGCATATTTGGCTGGCTAAGTGGCATGTTTATGTAGTGAAAACGGCACTTTTAGTACAGCAAAGTGGCACTTTGAGTAAGGAGAAGTGCCTCTTCTCTTGGAGAGAAACGGCACTTCTCTTGGGGAGAAACGGCATTTTATTTCGTAGGTAGGTGATAAGGTAGGTGTTAGGTAGGTGTCAGGTAGGTGTTAGGGCAACACCTACCGTGCCTCAAACGCTTTGTGCATCGTGGTTTCAGCGCGTTAGAGGTAGGTGGTAGGTGTTTTCTTGAATGCCGTCAATCTCCTCGTTCCCACGGTGGAAACCTTTTCGATTATTGTTGGTGTCTCATAACCTTATGGTTTAGTTAGGACAACCCTATGGATTAGGTAAGTATTAGGGAAGGCAATGGCCGCTCAACACGTATCTGGCTTGACCTTATCTTCAAGAAGCGTATGAAAATGTGTGTGGACTGGAGCCAGATTGATAAGCGGGAATATCTTCATGAAGGGCATTGACTATTCGTACTACTACGAACAAGAAGAATGAAATCACAAGAACAGGTTTTTGATTCGTTCTTAATAATCATCATGCTCTTTTGTTTGCATTTTACAGATCCCCATTTAGCAGTTTGGTGACCTCTGCGGGATTAAGGGCCCACTCGTAGGTATAGGCTTCGTCGGCTTGAGCGGCTTCTTCGACGCGGACGAGGTGTTGGGCCTGCACCTTGATGTCGAGGAGCTGGCCGATGGTGAGCTTGGAGGAGAGCTTGCGGAGCAGGACTTCCACCGAGGTGCTGTCGGCACCTCGCAGGGTTTGGGCGGTGAAGGGCATTTCGAGCCAGATGATTTCACGCTTGGCAACGTCGAGCACGCCAAACACCAAGCCCTTGGAGAGGTTGCCCTCGCTGATGCGAACCATGTGCTGCACACAGGAGGGGTCGTAGGCAACGCCTGTTTCCTCTGATAGCTGCATGGGGTAGGCAGAACTCATCCAACCCACTACTAAGTTTGGCGACAGGGCTCCCGTGGAGTAGGCGTTGCAGGTAAAGGTGGCATACTTGGCACCGGCGGCCTGCAGTTCAGACAATGACAGCTCAATATATTCAGCGGTACCCACCATTTCGGGAATGCTACGTATGTCGCCCGAGTGCTTGGCTCCCACGCAGGTCAGGTTATAGTAGGCACACTCAGCCACTTCGCCGTTTGGCAAAGAGATACGGCAGCTAAGATCCATGTCTAAATGCTGAGCATGCAGGCCCTTTCCCCATTGCAGGAAGAGGCGTACGGCATCACCCTCAACGGGAAAACGGGTGCCCATGAGGGCGCACGATGTGTCCTGTATGGTTGTGGAACGGTCGCCCACGCTGACGGGGATGTTGTAAAGTGCGGGGTCGATGTAGATGGAGGGTGATGGGTGTTGGGTGTTGGCGAAACGACGGGCAATGGAGACTTTGTAGAGTTCGGTTACTGCAGCTACCATTGCCTTGCGGCTTTCGGCATCGTAAAGGGCCAAAAGCTTGTTGGGCGCAAGGGGATAAGTAACACCCGTGATGGGACGGGCGAGGCGCGTCGCCTCGGTGTCGAAGTAGTTCTCGGCGGCATTGCCTAACGAGAGCAGCAATCGGGCAGGCAGCTGGTCGGCAATTTCTGAGAAAGCACTAAGCACACGTTCGCTGCCAAAGCGCAGCATGGTGGCAAACAGGCAACGGGCGAAACGGCCAGGATAATCCTTCAGCAGCAAGAGCGTCGCATCTGCATCATTCTCTTTGTGGGCTTTGTCAACGCATCCCTGCCAGGTGGTGTAGTCCTGCTTGTAGAAAACGTCAAGAATCTCAGCCAGATGGTCAAAGCCCCTTTTACGGGAGTATTCCCCCAGACGGAGGGCACGAATCATGCGTACCCACATGCCCCGCTTGGGGTGCATGTTTTCTGCAGCTTGTCGGGCAGTCATGGGGACTGCATTCAGCCAACGTGCCACCCGCTGGCAAGTGGGGCGGTCGTACTTCAGCTGTAACTTCTGCTTCATGGCCTTGGCGGCATCTTCACTTTTGTCGAGTGGTTCCCATAAATGCGAATACAACTTACGGGCATGAGCTACCAGCGTCTTCGGCTCAATGAGTTGCACGTAGCCCGTTTTTTCGTACCAAAGGTAACGCAAAATGTCGGTGGGTGTCTTCAGCAGCATTGATGCCTCGTCGGCTTTGCCTTGTGCCACCAACAGGTTGACGACGAGCATGGCCGTCTCCTTCATGGTGATACTTACATCTTGAGGCAGGGGGAACAGCGGCAGCAGTTGCTCCAGGGAGTCCTTCTGCGTGGCATCGAGCGGTGTGGCTGAGGTTAGCAGCGAATGGAACACTTGCTCCATTTCCGTCATGGTGAAAAGACGCAGCTCCTTCAGCTTGCAGGCTTGTCCCTTATAGACGAAGCCGGTCGTATGGAACGGTGTGCCGCAAAAAGGGCAGCCGTTGTAGCGCTCCAGGGGGAAGGTGCCGTCAGGAATCAGATGGCCGCAGGGCAGGGTGGCGCCCTTAAAGCCTGCCTCCTCGCCAAACATGTTAGCCAGGAGGGTGAGAAAATGATCGGCCCATGTCTCACCCGTGGGTACGTTCCAGCCTTTCACCAGTGGTGCCCAGTTGAGGTTGATGCCCATCACATCGTTGATGCATGTGGTAATGTCTGCCAGCTGTTCAATGGGAATGGTAGCCAGTGCACGCAGCAGTTCTTCGCTGACGCAGTAGCCTGTCTCTCTCAGTCTGGCGACGAAAGCCATGACGGGCACTGATGCCTCAGCATGCATGGGGATGTTTTCACGCTGGATGTCGAGGAAGACTGCCCGATAGCGCAGGGCGACGTTTGTCAGAGTCTTGTTGTTCATATAGCCTGAATATAAAGGTAATTGAGGAACTAAAAGAACCGAGCCGGGGCCCGGTAATACCGGTTGGAGTAAGTCCCTCTTGGACCTTATTAATGGCGTCTGAGTTTCCGTAAGGCCTTGTTGCGAATCTGTCGCACACGTTCGCGCTTCAGTCCCAACTCCATGCCCACCTCCACCATGGTGAGGCGCTCACAGCCTATGCCGAAACAGCGCACAATGACGGCACGTTCACGTTCGTTCAGGGAGTCGATGGCACTCACCATATCTTCCGACAGCGAAGAAGTTTCCAACTCGAGGTCAGCCCTTGTGGCCTCCTTGTCCTCAATAACGTTGAGCAATGTGAAGTTATTGTTACTGCCCAGCGGTAGTGACTCATCAGTGGAGAGCGTCTTTGTGCGGAGTCCACTGTCTGTCGTCCGCTGTCCGTCATTCCTCTTGATGGCATCCTCTATGGCTTGCCTGATGTAAGGGGCTGCAAAGGTAGCAAAGCGTTTGCCACGTGATGCGTCGAACTTCGTGGTGGCCTTCATCAGTCCGATGTTACCTTCGCTGACAAGGTCGTCAATACTGATTGTCGTCTGCTGTCTGTATTGTTGGGCAATGCTGACAACATAACGCAGGTTGGCTGCTGCCAGCTTGTCGGCTGCGAGGCGGTCGCCCTGCTGTATGCTTAAGGAAAGTTGTTGTTCCTCAGCATCGCTCAAGAGCGGAGTTTCGCTGATTTCGTCCAGATAGCGCTGGAGGGCATCGCGGCCTGGTATGAGTTTTTTCTTTGTTGCCATGGTCTCATTAAAACTATTGTTTCACGGTGCAAAAATACAGAAACTTTTGGAAAAAAACAACATTATCGAGGAAACACTGACCTAAATATTGTTAAATGTGGATTATATTATATATAGGTATAGGGGATTTTTAGTAACTTTGCAGTCCGAAAACCGCAAAAGGTGTTTGAAGTTTTCGGGAAGTAAAGATTATTCGAATAATTAAATAAGTTATGAAAATTATGAAAAAGAAGATGTTATTGGTTGCAGTTGTGGCTGCAATGGTAGTGTCATGCGGCGGCGGTGGCGGCGGTCGCCCTAACTTCGGTGACAACGAGTATCCGGTATTGGCTGCAGGCACTTCGACTGCTGATATGCAGACCGTATATCCCGCAGTCATCAAGGGCGTTCAAGATGTTGAGATACGTCCGAAAGCTTCTGGTTTCCTGGTGCAGATTAATGTGAAGGAAGGCCAGACGGTAAGTGCTGGACAACTGCTGTTTGTGATTGACAACGAGACGGCTCAGGCTGCCGTCCGTCAGGCTCAGGCTGCCGTGAACACGGCTACAGCCCAGCTGAATACGGTGAAGCTGACCTACGAGAATTCTCAGAAGCTGCATGAGAACAAGGTCATTGGTGACTTTGAGCTGCAGTCTGCTCAGAATACCTATGAGAGTGCCAAGGCCCAGTTGGCTCAGGCCCAGGCTGCGTTGGCTTCAGCTAAGGAAGCACTGAGCTTCTGCTACGTTAAGAGTCCTGCCTCTGGTGTGGTAGGCACGCTGCCCTTCAAGAAGGGTGCGTTGGTCAGTGCCTCGAATGCCCTGACGACCGTATCAAATATTTCGTCGATGGATGTTTATTTCTCTATGACAGAGAAGGATGTGCTGGCCATGCAGCGTGGCGGCAGTGACCTGAATGCTATGCCTGCAGTGAAGTTGCAACTGGCTGACGGCACCATCTACGAGCAAGAAGGTAAGATTACGAAGATGAGCGGTGTCATTGATGCTGCTACAGGTTCTGTGCAGATGATTGCCTCTTTTGCTAACCCCCAGCGTCTGCTAAAGAGCGGTGCTTCCGGCAACATCATTATTCCCCATGTCAACACCGATGCCATCATCATTCCGCAACGCTGCGTGTCGGAGGTTCAGAACAAGAAGTTCGTCTATGTGCTGGGTGAGGGAAACAAGGTGAAGTACACTGAGATTATTGTTGACCCGCAGAACGACGGCAATAACTATATTGTAACCAGTGGTCTGAAGGTAGGCGACAAGTATGTCACCAACGGTATTACGAAACTCAGTGACGGCATGGAGATTGTGCCCATTACGCCAGAGCGCTATCAGCAGAAGATTGACGACCAGGCCAAGGCCATGTCAGCCGGCGACATTGTTGGAGCAATGAAAAAGTAAA
Source organism: uncultured Prevotellaceae bacterium (assembly GCA_900320255.1). Taxonomy (GTDB): domain Bacteria; phylum Bacteroidota; class Bacteroidia; order Bacteroidales; family Bacteroidaceae; genus Prevotella. The sequence goes on from ONRS01000165.1 coordinate 17,669, forward strand.
TTGTAAATCGTAAATTGTCAAATAGTAAATTGGTATGACTTTTACAACCTTTATCAAACGCCCGGTATTATCGACGGTGATTTCTATTCTCATCGTCATTCTGGGTTTCATTGGACTGGTTTCGCTGCCTATTGAGCAGTACCCAGATATTGCGCCGCCTACGGTCGTAGTGTTCACCAGCTATCCTGGTGCCGATGCTGAGACGGTGAAGAACTCTGTCGTTGTGCCACTTGAAGAGAGCATCAACGGTGTAGAGGGCATGGACTATATCTCTTCTTCTGCTTCGTCAGGTTCGGCGCAGCTCAGCATCCTGTTCCGTCAGGGCATGAATGCTGATATGTGTGCCGTCAACGTACAGAACCGTGTCAGCCAGGCGCTGGCCCTGCTGCCTGCTGAAGTAACGCAGATTGGTGTGACGGTCATGAAGCGTCAGACTTCACAGGTGCTCATGTTTACCTTGACCTCTGACGGTCGTTATGACGATGAGTTCCTGACCAACTATAACAACATTAACATCGTTCCGGCCATTAAGCGTATTCAGGGTGTGGGTGACGTGCAGTCGCCCGGTCTGAAGACATACTCCATGCGTATCTGGCTGAAGCCAGACGTCATGAAGCAACACAACTTGATGCCAAGTGACATTACTGGCGTGCTGGCAGAGCAGAATGTCGAGGCTGCCCCTGGTACCTTTGGCGAGCGTTCTGACGTGGCTTATGAGTACGCCATGCGCTATACTGGACGTCTGAAGACTGCCGAGGAGTTTGGCAACATCATCATCAGTAGTGATGCCCAGGGTAACACGCTGAAGCTGAAGGATGTGGCTAAGATAGAACTGGGTGGTCAGCAGTACTCAGTGTCAATGAAGAACAACAACATCCCGTCGGTGATGGGTATGGTTCAGCAGATTGCCGGTTCTAACGCCAACGAGATAGCCAAGCAGGTGAAGGCAGAGCTGGAGGAACAGCAGAAATTGATGCCGCCGGGTATGTTCTATAAGATAAACTACGATGTCACGGAGTTCCTGTATGCCAGTATTGAGGAGGTGGTGTTCACCCTGTTCTTCACGCTCCTGCTGGTGTTCATCGTTATCTACGTCTTCCTGCAGGACTGGCGCTCTACGCTCATTCCGCTGATTGCGGTGCCCGTATCACTGATTGGTACGTTCTTCTTCCTTTCCGTGTTCGGCTTCTCCATCAACCTGCTGGTGCTCTCGGCCCTGTTGCTGGCCATTGCCATTGTGGTCGATGATGCCATTGTGGTGGTTGAGGCGGTGCATGCCAAGCTCGATATGGGCTACAAGTCGTCGCTTACGGCTTCTATTGACGCCATGAACGAGATTTCGGGTGCCATTATCTCCATTACGCTTGTGATGGCCTCGGTGTTCATTCCTGTGTCGTTCATTGGCGGCACCAGTGGTACGTTCTACCGTGAGTTTGGTGTGACGATGGCTGTCAGCATCTTCATTTCGGCCCTGAACGCCCTGACGCTGTCGCCAGCCCTGTGTGCCATCTTCCTGAAGCCTCACGACAAGAACGGGGAGCCGCGTAAGATGTCGATGCTCGACCGTATGCATACATCGTTTAACACAGCCTTCACCACAACAACTAATAAGTATAAGGGCATTGTTGAGAAGCTGGTGCGTAAGCCGTTGGCCATCATTCTGACGGTAATCATCGGCATCGCAGTCCTGGCCGGCACCATGCTGACCACTAAGACAGGTCTGGTGCCTGACGAGGATACGGGAACGTTGTTCTGTACTGTCTCTATGCCTCCTGCTACGTCTGTGGCACGTACCCGTCAGATCATCAACCAGGTGGATAGCATCCTGGCTGCTGACCCTGCCATTCAGAGCCGTGAGCAGATTCAGGGTTACAACTTCATTGCCGGTGCCGGTTCTGACCAGGCAACCTTTATCATCAAGCTGAAGCCGTTTGCCGAGCGTCAGAAGGGTTTCTGGTGGAAACTCAGCGGACTCTGGCAGGGTGACTTCATCTATCGCTTCTTCCTCAATCCGTTGGAGCGTGACGGTGTGCTGGCACAAATTTATATTAAGACAGCCCATATCAAGGATGCACAGATTCTGGCTTTCGGTCCGCCTATGATTCCAGGCTTCTCTGCTAACTCTGGTATTTCGCTGGTGATGCAGGACCGTACGGGTGGTGACCTGACCAGGTTCTTCGGCATTGTGAAGGACTATCTGGCTGAACTCAATAAGCGTCCTGAGATTCAGATGGCGCAGACCTCTTATAACCCCAACTATCCGCAGTACATGATTTCCGTGGATGTGGCTAAGTGTAAGCAGGCTGGCATCTCGCCACGCGTTATCCTCACTACGTTGCAGGGTTACTATGGCGGTCTGTATGCGTCGAACTTCAATGCCTACGGTAAGCTCTACCGTGTCATGGTGCAGGGCTCACCTGAAACGCGTATGACGGAAGAGTCACTTAATAATATATATGTACGTACCGGAGCCGGCATGTCGCCCATCAAGGAGTTCTGTAACCTGAGTCGTGTCTATGGCCCGTCGAACATTAACCGCTTCAACCTCTTCACCTCTATCAATGTTACGGCCACTGTGGCCAACGGCTATTCTACGGGTGAGGCCATCAAGGCTGTGCAGGAGGTGGCTGACACTATGCTGCCTACGGGTTACACTTACGACTATTCAGGCTTGACCCGTAGTGAGGCTGCCTCGAGCAACTCTACGGCACTCATCTTTGTGCTCTGCTTCATGTTCATCTACCTGATCCTTTCAGCACAGTATGAGTCCTATATCCTGCCGCTGGCCGTGCTGCTCTCCGTACCTTTCGGACTGGCAGGCGCCTTCCTCTTTACGCAGATGTTCGGCCACTCCAACGACATCTATATGCAGATTTCGCTCATCATGCTGATTGGTCTGCTGGCCAAGAACGCTATTCTGATTGTGCAGTTCGCCCTTGAGCGCCGTGAGACGGGTATGGCCATCACGTGGTCAGCCATTCTGGGTGCCGCAGCCCGTCTGCGTCCTATCCTTATGACGTCGCTGGCCATGGTCGTTGGTCTGTTGCCTATGATGTTCGCCTCAGGTGTAGGTAAGAACGGTAACCAGACGCTGGGTGCTGCTGCCGTGGGCGGTATGCTCATTGGTACGCTGCTGCAGGTGCTGGTTGTTCCCGCCCTGTTCGTCATCTTCCAGTCGCTTCAGGAGAAGTTCCGTCCCATGAAGTTTGAGGACGAAGACAACCTGGAGGATGTATCGACCGAGCTGGCCCAGTATGCACACAGACCGGTAGAATATGAAATTCAGAAATAGATATGAATAGAATATGAATAGAAAACAAGATAACAAAGTAATTACTCCCCTCACTTTTAGGGAGGGGCAGGGGGTGAGTCTGTTGGTGGTCCTGTTTTGCCTAATGCTCACCAGCTGCGGACTCTATAACAAGTATGAGCGCCCCGGCGTTGAGGCGCAGGGACTCATCCGTGACGCTGTGAGCGATGTTGACACGCTGGCCGTGCAAGATACCGCCTCCTTCGGCAATCTGCCCTGGCGGCAGGTGTTCACTGACCCTGTGCTTCAGCAGCTCATTGAGCAGGGACTGCAGAAGAATACCAACCTGCAGAATGCAGCCCTTACCGTTGAGATGTACGAGACCATGCTTAAGGCCGCCAAACTGGCCTTCCTGCCAGCCGTCTCGTTCGGTGCCAACAATGGCATGGGTTCCATCTCGACGCTCTATACCGACCCGTCAGTGACCACAAAGGCTTACACGCTGCCCGTTACTGCCAGTTGGACGCTTGATCTCTTTGGCAATGTTCTCTCGCAGAAGCGTTCTACAGAGATGAAAATGCTGGGCATGAAAGACTACCAGATGGCTGTCCGTGCCCAGGTCATCAGTGGCATAGCCAACTCGTACTATACACTCCTCATGCTCGACAAGCAACTGGAAATTGTCAACGAGATGAGCCGCATGTCGAAGGAAACATGGGAAATGATGAAGCTGCAGCACCAGCTGGGCCGCGTGCGTTCCACGGGTGTGCAGAGTGCCGAGGCTGCCTATCTGAGTATTCAGACACGTGGCAACGACTTCAAACGTCAGATTCGCGCCACGGAGAACGCCCTCAGCCTCCTTATTGGTCAGCAGGGACAGCAGATTCCCCGTACCACTCTCGATGCACAGTCGCTGCCCTCTGAGTTTGCAACAGGTGTCGGCGTGCAGCTGCTGCAGAACCGTCCCGACGTGCATAATGCAGAGATGCAGCTGGCATCCTGCTTCCATGACGTGCAGACAGCCCGTTCGCAGTTCTACCCCACCATCAGCATTGGAGCTACGGGTGCCTTCACCAACAGTAATGGCGCCTTCAACCCCGGCAAGTGGCTCACCAATTTGTTTGCCAACCTGACGCAGCCCATCTTTGCCCGTGGTGCTCTTACTGCCAACCTCAAGGTTAGCAAGATTAAGTATGAGCAGGCCTTCAACACCTGGCAGAACTCCATTCTCGCTGCTGGCAACGAGGTGAGCAATGCCCTCGTCAACTATAATACCTACGATGCCAACAGCAAGATTGAGGCTGAGCGCATTCTGGTGCTGACAAAGAGTGTTGAAGACACCAAGGCCCTCTATCGCAGCAGCAGCTCCAGCTATCTGGAGGTGCTTACCGCCGAACAGAACCTGCTGAACGCCAAGCTCCAGAAGATTACAAACGACTTCTCGAAGATGCAGTCAGTAGTCAGCCTCTACACCGCACTTGGCGGGGGTGGCAAATAGTTCAAATTATAAATGAGTAATGAGAAATGTAAATGAGATTTCTCATTTAAAATATAATATTATGGCAAGTGAAATAAGCCCCAGAGCTGAGGTATCGCCCAAGGCGAAAATCGGCAACAACTGTAAGATATTCCCGTTCGTCTATATTGAAGACGACGTAGAGATTGGTGACGGATGTATCATCTTCCCCTTCGTCAGCATCCTCAATGGCACCCGAATGGGCGCCCACAACAAGATTCATCAGGGCTCCGTCATCGGTGCGCTGCCGCAGGACTTCGAGTTCCGTGGCGAGAAATCGGAGTGCATCATCGGCAACAACAACATCATCCGTGAGAATGTGGTTGTCAACCGTGCTACCCACACAGGCGGGCAGACCGTCATAGGCAACGACAACTTCCTCATGGAGGGTGCCCATATCTCCCACGATACTAAGGTGGGAAGCCAGTGTGTCTTCGGCTATGGCACGAAGATAGCTGGCGACTGCGAGATTGGCAACGGTGTCATCTTCTCCTCCAGCGTCATTGCCAACCCCAAGTCCCGTGTGGGCGAGGGGGCCATGGTGCAGGCCGGCTGTACCTTCTCCAAGGATGTGCCGCCTTACATTATCTGTACGAAGCGTGCTGAGTACGGCGGTGTGAACAACACCATGTGTGCGGCTTATGGTATTGATGAGAAGGTGCTCAAGCACATAGCCAATGCCTACCGTCTGGTGTTCCACGGCAACACGTCGGTGTTCGACGCAGTCTTACAAATCAAGGAGCAGGTACCCGACAGTCCGGAGATTCGTAACATCGTGACGTTCATTGAGGCTACGAAGTTAGGAATTATCGGTAAGATTTAATCCCCCTACAAAACCTCCCCCGACTGGGGGAGGCTTTTTTTTACCTGTTAGCTTTTACCATTTGTGGCAGGGCGGGGCAGGTCTGAGCGTTGAGTGTTGAGCGTTGAGTGTTAGGGTTAGGGTTAACGTTAGGGTTAACGTTATCGTTGGCGTTCCCCCTCGTTTCATACGAAATAAGCTTCGGGCCCGGCACGAGGGGACTGTACCAGAGCACTTGGCGGATGCGTTTGCGCTGTTGGTTCGTAAACTCGTCGTTGTAGCAGTAGGCGTAGTCCATGATGTTGTGGGCCGTGTATTCCTCGGCCGTCTTACAGTCATTGCGGCGAGCCAGGTCAGCAATGCTGAAGGTGGTCACTCCTGCTTCCTGCTTTTGCCTGATGTAGGCAGTAATGTAATCTACATAGTTCATGTAGTCACAAATGTTGGTGTCGAAACAGGCATCGTCCATGTTGCACTCATCCATAGAGAACGTGTGCAGCAGTCCTAAGTAGTGCCCCAGTTCGTGGGCTATGATTGTAACGATGTAGTTGGGGTTAATGCTCTCGTCGTCCTGCCACTCGTAGATGAACTCATTGTTAATGCAGCAGCCCCACGGCGATCTGACGTAGGCAAAGTTGTTTGCTGCGTCAGTAGTCATCAGACTGTCCATCGGGTGCACCGTCGGCATGATGGGCAGGCGGGTAAGTCCCATGGCCGAACGGTTCTCAAGAGTCTGCTCGAAGCGGAAGATAAAGACATTGATGTACTTCTTCAGGTTCTGGGCGTAGCGGGCATACTGGCGGTTGTCCTCGTTGTCATTAGCCAGAAACAGGCTGGGGTCATAGTCTTCGAAATCCACCTTGTGGCGCACCACGCCGCGCTCCTCCAGCTCGTCGCCCTTGTCGTCGTACCTGGCCAATTCGAAGGTGACGTGCATGTCGTTGTCGGCATAGAGCTTGTTCACCTCCGTCAGAATCTTATCCATATGCCCTTTTCTGACGTACTGTTGTTCGTCGCCCTCGTCATTGTAGAGCACATGGAACACCACGGGCAGGTGGTATTCATACTGGTCCAGACTGCCGCTGAAGGCCGGCTGGCTGAGGCTTACCGTGCGCCGCGTGCCACCGGCTGTGATGGTCAGCGTGCCCTGACGTGCCTCTCTGGTCAGGTTCGGACTCACCCAGAGCAGCAGCTGTCCGCTGCCTGTGCCGTTCTTCTTCATGGGCTCACACCAGTTGACGTTGCTCTCGGCCGTCCAGCTGCCGTCGGTAGTCACCTGTAGTATCTGTTGCCTCACGTCAGCGTTACATACCATTTCCTCCGTGTCAATGCTTAGTGCTGTGTCATCGTCACTTTTGCTGCAGGCTGTTATGAGGGCCATGATGACTAAAAGGGTAAATACTGTCTGTTTCATTGTTAGGGATGTTTGGGGACAAAGATACAAAATAAATAAGAAACGAGCAAGAATTGTGAGAAAATAGTTGTACTTGCGTTCGACAATAAAAATAAAAAAAACTTTGTGTTTTATTTTGTATTGTGCTCACTTTTTCGTACCTTTGCCGTTGAACCGTGATGAAGACCTTAAACAAAGGATTTGTAGATTTTAACGTTTTCAGCGGGCGTTCAAATACTTTTCACCGACCGGTCAAATACTTTTCAGCGGGCGTTCAATTACTTTTCAGCGGCCGCTCAATTCTCGATACCCCCCGGGAAACTACCCGTTTCCCTGCCGTAAACCAACAGTTTCCGACGGGGTAGCTACCAGTTTCAACGTTATTCTTTTCAGGTTAGCTGTCTCCTCCCCGTTTGTTTTTGAAGAAGTCTTGCATCAGCTGCCGGCACTCCTCCTCCAGTATGCCGCCGGTGATGGTGGCCTTGGGGTGGAGTGCTCGTGGTGCCAGCAGGGAGTAGCCTCGCTTCACGTCGGGCGCTCCATAGACAATGCGGGGAATCTGTGCCCAGCCGATGGCGCCGGCACACATGGCGCAGGGCTCTACGGTGACGTAGAGGGTGCAGTCAGTAAGATACTTGCCGCCCAGAAGGTTGGCAGCGGAGGTGATGGCCTGCATCTCTGCATGGGCAGTGACATCGCAGAGTGTCTCGGTAAGGTTGTGCGCACGGGCAATGATACGGTCATTGCACACGACGACGGCTCCGATGGGTATCTCGCCTTCGCGGAGTGCCTGGCGGGCCTCGTCGAGTGCGCGTTGCATGAACTGTTCGTCGGTCATGGGGGGCTTATAGGGCTAATAGGGCTAATATGACGCTGTACAGGGAATGCCGAGTGAAATGACGCGGTCGCGTATGGCGTCGAGTTCTTCGTGGGTGGCTTTCTGCAGTCCGTGGGCAGGCGTCTCGCGGTCTATGGTATAGACCATGACCTGCTGCGGGGCTATGTCACGTATGGTGTCGAGCCAGGGGCCGACATATTCTTCGCCCGTGTTATCGACACTCCACGCTCCACGTTCCACGCTCCACGCTCCTTTCATAAACATGGTCTGTATGATGACATGGCCGTGGAAGGCTTTGAGTCGCTCAATGACTGACCGGACGTCGTAGGCACCTGTGGGACGGTCAACGAGGCGGATGTACTCGGGTGAAACGGTGTCGAGCTTCTGGATGTTGTTGTCAACTTGCAGAAGGGCGTTGAAGACTGCCTCGCGGTGCAGGAGCGTGGCATTGCTCAGCACGGATACTTTAGCGTTGGGGCAATACTGGTTACGCAGACGGATGGTGTCGCTGATGATTTCAGCGAAATGGGGGTGAGCCGTTGGCTCCCCGTTTCCGGCAAAGGTCAGCACGTCAGGCAGCTGGCCTTCGTGCTGCATCTGCTGTAGTGTGGCTTCGAGTGCCGTTGCCACCTGCTGGCGTGTAGGCCGCGGCAGGGTGGGGCGGAAGTCTTTGTTGAACCCGCATTCGCAGTAGATGCAGTCGAAGGTGCACACTTTTCCGTCAGCCGGCATGAGATTAATGCCTAACGATATGCCCAGTCGTCGGCTGTGCACGGGACCGAAGATGGGCGAGGGGTAGATGATGGTACTCATAAGTGGGGGCAAAGGTACGAAGAAAAATGAGAAATAAGAAATGAGAAATGAGAAATGAGCGAGGCAATCAATAAAAAACGTTAAATAAGCGGTTTGCGGCAGCAAATTCTTCATTCTTCATTCTTCATTCTTCACTAAAAAGTCGTACCTTTGCACGAAATTAGGTGTACTACATCTTGAGGAAATAATGGGAAAGAAGAAAAAAACTGCCGGCAGCCGCCATGGATTGCAGGTTGTGACATTATGTATAAGCATTACTATGGTACTGGTGCTGCTGGGGCTGGTGGTGTTCACCATCCTGACGGCGCGTAACCTCTCGGCGTATGTCAAGGAGAACCTGACGGTGACCGTTGAGCTGGGCGACAACATGACGCAGCAGGAGCGTGGAGCTGCCTACAACCGGCTGAAGGTGCGCCCGTACGTGAGGCAGATAACCTATATCAGCAAGGAGCGTGCCCTGAAGGAGAACAGCGAGGAGATGGGGTCGAACCCGCAGGACTTTATTGACTTTAACCCCTTCCCTGCCATTTTTGAGATACAGCTGACGGAGCCTTACGCCAATACCGACTCGGTGGTGCAGGTGAAGAAGGACATTCTCTACATACCGAAAATTGCCGAAGTGCGCTACGCTGAGGACCTGATAGACATGGTGAACTCGAACCTGAGCCGAATCAGTGTGACGCTACTGGTGCTGGCCATACTGCTGATTTTCGTGTCGTTCACGCTCATCAGCAACAGCGTTCGGCTGAGCGTGTATAGCCGACGGTTCCTCATTCACACCATGAAACTGGTGGGGGCGTCGTGGGGATTCATTCGCCGTCCGTTCCTGCGCCGTGCCGTGGGAGTGGGCATCGTGGCAGCCCTGCTGGCCATTCTCATTCTGGGGGGCGGCATCTATGCTCTCTACACCCAGGAGCCAGATCTGCTCACCATTATTGGCTGGCAGGAACTGACCATTACGGGTGTGGCCGTGCTGCTGTCGGGCATCGTCATTACGTCCATTTGTGCTTACTTGGCTGTGAACAGGTTCCTGCGCATGACGGCAGGAGAGCTGTATAAGATTTAAGATTTGAATATTGAAATTATGGATAGAAGAGATTTCGCATTTGATAAAGTGAACTTTATCTTGCTGGCCGTTGGAATGGTCATTGTGGTCATTGGCTTCCTGCTGATGAGCGGTGCCGGATCGACGGCAGAACAGTATAACCCCGACATTTTCAGCGCGCGCCGCATTAAGGTGGCTCCGGTGGTATGCTTCTTCGGCTTCATCTCGATGATTTATGCCGTGATGCGCAAGCCGAAGGACAAGGCCGTGGAAAAAAGTGAGAAGAAGGAGGAGGTTGCATGACATGGATTGAGACGGTTATCATTGCCATTGTTGAGGGGCTGACAGAGTTTCTGCCCGTCTCGTCAACAGGACACATGATTATCACCCAGAACCTGTTGGGCATTCCCCAGGGCGACCCCTTCGTACACGCCTTCACCTTCATCATTCAGTTTGGTGCCATCTTGTCGGTGGTATGCCTCTATTGGAAGCGCTTCTTCCAGTTTGACCATACGCCGGCTCCCGAGGGCAGCTCACTCCTGATGAGGCTGAAGCACAAGTTCTATTTCTACTGGCTGCTTATAGTGGGCGTGATTCCCGCTGTGGTCATCGGACTGCTGGCCAAGAAGTCCGGCCTGCTGGACTGGCTGCTCGACAGCGTCCTGGTAGTGGCCATTATGCTGGTGGCAGGTGGCATCTTCATGCTTTTCTGCGACCGCCTGTTCAATAAAGGCAGCGACGAGAACAAGCTGAACGAGAAGCGGGCCTTCAACATCGGCCTGTACCAGTGTCTTTCGGTCATTCCCGGTGTGTCGCGGTCGATGGCTACCATCGTGGGCGGTATGACGCAGGGGCTGACACGCAAGCGTGCGGCAGAGTTCTCCTTCTTCCTGGCTGTTCCCACCATGGCAGGTGCCACGCTGCTGGACCTGCTGGACCTGCTGAAAGAAGACGCGGCGTGGGCCACGTCGCATAACATCACCATGCTCATTCTCGGCTGTGTGGTGGCTTTCGTCGTTGCCCTGCTGGCCATGAAGTGGTTTGTGGCATTCCTGACAAAATACGGTTTCAAGGCCTTTGGTTATTATCGCATTATTGTGGGTGGCATCATCCTCATATTGCTGCTGACGGGTCATTCATTAGCGATGGTTGATTAAATGAACTTCACACAAGGCGAATTCATATACATCAATAAGCCCTACGGCATGACATCGTTTGGAGCGCTGGCCTTCGTCCGTACCCGGGTGTCGCGCAAGATAGGCGTGCGACGGGTGAAGATAGGCCATGCCGGCACGTTGGACCCCCTGGCAACGGGCGTGCTCATACTATGCACGGGGAAGAAGACGAAGGACATAGAGCGGCTTCAGCTGCACACCAAGGAATACACGGCAACGCTTCAGCTTGGGGCTACGACTCCCAGTTACGACAAGGAGCATGACGTAGATGCCACGTTCCCTACCGCCCACATCACCCGTGAGCTGATAGACGAGAAGCTGCGGCTCTTTGAGGGGGACATCCAGCAGGTGCCGCCTGCCTACAGTGCCTGCAAGATCAACGGTGACCGGGCCTACGACCTGAAGCGTAAGGGCCGTGAGGTGGAGCTGAGCGCGAAGACCATACACATTGACGAGATCAGCGTGGTGAGCTTTGATGCCGCGCAGATGCTGCTGACCATACACGTCACCTGCGGCAAGGGCACCTACATCCGCTCGCTGGCGCGTGACATTGGCGACGCCCTGGGTAGCGGTGCCTACCTGACGGCCCTCTGTCGAACAAGGGTGGGCGATGTCCGCATCAAAGACTGCATCACCATTGACGACTTCCCAGCCTGGTTAGAACAGCAGAAAATAGAAGAAATGAGCAAATCGTAAATCGAAAATAAGTAAATCGAAAATATCATAGATGAAACTATCACAATTCAAATTCAAACTACCTGAAGAGCTGGTGGCGCTGGAACCGCCTTACCGTGCCTTCGAGAATGAGGACGGAACGGTTGACAAACTGTACCGCCGGGACGAGTGCCGTCTGATGGTTGTTCACCGTAAGAGTCAGACCATTGACCTGTTCAAGAAGGATGCAGAAGGAAACGACACGGAGGAATATCTTATCTTCCGGGACTTGGTCAACTACTTTGACGAAGGCGACACCTTTATATTTAATGATACGAAGGTCTTTCCGGCACGTCTGTTTGGTACGAAGGAGAAGACCGATGCGAAGATAGAGGTGTTCCTGCTGCGTGAGCTGAACGAGGAGCTGCGCCTGTGGGACGTGCTGGTGGAACCGGCCCGCAAGATTCGCATTGGCAACAAGCTCTTCTTCGACGAGGACGGACCCATGGTGGCTGAGGTCATTGACAACACCACCAGCCGAGGCCGTACGCTGCGTTTCCTCTACGACTGTCCGCACGACGAGTTCAAGAAGGAGCTGTTTGCGCTGGGTGCTGCCCCGCTGCCCCGCTACATCATTGACCGTCGTGACGCTACACCCGAAGACATGGAGAACTTCCAGACCATCTATGCCAAGAACGAGGGAGCCGTCACAGCACCGTCGTCAGGCCTGCACTTCAGTCGTGAAATGCTCAAGCGCCTGGAAATACGTGGGGTGAACTTTGCCTTCATTACCGTGCATTGCAGCTTAGGCAACTTCGAGGGCATTGAGGTGGAAGACCTGACGAAGCATAAGATGAGCTCTGAGCAGATGATTATTTCTGCCGAGGCCTGCAATATTGTGAATGAGGCCAAGCGGAACGGACGGAATATCTGTGCCGTAGGCGTCAGCACGGCGCGAGCTACAGAGACGGCCGTAGGTACTGACGGCCTGCTGAAGGAGTACGACGGATGGACCAACAAGTTCATCTTTCCTCCCTATGAGTTCGGAGTGGCTAACAGCATGGTGGCCAACTTCTATCACCCGGAGTCAACCATGCTGATGTCTGCAGCAGCGTTTGGCGGTTACGACATCGTGATGGAGGGTTACAAACTGGCACTCAAGCACGAATACAAGTTCGGCTGCTACGGTGATGCCATGCTGATTCTCGATGACTAAAATGCATAAGGTGTTTCTGGGCCTGGGTACGAATCTGGGGGACCGCGAAGGCAACATCCGCCAGGCTGTCCGTCTGATAGGCGAGCGGGTTGGTGAGGTGACCCGCCAGTCGTCGCTCATAGAGACAGAACCCTGGGGCTTCGAGTCGGAGCACAGATTCCTCAATGCCGTCATTCTCTGCGAGACCAGCCAGACACCCCGTCAGGTGCTGGAAACGACGCAACAGATAGAGCGTGACATGGGGCGAAAGAAAATAACAAATCGAAAATCCGGAAGTCGTACTTATTCTGACCGTCCCATCGACATTGACATTCTGCTGTATGACGACCTGACGGTCGATGAGCCAGACCTCAGGATTCCCCATCCGCTGATGCATGAGCGGGACTTCGTGATGATACCGTTAGAAGAAATAAAAAAGGTTGTGCCTTGAAGCACAACCTTTCTTGTTTTCGTATTTTCTGACGTATTACTTACGCAGACCGAGAGCCTTGATAAGAGCACGGTAGCGCTCGATGTCGCGCTCACGAAGATACTTCAGCAACTTACGACGACGACCTACCAGCATGGTGAGGCTGCGTGCAGTAGCATGGTCCTTGCGGTTCTTCTTCAGATGCTCTGTCAGGTGAGAAATACGATAGGTGAACAGGGCAACCTGGCTTTCTACTGAACCAGTGTCAGTGGCGCTCTTGCCGTACTGCTCGAAAATCTCTGCTTTTTTAGCTTGATCTAAATACATAGTTTTTTGATGATAAAATTGTTAATAATATACATTCTTCAGAAGCCTGCCGCCTTCATCACATGCGGGTTACCTCGTCAAATGCGGCTGCAAAGGTACTAAAAAGTTGAGAGTTGAGCGTTGAGAGTTGGGAAAAAGTAATGTCAATAACTGTTTATTTAACATTTTTTATTGATTTTGGCCTTCATTTCTCATTTCTCATTCCTCATTTCTCATTTAAAATAACTACCTTTGCACCCGATTTTACGTAAAAGAAATATGCAGGATATTAGGAATATTGCAATTATTGCACACGTTGACCACGGCAAGACAACCCTGGTTGATAAGATGATGCTGGCAGGCAACCTGTTCCGGGAGGGCCAGAACCTCAGCAGTCAAGTTTTGGATGCTAACGACCTCGAGCGAGAGCGAGGCATTACCATTTTGTCGAAAAATGTCAGCATTAACTGGAAAGGTACGAAGATTAACATTATTGACACTCCGGGACACTCGGACTTCGGCGGCGAGGTGGAGCGCGTGCTCAACATGGCCGATGGCTGCCTGCTGCTGGTCGATGCGTTTGAGGGCCCCATGCCGCAGACCCGTTTCGTGCTGCAGAAGGCATTGCAGATTGGTCTGAAGCCCATCGTGGTTGTGAACAAGGTGGATAAGCCCAATTGCCGTCCTGAGGAGGTCTATGAAATGGTGTTCGACCTCATGTTCTCACTGAATGCTACCGAAGACCAACTCGACTTCCCGGTCGTCTATGGCTCAGCCAAGAACGGCTGGATGGGTGAGGACTACAACAAGCCCACAACAGACATTACTTATTTATTAGATAAGATTGTTGAGGTGATACCCGCTCCGCAGCAGTTGGAGGGCACGCCGCAAATGCTCATTACGTCGCTCGACTACTCCAGCTATACTGGTCGTATTGCTGTGGGACGCGTCCATCGTGGCACGCTGCAGGACGGCCAGCAAATAACGATTTGTCATCGCGACGGAAGTGAGGAGAAGACGAAAATCAAGGAGCTGCACACCTTCGAGGGCATGAGTCATGTGCGCACCGACAAGGTGGAGTGTGGCGACATCTGTGCCGTCATTGGTTTGGAGAAGTTTGAAATTGGCGACACCATCTGCGACCTGGAGAACCCGGAACCGCTGCCGCCTATCGCCATTGACGAGCCAACCATGTCGATGCTCTTTACAATCAATGACTCTCCCTTCTTTGGCAAGGAAGGAAAATACGTCACTTCACGTCACATCAACGACCGTCTGGAAAAAGAGCTGGAGAAGAACCTTGCCCTGCGCGTGGAGCCATTCGAGGACTCTACCGATAAGTGGGTGGTCTCGGGTCGTGGTGTGCTGCACCTCTCCGTGCTCATTGAGACCATGCGTCGTGAGGGCTACGAGCTGCAGGTGGGTCAGCCCCAGGTTATATATAAGGAGATGGATGGTGTCCGCTGTGAGCCCATTGAGGAGCTGACCATCAACGTGCCTGAGGAGTTTGCGTCGAAGATGATAGACATGGTGACCCGCCGTAAGGGTGAGATGACCTCAATGGAGAGTCAGGGTGACCGCGTCAATATTGAGTTTGACATGCCGTCGCGTGGCATCATCGGTCTGCGTACCAATGTGCTGACGGCCAGTCAGGGTGAGGCCATCATGGCCCACCGCTTTAAGGAATACCAGCCCTATAAGGGTGACATTGAGTGTCGTGTAAACGGTTCGATGATAGCCTTGGAGACGGGCAATGCCTTTGCCTATGCCATTGACAAGTTGCAGGACCGCGGTAAGTTCTTCATCGACCCGGGTGAAGATGTGTATATGGGACAGGTGGTTGGCGAGCATGTTCACGACAACGACCTTGTAGTCAACGTCTGCAAGGCCAAACAGCTGACCAACGTGCGTGCTTCAGGTACTGACGACAAGGCACGTATCATTCCCAAGACCGTCATGTCGCTGGAAGAATGTCTGGAGTACATCAAGGAAGACGAGCTGGTGGAGGTTACTCCCCAGAGCATGCGTATGCGCAAAATCATCCTTGACCACGACCAGCGCAAAAAGGCAGCGGTTAAGCGAGGGTAGAATGATGTAACCGTCAATTATAATATTAATCCCCCGTCACAGAACGGGGGATTAATGTTTTTATGCGTCAGCAAAGACACGTCCGTCGTCGAGGGTAATCTGCAGTTTGGTGTATTCGCAGTGGAAATCGTGCTGCAGACGGTCCAGGTAGCGGGCACTCTCCCACTTACACATCGGCAGGTCGTGCAGCAAGTAGTTGCCGCAGGTCTGTGGCTCCGTAGCAGGCACTTCTTTCTGTGTGAGAATCCATTGCAGGCACTCGATGGTCAGCCGGCGCATGTCCTCCACACTGTACCCTCCCGTCATGATAATGTACATTCCTGTCAGGCACCCCATAGGGCCAACATACACCACATCGTCTTTTGCCTCGCTGTTGCGAAACCACGTAGCCATGAGGTGTTCCAGACTGTGTATGGCAGCCGGAGCCACGGCCGGTTCTTTATTGGGTTCTGTGATACGCAGGTCGAAAGTGGTAAAACCCTTGTCTTCGCGTGAAACGTAAATGCCCGGTTTCAGGTGGGTGTGATCAATGGTGAAGCTTTGTATGACTTCCATGTTTCTTAAGAACTTATAGGAGACTTTCAACAAATGTCTTGGTAACTTGGAATGAGTGTTCTGCCACGGTGGCCCAGAAATCGTGATATTGCGAAGCGTCAGAGTCGTACAAAGGCATATCGCTGATGACACGGAACGAAATGAAATCCACCTTATTCATATAGCAAGTCTGGGCGATGGCTGCCGACTCCATATCCACGGCCTTGGCCTCTGGGAAGTGACCGATAATTTCACGCATCTTCTCCTTTGAATCCACAAACCAGTCGCCTGTCACAATAAGACCTGGGTGTACCTTTACATCGCCGTCAAGGGCATTGGCCTTCGCCAGTAGCCACGGGGCAGCAACAAAGCGGGCAGGAAGGCCCTGCACTTGTCCATAGATGGTCGTGTTGTCAATGGCCGTTCCGCAATAAACGTCGTGGTAAACCAGTTCTGCCGATGCCACCACGTCATTGATCTTAATATCGTCGCCATTGCCACCGGCACAGCCAGAGGAAATGATAACGTCCGGGTGAAACTCGTTAATCAGGCGTTGTGCGCATAAGGCGGCATTCACCTTACCGATACCACACTTCTCTACACGGACATTCTCGTCACTGAAAAGCTGTTTCAGCTGTTTCAGCTCCTTGTCCATAGCTACAATGATTCCTATTTTCATTACTTATTGTTTGTTAATTATGCGCCAAAGGTACAACTATTTTCTGAAATAACAAAAATAATTTGTAATTTTGCACGCAAAATAAAAACTTGCAAGTTATGAAGAAATGGAAACTGTGGCTGCCCGACATGGTGGCAGTCGTTTTATTTGCCGTGATAGCCTTTGCTTATTTCTATCCGGCTGATGTGGAGAATCGTATCTTGTTCCGACATGACTCGTCGGCTGGTTTAGGAGCAGGCCAGGAGGCCTCTGAGTTCCTTAAGCAGACAGGCGAGCGTACGCGCTGGTCGAACAGCATCTTTGGAGGTATGCCGACTTACCAGACGGCTCCTTCGTATGACTCTACTGATGCGCTGCAGACAGCTGTCAAGGCTTATCACCTCTGGCTGCCTGAAAACGTATGGTATGTTTTTGCCTACCTGCTGGGCTTCTACATACTGATGAGGGTGGTGCTGCCGAGGAAGGAAACCGGCGATGGGAGCCAGGATTATATTCGAATTGCCCTCCTGGCATTCCTTGGTGCCATTGCATGGGCATTCTCCAGTTATTTCTTCATCATCATAGGGGCTGGCCACTTGTGGAAGGTAATGGCGCTGGCTTATCTGCCGCCGCTCATTGCCGGTATTGTGCTCGCCTATAGGGGGAAGTACCTGTGGGGCCTTGTGGTGACAGCTGTCTTTGCGGCCTTTGAGATAAATGCCAACCATGTGCAGATGACTTACTACTACTTGTTTGTCATTGCCGCAATGGTTATAGCGTACATCATAGAGAGTCGTAAGGACTGGCGTCATGTGCTCAAGGCTACAGGCGTCTGTCTGGCGGGTGCACTTATCGGAGTATGCCTGAACCTGTCGAACCTCTATCATACTTGGGAGTATTCGCAGGAAACCATGCGTGGAAAGAGTGAACTGGTGAAGGCCGATGCAGCTAATCAGACCAGTAGCGGACTGGACCG
Organism: uncultured Prevotellaceae bacterium; assembly: GCA_900320255.1. Lineage (GTDB taxonomy): Bacteria > Bacteroidota > Bacteroidia > Bacteroidales > Bacteroidaceae > Prevotella. The sequence goes on from ONRS01000165.1 coordinate 35,342, forward strand.
TGACTATATCACCCAGTGGTCGTACGGCATTGACGAAACGTGGACGCTGCTCATACCTAATGCCAAGGGTGGCGCTTCTGTGCCCATTATTAATGATGCTACAGCCATGGAGCATGCTGACGAGGACGTGGTTAATTTCTTTGGGCAGCTGTTTGAGATGAACCCCTATTCCAATTTCTATGAATATTGGGGTACGCAGCCCATGACGGCAGGTCCTGTCTATGTGGGCGCCTTTGTGTTTTTCCTTTTCGTGCTGAGCTTGTTCATTGTAAAAGGACCCATGAAATGGGCGCTGTTGGCGGTTACTGTGTTAAGCGTCATGTTGTCATGGGGCAAGAATTTCATGCCGTTGACAGATTTCTTCCTCGACTTCGTCCCCATGTATGCCAAGTTCCGTACCGTGGCTTCTATTCTGGTCATTGCTGAGTTCACTATTCCCCTGTTGGCCATGATGGCCCTATGGAAGTGGATTACCACTCCTGTTTCCATAAAGTATGTGTATATCTCGCTCGGTCTCACGGGCGGCTTCTGCCTGTTGTTCGCACTCATGCCTGGCATGTTCTTCGACTTCAATTCGGCTGTTGATGCACAGACAGTTGATATGATGAATGCGCAGATAGTGCCCATGCTGAAAGACCATCCTGACATTCTGCAGCAGTATCAGGCTGTCATAGGCCGTCTGCTACCTTCGCTGGCCGAGATGCATCAGGCCGTCTTCACTGCTGACTGCTGGCGCTCACTCCTTATTATATTAATAGGTGTGGCCTGCCTGCTGCTCCATCGTTGGGGTAAGCTGCGTGCCGGCTGGCTGATCAGCCTGCTCGTCGTGCTCTGCCTCATTGATATGTGGCAAGTTGATAAGCGTTATCTGAACGACGAAATGTTTGTGCCGAAGTCGGAGCGTGAGAACCCCATCAAGCCAACCTTTGCCGACGAGCAGATCCTGCAGGACAAGAGTCTTGACTATCGTGTGCTCAACCTGACCACGAATACGTTTAACGAGAACGAGACGTCTTTCTTCCATAAGAGCATTGGTGGTTACCACGCTGCCAAGCTGCGCCGCTATCAGAAGCTTATTGATGCCTACCTGATGCCGGAGATGCAGAGCCTCTTCACGTCGTTGCCACAGGTGGGCTACGACCTCAACCAACTGCGTACTGACAGCGTGATGCCTGTACTGAATATGCTTAATACGAAGTATCTCATCGTGGGTGTAGGCAATCAGACGGTTGCCTTGCAGAACTACCAGACCTATGGTAATGCCTGGCTGGTTGATAAGGTGCAGTATGTGGAGAATGCCAATGAAGAGATAGAAGCACTCGGCCGGCTGTCGTTGCGTCATGAGGCTGTGGCCGACAAGAAGTTTGCCGACGTGCTGGGACAAAGCACTCTGCAAGACACGCTGAGCCTTGTGACACTCGATAAGTACCAGCCTAACCAACTCACCTACACGGTGCAGTCAGGCAAGGGTGGAGTAGTGGTGTTCTCTGAAATCTACTATCCTGGCTGGACGGCAACCGTCGATGGCGAGGAAGTGGAGCTGGGACGTGTCAACTACGTGCTACGTGCCCTGCAGGTGAAGCCGGGACGTCATGAGGTGGTGCTCTCGTTCTTCCCCAAGACAGTGAAGACCACGGAGACTATTGCCTACATCTCCTACGGCTTGCTGGCACTCGTCATTATTTTGCTGATTGTTATGTCTGTGCGAAAACTGCGCCCATGAAGAAGCTGCTCTCGCTTCCACCTAATGTGGTGGAGTGTTTCCATGACATTACCGGCCTAAGTGCCGACGAGTATTATTGTTCCTGCGACCCTGTAGGACATCGGCTGGGTTCGGGGGGAGGAACGGCATGGCTGCTGCAACAGGCCCACGACTGGCTGAACGGTGAGCGTTGTGTCATTTTGCATGCGGGAGGGCGCAGCCAGCGGTTGCCGTCGTATGCCGTTTCAGGCAAGGTGCTCATGCCCGTACCCGTTTTCCGTTGGGAACGCGGACAGCGTTTGTCGCAAGATTTGCTGTCGCTCCAGTTGCCACTCTATGAGCGTATCATGGAGCAGGCACCTGAGATGCTTCGTACGATGGTGGTCAGTGGCGACGTCTTCATTCGCTCATCAGAGAAGCTGCAGCCCATACCTCAGGCTGATGTGGTGTGCTACGGCCTGTGGCTCCCTGCTTCGGTAGCTAAGAACCATGGTGTTTTTGTCAGCGACCGCCGTACACCCCATGTGTTGAAGCAGATGTTGCAGAAACCTTCTGCCGAGACGCTTAACGACTTGCAGCGTGACCATCTCTACATGACCGATATAGGCATCTGGCTGCTCTCTGACCGTGCCCTTCAGCTGCTGAAGGAAAAGTCAGGACTCGCCGGGAACCCATCACCCGTCACCCCTCAGGCTTATGACCTCTATGGCGAGTTTGGCTGTTCTCTCGGCACGGAACCGACGATTAAAGACGAAGAGCTGAACGGGCTTACCGTTGCCGTGCTTCCGCTTCCCGGTGGGGAGTTTTATCATTTTGGTACTTCACGTGAAATGATTAGCTCAACGCTTGCCGTCCAGAACCTCGTTAACGACCAGCGGCTCATTATGCATCACGACCGAAAACCGCACCCCAGCATCTTTGTGCAGAATGCTGTCACTCATTATCAGTTTACGGCAGAGAATCGTAACATCTGGATTGAGAACAGCTACATAGGACCGCGCTGGACGCTTACTGAGGACAACGTCGTGACGGGTGTGCCAGAGAACGACTGGGACATCCGACTGGCTCCGGGTGAGTGCATCGACGTGGTGCCTGTCGGTGACAGCGACTACGAGGTGCGCCGTTACCACATTGACGACCGTGTTGACAGCGATGAGCTGAGCACTCGTGCCAATCTGCATCGCCTCTTCGCACAGCGTAAGGCTTTCCGTCGTCAGAACTGGGCTGCTATGGCCCGCAACTGGCAGCACAGCGTGTTCTATCAGCTTGACCTGGACGATGCTGCCCGTCAGTTTGCCGATGCAGGTATCCCCCTGCCGTCGCCTCTTCCGGCTGATGCACCACTCATGACGCGCATCAGCGATGCTATGTTCCGTAATGACTCTGAACAGGCTTTCGCGCTGTTGTGCGCTGCCCTGACCTCAAACCATAAATCTCAAATCTCAAATCTCAAATCTCAAACCTCAATAGACCAAATAGTTTGGGCGCGCTCTCCTGTACGCATTGATATTGCAGGCGGGTGGACTGATACGCCGCCTTATTGCCTGATGGAAGGTGGCAACGTGGTGAATCTGGCCATAGAACTGAACGGACAACCCCCACTGCAGACCTTCATCAAACCCTGTAAGGAGCCTCGTGTCATTTTAAGGAGTATCGACCTTGGCGCTACTGAGGTGGTGGAGACCAGCGAACAGCTGCATCAGTATAATAAGGTGGGCTCACCTTTCTCCATTCCGAAGGCTGCCTTGGTGCTGGCAGGCTTCGGGAGCACTAACCTCCGTACGCAACTCGAGTCCTTCGGCTGCGGCATTGAACTGACGCTGCTCTCTGCAGTGCCGGCTGGCAGCGGACTGGGTACCAGCTCTGTACTGGCCGCAACGGTGCTTGGCGCACTCAATGATTTCTGCTCCTTAGGGTGGGACAAGAACGAGATTGGACACCGTACCCTGATGTTAGAGCAACTGCTGACCACTGGCGGTGGCTGGCAGGACCAGTTCGGTGGCATACTGGGCGGTGTGAAGTTGCTGCAGACAGAACCGGGCTTTGTCCAGCAGCCCGTCGTCCGCTGGTTGCCTGATGTCGTGTTTACGCAGCCGGAGTACCAGCAGTGCCACCTGCTGTATTATACAGGCCTCACGCGTACTGCTAAAACCATTCTGGCCGAAATCGTGCGCCGCATGTTCCTTAATCAGCATGAACAGCTTCAGCTCTTGCGACAGATGAAAGAACATGCGCTCGATATGTATGAGGCTATCCAACTGGGTGATTTCAAGGAGACGGGACGACTCGTCCGTAAGTCCTGGACGCAGAACCAGCTTTTGGACAATGGCACCAATCCGCCTGAGATAAAGGCACTCACCGACCTTATCGACGACCTTTGCCTGGGCTACAAACTGCCGGGAGCCGGTGGCGGCGGCTACCTTTATATGGTGGCCAAAGACCCAGAGGCTGCTGCCCGCATTCGGCGTACGCTTACTGAAAAGCGTAGCAATGCCAATGCCCGCTTCGTTGAAATGACGCTGTCGAAGACGGGGTTGCAAGTAAGTCGTAGTTAGCTCTATTAAGAAAAACATGGAATTCAGAACGATTGTTGACATACCCAAGCCAGAATTTTTGATAGAGCCGCACGATGCGGTGCTACTCGTTGGTTCATGCTTTGCCGACGGCATTGGCCGCCGCTTTCAGCAGGAGCAGTTCCCTACGGTGGTCAATCCCTATGGCACGATGTATAATCCTGCCAGTGTGCTTCACACAGTGGAAACCTGGCCCATCCCCTTCCAAGGAGGGGGACCTCGTGTTGTCTTCCTGACGTTAGGCACGAACCATGTCTATCGGGAGAAGGCAACGGGCCTGATAGTGGATAACTGCCAAAAACGGCCGGCGAATCTCTTTACGGAAGAGGTGCTGACGGTGGAGCAGTGTGCTGACTACTTGCGCCGTACGGTGGAGCTGTTGCGCAGTCGCTGTCCCGAAGTCCATGTGGTCTTCACCATCAGCCCCATCCGTTACCGTAAGTACGGCTATCATGAGAGCCAGCTCTCGAAGGCCACACTGCTGCTGAGTGTTGAGCGTTTAGTGTCGGACGATAAGTCGCTCAACGCTCAACGCTCCACCCTCAACGCTCCACGCTCCACGCTCAACTACTTCCCTGCCTATGAGCTCATGAACGACGAGCTGCGTGACTACAGGTTCTATGCTGCTGACATGCTGCACCCTTCCGACCAGGCGGTTGATTTTATTTGGGAACGGCTGGTGGAAATCTACTTCAGCCCGAGCGCCAAAGAGTGGCTCGACGACTGGCGAACCGTGAAGCAGGCCCTGATGCACCGGCCTTTCAATGCTGATAGCGATGAATATCGGGCTTTCATGGATAAAACTATGTTAAAAGTGGAAGCGTTACGGAAAAAATATCCTACCTTTGCATTACTCAATCAGTAAATAGTAAACAGATAATCGAAAATAGTCAAGGTGAAATACTCAATAGAGAAAATTACGACGCTCATTGGAGCCCGTCGCATCGGCTCAGCTGATGCACAAATCAGTTGGCTGCTTACTGACAGCCGTTCATTATGCTTTCCTGAAGAGACACTGTTCTTTGCTCTGAAGACCAATCGCAATGATGGTCATCGATACATTGAAGACCTGTATCGGCGAGGCGTAAGAAACTTTGTGGTTAACCTCACCCCCGACCTCCCTAAAGAGGGGGCCAATTTCCTCGTCGTACCTTCGCCCTTGGCAGCATTGCAACGTCTGGCCGAACGTCATAGGGACGAGTTCAATATTCCTGTAGTAGGCATTACGGGCAGTAATGGTAAGACGATGGTCAAGGAGTGGCTCTATCAGGTGCTCTCACCGCAAATGACCGTCACCCGCTCACCGAAGAGCTATAACTCGCAGATTGGTGTTCCGCTCAGTGTTTGGCTGCTGAACGAGCATACCGATGTGGCCCTCATAGAGGCCGGCATCAGCCAGCCTGGCGAAATGGCAGCTTTGGCCGACATCATCCAGCCCACCATCGGAGTGCTTACCTCGCTCGGCGCCCCCCATCAGGAAAACTTCCGCTCCATGGAAGAGAAGTGTATGGAGAAATTGCAGCTCTTCCACGATGCGAAAGTCATCATATACAATGCTGACGACGACCTTGTCAGCCGCTGCATTCGTCGCAGCAGCTTCAAGGGCCGTAAGATTGGCTGGCGGCGTGAAGAGCTGCTGCCCACCTATAGTCTGCCCTTCGATGACGAGGCATCCATCGAGTGCTCGTTGGCCGTGGCTGCCACAGCACTCTATCTGGGCGTCAAGCCCGAAGAGCTCCGTGAGCGCATGGCACGCCTCGAACCAGTGGCCATGCGCTTGGAAGTGAAGGAAGGTCAGCACGGGTGCCTGCTCATCAACGACTCCTACAACTCCGACATCAACTCACTTGACATTGCGCTCGACTTCATGCAGCGCAGAACGTCAGACAGCGGTCAGCGGAAATGCCTTGTTCTCTCTGACATCTATCAGAGCGGTATGACTGACGAAGCACTTTATAGCGAGGTAAACGCACTCTGCATCAAGCGTAGTGTTGACAAGCTCATCGGCATTGGTCCTCGCATCAGCGCTCAGCGCTCCACGTTCAGCGTTCCACGCTCCACGTTCTTCGCTACTACCGAGGACTTCCTTAATAGCCAGGCTTTCCGTGAGTTGCACGACGAGGTCATTCTTGTCAAAGGTGCACGCCCCTTCGGCTTTGACCGTATTACCGAACAGCTGGAGCAGAAGGTGCATGAGACCATTCTGGAAGTTGATTTGAATGCTTTGGTGAACAACCTGAACTACTACCGTTCGTTCATGAAACCGGAGACCAAGCTGGTTTGCATGGTGAAGGCCGATGCCTACGGAGCTGGTGCCGTTGAGGTAGCCAAGACGCTGCAGGACCACCGCGTTGATTACTTGGCCGTGGCCGTGGCTGACGAAGGTGTCACGTTGCGTCGTAATGGCATTACGCAGAACATCATGATTATGAACCCCGAGATGACGGCCTTTAAGACCATGTTCGACTACGACTTGGAGCCCGAGGTCTATTCCTTCCGGCTGATGGATGCCCTCATCCGTGCTGCCGAGAAGGAGGGCATCACGGGTTACCCTGTACACATTAAGCTCGACACGGGCATGCACCGTCTGGGCTTTGACCCGGAAAAGGACATTGACGAGGTGATCAGTCGGCTGAAGCACCAGACGGCCATCATACCGCGTTCCGTCTTCAGCCACTTCGTAGGCTCCGACAGTGACGACTTTGACAACTTCTCACGCCTGCAGTTCGAGAGGTTCGACCGTGCCAGTCGCCGTCTTCAGGAGGCTTTCGACCATAAGATTCTTCGTCACATCTGTAATTCTGCCGGCATAGAGCACTTCCCTGAACGCCATTTGGACATGTGCCGTCTGGGCCTTGGGCTGTATGGTTATAATCCTATGGGTCCTATAAGCCCCATAAGCCCTATAGGCCCGATAAGCACCCTTTCCCCCGTCAGCACCCTCAAGACCACCATCCTGCAACTGCGCCATGTGCCGAAGGAGGAGACTGTGGGCTATTCGAGAAAAGGGGTGCTGACGCGCGACAGCGTCATAGCTGCCATTCCCATTGGCTATGCCGACGGACTGAGCCGCCACTTGGGCCGTGGCGCCTGCTACTGTCTGGTTAATGGGCAGAAAGCCCCCTACGTGGGTAACATCTGCATGGATGTTGCCATGATTGACGTGACCGGCATTCCGAATGTTCACGAGGGTGACACCGTTGAGATATTCGGCAAGAACCTGCCAGTCACGGTGCTCAGCGACGTGCTCGACACCATTCCCTACGAGGTGCTCACCGCCGTCAGCGGCCGTGTGAAGAAAGTCTATTTCCAGGATTAGCGTTGGGGGTTCTTGCTTTGGCAAGCGTCCCTTCGGGCCGAGCGGAGTGTTCGGAGTTGTAAACGTTTACATGAAAAAAACTCCCAACTCTCAACGCTCAACTCTAAACTTTTTATTACCTTTGCAGCAATTAAGTAGAAAAATGGCCAATAACTAAAATAAGTCAAATAGTAAAATAAGTAAAATAGTAAAATTGTCTAATTAAAATGAGTGCAGTACAAACTACTAAAATGACCAACTACCGTTGGATTATTTGTGCGATGTTGTTCTTTGCAACAACCGTTAACTACATGGACCGTCAGGTGCTTTCGCTCACGTGGAACGACTTTATCAAGCCCGAGTTCCATTGGACAGACGATGACTACGGTACCATCACCTCCGTATTCTCTATCCTTTATGCCATCTTCTGCCTCTTTGCAGGAAAGTTTATCGATTGGATGGGCACAAAGAAAGGCTATCTGTGGGCCATTTTCATCTGGTCGCTGGGCGCTTGTATTCATGCGGGTTGCGGCTGGGTAACTATGCAGATAGAAGGTATTGACAGTGTGGAGGCACTGAAGGCTGTCAAGGCTGGTTCAGAGGTGGCCGTCAGCATTGCTACTATTTCCGTCTATTTGTTCTTGTTCTGCCGTTCAGTACTTGCCTTGGGTGAGGCCGGCAACTTCCCCGCTGCCATCAAGGTGACGGCAGAGTATTTCCCGAAAAAAGACCGTGCCTTTGCCACCAGTATCTTCAATGCCGGTGCGTCGGTAGGAGCACTTGCGGCTCCCGTCAGCATTCCGCCCTTGGCAGAAGCTTTTGGATGGGAGATGGCTTTCATCATTATTGGTGGACTGGGCTTCATCTGGATGGCATTGTGGGTATTCGTTTATGACAAACCCAACAAGTCGAAGCACGTCAATGCTGCCGAGCTGACTTATATTAACCAGGACACTGAGACAGACAGCGACCCGAAAGAAGCCAACGATGAAGGCCCGCAGATGAGCTATGCCAAAGCCTTTACCTACAAACAGACATGGGCATTCATTGTGGGTAAGTTCATGACCGATGGTGTTTGGTGGTTCTATCTTTTCTGGGCACCGGCTTACTTCTCCGACCAGTTCGGCTACAAGTCCAGCAGTGGTATGGGACAGCTGCTCATATTTACGCTTTATGCCATTGTGACCGTTGTCAGCATTTTTGGCGGCTACTTGCCCAAACTCTTTGTCGAGAAGCGCGGCATGAATCCTTACGCAGGCCGTATGCTCGCCATGCTCATTTTCGCTTTCTTCCCCCTGTTTGCACTCTTTGCACAGCCGCTGGCCATGTGGCAGGAGAGCCCCATCGACCCCGCATGGTGGCCTGCCATCATTATTGGTCTGGCTGGTGCCGGTCATCAGGCTTGGTCGGCAAACATCTTCTCTACCGTTGGCGACATGTTCCCCAAGGCAGCCATTGCCACCATCACAGGTATCGGTGCCATGGCCGGAGGTATCGGCTCCATGCTCATCAATAAAATTTCTGGTCATTTGTTCACAGTCTCTCAGGGTACGTTCAGCTATGCTGGTAAGACGTATGAGCTCTCAGTGAAGATGATCAATGAAGTGCTGGGTACGAATATTGACACTAAGACTGGTGCCTTGGAACTGGTGAATAAAGTACAGGAAATGGGGTGCACCATCGTCGATGCCCCCATGAATATGTTTGGTTATGATGGTAAGCCTGCTGCCTACATGATTGTGTTCTGCTTCTGTGCCGTGGCCTATCTTATTGGCTGGGTTATCATGAAGTCCCTGGTACCGAAGTACAAGCCCATTGTCGTTGAAGATTAACCGGCAGCATCAAAACGCGGATGTCCTTCTTGTGAAGGATGTCCGTTTTTTTTTACAACTTAATTATATATGGTAATGGAAAAGGTAAAGGCTTATCAAGTATCCGGCGGCTGGTATAAAGCCCTTATGACCATGCTGGTTGTTGTCCTTGTCATTCAGTTCATCAACATCATTGGGAGTGGCTGCGTTAATATTTACGTTGATTATTGCATTCAATCGCCAGACCACACGCTGACGGACTTCTTGCAGGTTCAAAGTGTTTCCAGCTTTATCTCAACGTTTGTTTTCACCATCGTCTATTCGCTCCTCAGTGTTGTCTATGCCAAGTTTGCCCTTGTTTCGCAGCAGTATAGCATCTCGATTTCCGTACGTTTCTGGCTGTTGATGGTTTTAACGGTCCTGGGTCTGCTGCTGACGCTGTGCTATCCGCTCACTATGCTCTATGCAGACACAGGAAACGAGGTCCCTCTGAGGGTTTATGACGTGCTGCATACCGTAGGTGTTACCCTCTTTTATATCACCAACCTGATGATTCTGACCATTGGCATCGGACAGGTGGTAATAGGGACTTCCCGACTCCGCTTGGGAGGCATCCTGGTCTGTGCAGGCGCAGTTTGTGCGCTGCTCTTCTATGTGTGGTTAAGTGTAGCGGTAGGCGTACTGCTGCCTTCTGACCTAAGGTGGATAGGCTTTGTTCTCTACATGTTGGGGACGCTCCTTGCTTACACTCTCATTTATGTTGGCTGGATGCGGAGCATTGTTAAAAGCTAATCGGTGCCTCAGAGCGGGAAATACTCCCTGTATGTTGCAGCAGACGGCGGCTTTGCAGAATGAAGACGGCGACTTTGCAGGATGGAGAGGCCGACTTTGGAACGTAAAGTGGCCGAGTTTAAAGTACAAAGGTGCCGAGTTGAGGGTGTAAAGGTGCCGACTTCGGGGTGCAAAGGTGCCGAGTTCAGAAACTGCAGCGGGCGGTGCAATCAAGTGCACCGCCCGCTGCAGTTAATTGTACCGCCCGCTCAAGTTGAGTTGACCGCCCGCTCAACTCCCCTTTCCTGTCCGTTCTGCTAAAACTTCAGCAAACGGCAGGCCGTGGCGGAGTAACGGAACAACAATGCAAAGGTACAAAATTTTCTTGACAAATGCAAGGAAAACGGCAGAAATTTGAAATCAAAATCATAGGGCCCAATTAAGGTCTGTCTGTTAGTACCTGAGAGAGATTGTTGTAATCAGCAGGGAAACGAAGTCACTCCTCCCAGTGCAGTACTGCTCCGTTGCGGCGGGCGGGGTCGGCACCGGTGAAGTCCATGGAGTAGGGGCTGCCGGTGGTGGGACTCTTACCGATGTAACGGTGGTTACGCAGGGAGAGGAGCATGAAGTCGTGGTTCAGGTAGTCCTGCCAGAGGAAGACCTCGGCCTTGTCGGGGTCGGTGGTCAGGCGCACGTCGCCGGGCAGTCCTTCGCCAGCCACGAAGAGGTAACGGCCATCCTCACACTGCAGGATGACGCGGCCTTGTCCGCGGTCGATGATGCGGAAGCGCGTCTTCTCGCTGGTGTTGCGGTCGCGGTTGTTGATGTCACGCTCAGCGTCAGGGTTGTCTAACAAGGCGGGGTCAATGTCGTGAACGACGCCGTGATCCAGGGCAATCATCGGTTTCCCGCTGGCTTTGTTGATGATGCGGAAGGTCTTGTCGTAGGGAATGTTTCCTGAGCGGTCGGCATCGGGCTCCACAACAGTAAAGTTGTCGAACTCGGCGTAACCGCCTTTCTTCCCCTTACAGTTGAAGGCGAAGAGCGCGTGGCGTGAGCCCTGGAAGGTGATGAGCTGATACGAGAGCGGTATTTCCTGGCCGAACGTCTGGAATGTTTCTCCGTCTGTGGAATAGGCATACTGCATCTTGTCGTTGTCGTAGTCGCCGATGCACCGGAGCCAGATCTTCTCAGTAGTGACGGGCACAATTGCAGGGGCAAGCGTGGGGTCAGCCCTGTACTGGCTGAATGCCTGGAGGAGGAGCGTGCTGGTGTGGTCGTCCTTCATCACGCCAATCCACGAGCAGGGCACGTTGATGTTGCCCAAGCCGCAGATGTCGCCGTCCTTCATGCCTTTGGTGTAAAGCTCGACGGTAGCGATGCTACGCGGACCGATGACACGCTGGGTCAGCGTGTTGCGGGCCCACATGAGCTGTTCGGCGGGCTGTGCCTGAATGCGCAGTCGTCCGTTCTTCAGGCTCCACTTTGAGTCGTCGGGGTTGTGGTTCCATTGCCAGATGGGGGAGAGGGAGTTATTCGAGGTTCGAGGTTCGAGGTATGAGGTTCGAGAATTGTTCGAGGTTCGAGAATAGTTGAAGTCGTCCGAGCGGACGTAGGGGGCATGGGGTGTATTCTCGTACCTCGTACCTCGTACCTCGTAGCTCGAAACATCACCCACGTTTGGCTTAAACCACGTCCGTGGGGCACGTCCGAGGTTTCCCTCCAGTCCGAGCATGGGCCATCCGTCCTTCCACGTGATGGGGGCAAGGGTGGTGGTGCGGCCTATGGAGTGGAAGTCCATCATGAGCAGGGCCCACCACTGTCCGCTCTGGTCCTGCACAATGCCGCCCTGGTGGATGTTCGAGCAGGCGGTGGCATCCTTATCGGCGGCGGGAATGCCGAAGTTGGTGCCGTCTTGGCCTATGCGGTATTGCTCACCCTGCGGCACCTGGGTGAGCGGTGCGGCATGGTAGCCGAAGGTCTCGTCGGCAGTAATGACACGTGTCTCGTAAGGTCCCCAGATGTTCTTCGAGCGCGAGCAGAGGGTGCGTCCGTTGGGCATGTAGTCGGTGGAGATAAGGTAGTACATGCCGTCAATCTTGTACATGTGGTGCCCCTCGCCGACGCCGGAGCCTTCGGGGATGATGATGCGGTCGGTCTCTTCCTTAGGTCCGCTCATGTCGGGCTTCAGCTCGGTGCAGTGTACCTCGCCATAGCCGTGAATGGCATATATCTTGCCGTCGTCGTCGAAGAGCACGGAGAGGTCGTAGATGCGTCCCTGCATGTTCTGGTGCTTCCACGGTCCGCGAATGTCCTTGGACGTATAGCATTGCAGACCCTTGCCGTTGATGTTGGAGTAGATGTAGAACTGTCCGTTATTGTAGCGGATGCAGGGTGCCCAGATGCCCTGACCGTAAATCTCCTTGTGGTTCTTCAGTGCGAAGGCATCGTCGGGGAAGTCGAAGCGGTCGAAGCAGTAGCTGATGTTCTCCCAGTTGACGAGGTCGCGCGAGTGCAGGATGACCAGTCCGGGTACGGAGTGCATGGTGGTGCCGGCCAGGTAGTAGTCGTCGCCCACGCGCAGAATGTCGGGGTCGCTGAACTCGTCGTAGAACAGCGGGTTGGTGTAGGTGCCATTGCCGTTGTCGGCGGTCCAGGACTGGGCATAGGCTTCGAGGAAGGAGAAAGGAGAAAGGAGGAGGGAGAATAGCATGACGAGCAGGAAGCCCTGGCGCTTCAGCGTCTGTAGCAGTCCTTCGCTCATGGCCTCGTTGTCCTTTTTCGTATAGCGGATGTCGGTGAAGACCTGAGCCAGTGTCTCTTTCTGGTTGATGCGTACGAACTCTTGGTTTTCGGGCAACTGCTCCTTATTATTATAATAGGTATCAATGTCCTCGGGGGTGTAGTCGCGATAGGTCTCCTGGTGCACGAACGACTCAACAGGCAGACGGTCGGAGAGGGGAGGCTCTTCGGCAGGCCAGCCGACGGTGAGGGTTGCTACGGGCATGACAAGGCTTGGCAGCTGTAGCGCGTCGATGATGGCCTGCGGCTGATAGACCGTAGTGCCGAGATAGCAGTAGCCCAGTCCCTCCTCGTCCATGAGGTTACAAAGTGTCTGCGTGTAGAGCAGGGCGTCAGTGGCGGCATTCTGGTACGAGAGCAGATTGTCGTAGCCCGGGTCGGCCTTGCGGTTGCGGCACCATTGCGTAGTACGGTTGAAGTCGGCACAAATGGTGAGCACGACAGGAGCCTGAGTCACCATGGGCTGGTTGAAATGGGCAGGCGCGAGCCGTTGCTTCATTTGCGGGTCACGGGTAACGATGACGCTGTACAGTTGCAGGTTGCCCATGGTCTGGGTGCGTGCGGCTTCGTTGAGCAGACGGCTGAGTAATTCTTCAGAGACGTCGCGGTCAGCGTAGCGGCGTATGGTTCGGCGGGTGAGATGAGCTTTCATATTGATTCTACTATTTTACAATTTTACAATTTTACCTTTTTTCCTTTATAAATATAGATGCCATGTGCGGGGTTGTTGACAGGGCGGCCGTCGAGGGTGTACCAGCTTCCGTTCATGCCTCCGTTTTCGTTCCTGTTCCCATTAATCCCCGTGGTAGTGCCCGCAGCATTGAAGGCGATGGTGCCGTCGGCGTTCTGCGTAATGTCAGTAATGCCTACGGTCATGAACATTTCGCCATTACTGTTAAGATGATAGAGCGAGGCGGCAGGCTCTGATTGGGGCGTAAGGCTGTTGTTGTTATAAGTTGGGTAGGGTGCTGACGTGCTGCTGTGCGAATAATTGTCAGCATGGAAGATGGTGCAGCGCTGGTGGTCGTTGACGGCTCCCGGCCCGTATTCGGGGTCGTCCTCATAATTGCCGATAGTGTTGACGAGGTTCCAGTACCACACCGTCTCGTCGTAGTCCACATGCAGCACCAGCAGTCCGCTGCCCGGCAGGTAGTAGTCCCAGCTGACGGGCTGGCGGTTCTCTATCAGGTAGTACTCGTCGGGGTAGGCATCGTTGTAGATGATGTAAGCCTCGCCTCCCTCGGTGAGCGACTTCATCTGGCTGACTTCCTCGTCGCCCTTCAGCTCCACGGGGGTGAGCCAACCGCTGTACATACGCTCGTAGCTGGTATAGCCGGCAGGCGTGAAGGCATTATCATTGTAGCTGCCACCGGCCATGAGCGACCAACGGCCCATGCCGTAGTTGCCGCCGTATTCAACGTCGTAGAAGTCGGGCAGTCCGAGGCAGTGGCTGAACTCGTGACAGGTGGTGCCGATGCCGTCTATGTGGGTGTTGCTCTGCATCTCGCATGAACAGGCGTAGGTGTCGATGACCACGCCGTCGAGGGTGATGGTGCTGCCTTCAGCCTCCGTCAAGTTCCACTCGTGAGGCCAGATGGTGTTGGAGCCGCCGCCGGAGTTCTCGCCACGTCCGGCATAGATAATCATGACCTGGTCCACCTCGCCGTTGCCGTCCCAGTCGTAGTCGGCGAAGTTGATGTCGTCGTCGATGGCCTGACAAGCCGTTATCACCATTTCGCCTGGATGCAAGTCGAAGTTGTACTTTCCGCCGTTTTCACCGTAGTAGGCATAATCGTAGGGCATGGGAATAGGCCCCACCACGTCGAACTTGAGGTCGAAGAGGCCTCGGCTTTGGTCGAGGAAGTAGTCATGGACGCTGGCGTGGAAACCGTCGATGGTGCTGAAGCCCGGCTCGTTGGCAATGCGCTGGTAGAGCTCGAGGTCGTGGCCGCTGCGGAACTTCTGGACGGCGAACTCCACGAGGATGATAAGTCCGCGTTTAGAACCCTCGTACAGCCTGTTGGCCGACCGTCTGGCAGCACGCCGCTTGGCAGCCTGGGCGCGACGCTTGGTGGCAGTCCGCTTCATCTGTTGCAGGTCAGAGGGGCTGACCGGTTGTCCGTTGTCAGTGAATATGCGTCCGTCGTCGGTTGTCCAGAAGTGCAAGTGCTCGTCACCAGTGAGGACGGCACTGACCTGTGTGCCGTCGGCCAGCGTCAAGGTCCGGCGTGTGCCCGGCTTGGCTGGAACAGCGTGTGAAAAGGCCGTTGTGGCAGCCAGAAATAGTAGTAGAATGGCTATTCTTTTCATTTTAGAATTGTTTTGAGTTACAAAAGTACGAAGAAATCTTCGTTTTCAGTTCTAAATGAAGGGCTTTAACGTTTTTTGGTAAAAAGTTTTCCAAAACGGATTACTTTGTAACGGAAAAATTCCTAAAAGTTTTCCGAAAAAATAATTTGTAGTGTGAGATAAAGTTACTACCTTTGCAGAAAATTTAAACTGACGTATTAATGGAACCAATAAAAACCTACACTTACGACGAGGCTTTAGAGGCTTCGCGACAATATTTTGACGGTGATGAGCTCGCCGCCAGAGTATGGGTGACCAAGTATGCGATGAAAGATTCGCAGGGGCGTATCTATGAGCAGTCGCCAGCCGACATGCATCGCAGGATAGCCCTCGAGATTGCCCGTATAGAACAAAAGTACGCTAACCCGATGTCGGCAGAGGATATATTCGCGCTGCTCGACCATTTCCGCTATATTGTTCCGGCAGGAAGTCCGATGACAGGCATCGGCAACAACCATCAGGTGGCCTCGCTGAGCAATTGCTTCGTGATTGGACTCGACGGTAATGCCGACTCGTATGGTGCCATTCTGCGCATTGACGAGGAGCAGGTGCAGCTGATGAAGCGTCGTGGCGGCGTGGGTCATGACCTGAGCCACATACGTCCGAAGGGGTCGCCGGTGAACAACTCGGCGCTCACCTCGACGGGGCTGGTGCCCTTTATGGAGCGATATAGTAATAGTACGCGCGAGGTGGCACAGGACGGCCGGCGCGGTGCGCTCATGCTTTCGGTGAGCATCAAGCATCCTGACTCAGAGGCTTTCATTGATGCCAAGATGACTGAAGGGAAGGTAACGGGGGCCAATGTCTCGGTGAAAATAGACGATGAGTTTATGGAGGCCGCCGTCAACAACAAACCCTACGTACAGCAGTGGCCCATTGACAGCCAAGAGCCTGAATGGCGGAAAGAGATTAGTGCAAAGGACCTGTGGGCAAAGATAGTGCACAATGCGTGGAAGAGCGCCGAGCCCGGCGTGCTGTTCTGGGACACCATTCTGCGTGAGAGTATTCCGGACTGCTACGCTGACCTTGGCTTCCGCACCGTTTCCACGAACCCCTGTGGCGAGATTCCCCTTTGTCCCTATGACTCATGCAGGCTGCTCTCCATCAACCTCTATTCGTACGTGGTTAATCCCTTCACTAAAGAGGCCTACTTCGACTACGACCTGTTCCGCGACCATGTAAGGAAAGCCCAGCGACTGATGGACGACATCGTCGATTTGGAGCTGGAGAAGATAGACCTGATACTGGAGAAGATAGCTTCCGATCCGCAGCTGCCTGAAGTGAAGGGAGCCGAAGAGCACCTCTGGGAGAAAATTAAGAACAAGAGCTCGAAGGGCCGTCGCACAGGCGTGGGCATCACGGCCGAGGGCGACATGATAGCCGCCATGGGGCTGCGCTACGGTACCCAGGAGGCTACCGACTTCTCGGTCAACGTGCACCGCACGCTGGCCCTTACTGCCTACCGCTCGTCGGTAGAGATGGCCCGTGAGCGTGGCGCCTTCGAAATCTACGATGCCCGCCGTGAGGAACAGAACCCGTTCATTCTGCGACTCAGAGAAGCCGATGACCAGCTGTATAAAGACATGGTGAAGTACGGCCGCCGTAACATTGCCTGTCTGACCATTGCCCCCACGGGCACCACCAGTCTGATGACGCAGACCACGAGTGGCATTGAGCCGGTCTTCATGCCCGTGTATAAGCGCCGTCGAAAGGTTAACCCCAGTGACACCGATGTGCATATTGACTTTGTTGACGAGGTGGGCGACTCGTTCGAGGAGTATATTGTCTATCACCCCAAGTTCATGAAGTGGATGGAGGTGAACGGACTCGACACCACAAAGCGCTACACCCAGGAGGAGATAGACGCGCTGGTGGCCCGCTCTCCATATTATAAGGCCACTGCCAACGATGTTGACTGGCTGATGAAGGTACGCATGCAGGGTGCCATTCAGAAGTGGGTTGACCACTCCATCAGCGTCACCGTCAACCTGCCTAACGACGTTGACGAGGCCCTGGTGAACCGTCTCTATGTAGAAGCATGGCGTTCAGGCTGTAAGGGCTGCACCATCTACCGTGACGGAAGCCGTGCCGGTGTGATGATAGCCGTTGAGAAGAAAAAGGAAGAGAAGCCCGTTGAGGCTCCCTGCAAGCACCCCGAGGTCACCGAGGTGCGCCCGCAGGTGCTGGAATGCGACGTGGTGCGCTTCCAGAACAACAAGGACAAGTGGGTGGCCTTCGTCGGACTGCTGGACGGCTATCCCTACGAAATCTTCACCGGTCTGCAGGACGACGAGGAAGGCATCATGCTGCCCAAGAGCGTGACGAAGGGAAAAATCATCAAGCAGCAGAACCCCGACGGCACGAAGCGTTACGACTTCCAGTTTGAGAATAAGCGTGGTTACAAGACCACCGTTGAGGGCCTGTCAGAGAAGTTCAATCCCGAGTACTGGAACTACGCCAAGCTCATCTCGGGTGTGTTGCGCTACCGTATGCCTATTGACCACGTCATCAAGCTGGTAGGCTCACTGCAGCTGAAGAGCGAGAGCATTAACACTTGGAAGAACGGTGTGGAGCGTGCCCTGAAGAAGTATGTCATCGACGGTACCGAGGCCAAGGGTCAGAAGTGTCCTAACTGTGGTCAGGAGACACTGGTCTATCAGGAAGGTTGTCTTATCTGTAAGAACTGCGGCTCCAGCCGCTGTGGTTGATGTCGGTGCCTATGTGTATGACCAGCTATATCACCCTGAACGATGTCCGCTTCCATGCCTTCCATGGGGTGCTGCCCCAGGAGACGGCCGTGGGAGCCGACTTCGTGGTGAACCTCCGCTTGGGTTATGACATCTCGCGGGCCATGCGGACCGACGACGTTGGCGACACGCTGAACTATGCCGAGGTCTATGAGCTCGTCAAACACCAGATGGACGTGCCCTCGAAACTGCTGGAACACGTGGCAGGACGCATTGTTGATGCTGTCAGAAAGGCGTATCCCGCTATTACCTCCATCGACTTGGAACTGACGAAACTTAATCCGCCGATGGGTGCCGACTGCAGAGGAGCAGGAGTAGAGATACACTTAATAAATGATAAAACTGATAAGAGTAATAAGAGTTTCTGCTGAAAAATAACTACATTTGCAGCACTTTATAGTATATGATGAGCAAAAAGTTGATACTCTGCTTGTGGATGACGTTCTCGTTTGCGGTTGCGATGACTGCTGCAAACCGTAAGTTTGTGCTTGTTATCGACGCAGGCCACGGCGGCCATGATGCTGGCGCGTTGGGCTATGTCTCGAAGGAGAAAGACCTGACGCTACGCTACGCGCTGGCCTTCGGAGCGGCTGTCGAGAAGAACTGTCCCGATGTCAAGGTCATTTACACCCGCAAGACCGATGTCTTCGTGGAGCTTTGGCGAAGGGCCGAAATAGCCAATCAGGCAAAGGCCGACCTTTTTGTGTCTGTTCATATCAACTCGGTGGGGAAGGGCCGCATAGCCCGTGGCTACCAGACCTATACCCTTGGTAAGGGCGAGAGCGGAACGGCCATCGACAAGAACCTTGACGTGGCCAAACGTGAGAACTCTGTCATCCTCCTGGAGCCTAACTATCAGCAGATTTATCAGGGCTACGACCCTAATTCGCCGGAGAGTGACATCCTGTTCGAGTTCATCCAAGACAACAACATGGAACGCAGCGTGGAACTGTCGAAGTACATGCAGCGCTACGTCTGCCGAGCTACAGGCCGTCAGGACATGGGCGCCCACCAGAAGAACCTGGCCGTGCTGCGCCTGTCGGCCATGCCGGGCTGTCTGATGGAACTGGGCTTTATCTCTACGGCCGATGAAGAGCAGTTCATGAACTCTGCCGAGGCCGTGAAACTCTACACGCAGGGTTTCTTTAATGCCTTCATGGCCTATAAGAAACGCTACAACGAGAACATCACTATTCCCTATGAGCCTGACAATGCCCCTGCTATTGAGATTCCGAGTGTGGTGCCAACCTCTCCCCCGGCAGTATCCCCAGAAGAGCGGGTTGTTACGCCACAGCCAGACACACCCTCGCAGCCAGCCTCTACCACCACTCCCCCTACCGTATCCCAAGAAGAGGAGGCTGTCGTTACGACTGAGGCGCCTGAGCCTTCGCCTACCGACATTGAAGCGGTGGCCGCCATACCGCCGGGCCGTCCGGTCTTCAAAGTGCAGATAACCGCTAACTCCACGAAGCTGAAAGCCAATGCCGCTCAGTTGAAGGGAGTACGTGACGTTGATTACTATCAAGAGGGCGGGCTGTATAAATACACGGTAGGGGCCTCTACTGACTATAATGAAATCAGCCGGTTGCGCAAACAGCTGCTCGACAAGTTCCCACAGGCATTCATCATTGCCTTTAAGAACGGTCAGCGCTGCGACGTGCAGGAGGCTATACGCGAATTCCGGCAAAACAGAAACAAACGATAAAGAAGAATGAAATTCCTGACAAAAGAAGTTCAAATAGCCTTAGTGGCTATCGTAGGCATAGTGGTCCTGTTCTTTGGACTGTCGTTCCTGAAAGGCCTGAACCTTTTCTCCAACAGCAATGCCTATTATGTAAAGTTCGATAACATCGGCGGTCTCTCTGCTTCCAGTCCTGTCTATGCCCGTGGTTATCGCGTCGGTGTGGTCAAGCAAATCATCTACGACTTTGAGAATGCGAGCGACATTGTGGCCGAAGTGGAGCTGAACGAGCGGATGAAACTGCCCGTTGGAACGGCTGCCACGCTGGAAAGCGACATGCTGGGAAACATTAAGATTAACCTGAACTTCCCCGAGGCTATCAATGGTATGATGCAGATGGGTGACACCATCGACGGCACTGTCAATGCCGGCATCATGACCAAGGCGGCAGCACTGATTCCCTCCATTGAGCAGATGCTGCCCAAGCTTGACTCCATTCTGCTCAGCCTCAATACGCTGCTGGCTGACCCCGCCATTCCATCGTCAATGCATAACATTGACCAGATAACGGGTAACCTGACCACCTCGACCCGCGAGCTGAACAAACTCATGGCACAGCTGAACCACGACGTGCCGGGTATGATGACAAAGGCTAACAACGTGCTTGACAATACCGAGCAGCTGACGGGTAATCTGAACCAGATAGACTTGGCGGCCACGATGGCCAAGGTCGATGCCACCCTCGACAACGTGCACCAGATGACCGTGGCCCTTAATAGCGACAAGGGCACGTTAGGACTGCTCATGAACGACCGGTCACTCTACAACAACCTGAATGCAACCATGCATTCGGCCGACTCGTTGCTCATAGACCTGCGCCAGCACCCGAAACGATACGTGCATTTCTCTTTATTCGGAAGAAGGGATAAATAATCATTGTAATTTTTATTTTGTCTAAATAGGGCCGCTTCGGCGGCCTTCTTTATGGCGGGTTGCACAACCGCTTGATACAACCACTTTTAGGGTAGATGTGTGAAAGCAAATAGCACAGCTCAGGAAGTGTGTGCAGCTATTCTGAAAAACGTTGAGTTACATATACTTACAAACCTGCAAGGGGCGGAATTTGAATAAATGTCGGAAAACGCTGAGAAGGCGTTAAACGATAGCAAGTTACGCGCTTTCTGAATAGAAAATGCATAAAACGGAGATTTGCAAGTTTCAAAAAAAAGTGCGAAATTTGCACTCGAAATCAAGGTTCCCTTGGTAGTCTTTACAAGAATAGACACCATAAAAACCGAAATATTATAAATAAGTACACGCCTATATGCAGAAAAAACATGAGGCGCTATGGGACGACTGCCTTAGTCTGATAAGAAATAACGTCTCAGAGCAGCAATACAAAACGTGGTTTGCGCCAATCGTCTTCGAGTCTTACTCCGAGGACAGCCGCACGGTGTTGGTGCAGGTTCCAAGTCCGTACGTTTACGAGTACTTGGAGCAGTACTACGTGGGTCTGCTTAGTAAGGTACTTACCCGCTGTTTCGGCGAAAGAACCAGGCTTACCTATCGCATCGTTACCGACAAGGCTCACCGCTTGACTCAGGTGGTGGAGGGCGAGCAACCGGGCGAGATAGACACTCCAGCGGCTACAGCCCGCGGCAACAAGGCTCCCACGCCGCTCGATGTGGCCGTGCCACAGCAGCTCAGCTCACAGCTCGATGTCCACAAGACCTTCGCCTCGTTTATTGAGGGCGACAGCAACCGCCTGCCGCGCACCGTAGGCCTCTCCGTGGCTGAGCATCCGGGAAAGACCACCTTCAACCCTTTCTTCGTCTTCGGACCGTCGGGCTGTGGCAAGACCCACCTCATTAACGCCATCGGAGTGCGCTGTAAGGAACTGTTCCCCCAGCGCCGTGTGCTCTATGTCAGTGCCCGCCTGTTCCAGGTGCAGTTCACTGATGCTGTGCGCCATAACACCACCAACGACTTCATCAACTTCTATCAGACCATTGACGTGCTGATAGTCGATGACATACAGGAATGGTCAAGTTCGCCTAAGACGCTTGACACGTTCTTCCACATTTTCAACCACCTGTTCCGTAACGGCAAGCAAATCATTCTGGCCAGCGACAGGCCTCCCGTTGACCTGCAGGGCATGAAAGACCGTCTGCTGACGCGTTTCTCTTGTGGACTCATTGCCGAGTTAGAGAAACCCAATGTGCAGCTATGCATCGACATTCTGAATGCCAAGTGTCGGCGTGACGGACTGAAGATTCCTGCCGAGGTTATACAGTTCATAGCTGAGACGGCTAATGGCAGTGTGCGTGACTTGGAGGGCGTCATCAACTCGCTCATGGCTTACTCCATTGTTTATAATAGTGGTATTGACATGCGTCTGGCCGAGCGCGTTATCAAGCGTGCTGTCAAAGTTGACAACAAGCCGCTCACCATCGACGACATTTTGGAGAAGGTCTGTGGCCACTTCAACGTCAGCCAGCAGCAGGTGTTCAGTCGCAGCCGCAAGCGCGACTACGTCATCGTGCGTCAGGTCAGCATGTATCTGGCACAGAAGTACACCAAGATGCCCGCCTCACGCATTGGCCAGCTCATTGGCAACCGCGACCACTCCACCGTCATTCACTCCTGTTCAGCCGTTGAGCAGCGCCTGAAGGTTGACAAAGCCTTCAGCGAGGAACTCAACAGCATCGAAACCTCATTTCGCTTGAAATAGACATGTCCCTTACTACTTCAGAATGATGCCGCCATTGGGCTGCATCTCGACTTTGGCGCGTCCTTGCTTGTCAACCTTGAGGGTGCTGAGCTGGGGCTCGCCGTTACGGTTGTCGGTGTAGTAACTGACGGTCTGACCGGCCAGCATGGGTAGCTGCAGGGTCAGTTTTTTTGTGTTTGGTTCAGCGTTCAGTCCGGCCACGTACCACTGGGTGCCGTGACGGCGGGCCAGCACGACGTAGCGGCCTGGGTAGCCGTCAATGAAGTGTGTCTCGTCCCACGTGGTGGGCAGCTGGCGCAGGAAGTCAAGCTCAAACTGTGGCAGCTCGCCGAGGTTATTGGGCTGCATGGCCACACACTGGATGCTGGTCTGCATGGTGATACCAGAGGCCAGTTCGAAAATGTCGGTGGTATGGCGACGATGGCGTGACTTGTTGTCGGTCGCCATGTAGCGGTTCATGATGATGCCGCCCCAGTCCATCGAGGCCGTAGCATTGCGGCAGAAGGGATGCAGCGTCAGGTCGAACGGCTCACGCTTGGCAGCCCCTTCGTCGAACATGACGTTCTCTGAGGCCAGCACTGCCTCTGACGCCACGAAGTTGGGGTACATTCTTTCCCAACCACGCGGCAGGGTACAGCCGTGGAAGATGACCTGCAGCCCGTAGCGGTTGGCATCGTAGAGAATATCCTCGTAGAGCTGCATGGTGGGCTGCTTGTCGCCTCCGAAGAAATCTACCTTGATGCCTTTCACGCCGATGCGCTGCAGCCAGGCCATTTCAGCATCACGTGCCTGCGGTGTGTTCATGCACTGGCGGGGCGTCTGCGGGGCATCGTTCTCGTAGCCGTTGGAGTTGTACCAGAGCATGAGGCTCACACCCTTTTGCTGGGCGTAACGTGACAGCTCCTCTATGCGGTCACGGCCTATTCGCTGGTCCCACCAGTTATCTACCAGACAGTACTCAAAGCCCATTGCGGCAGCCAAGTCGATGAAGCGTACCTGGTCATCATAGTTGATGCTCTCGTCCTGTCCGATGAGCCAGCTCCACACGTAGCGGCCTGGCCGGTACTGCTGCGACGCCTCGTACTGTGGCTCCACCAGGTCGAAGCTGATGGTGGTCATGACGATGTCGGCCAGCGTACCTACGGTGATGGTGCGCCAGGGGGTGGTGCAGGGTAGGGGCACGCCTGCCGTTGTGGTGCCTATGCCGTTATTCTCACCGGGCATGGGGAAGGCAATCTGATAGGAGCCCGCCTCCTCCCCAAGGGAGGAGGGATTGTAGTCACTAAGGTGCGCCCCCACGTAATTACCATTCACGCCCGTCTCGCTGATGAGCACCCAGACTCCCCCTCCTTGGGAGGGGGCAGGGGGGAGGCTGAACAGTGCCGGAAACACGTAGCCGTGACCGTACTGCGAACGCTCCGTCATGGGACGGTCGGCCCTATACACTTCTTCGTAGCTGGGCTTGGTGCGCTCCCAGCCTATCATGGGGTCGCTCTGCGGCGAGAGGAACGTGGTGGTGCCTTCGGGCAGACAGAACGAAGAGGCTTCAGACAGTATGACGGCACTCTTGGGGCGCCCTTCGCTCACTGGACTCAGATGATAACGGAAAGCCACATCGCGGTTTTTGACCTTAAACTCTACTTGCATGGGCTGTTGCCGGGCATTCTGGAACGTAGCCGTAAGCACGCCAGCCTTGACACCAGCCCCAGAAGCCTTGGTGCGTGTCATGACGTAGTCGTAGTCTTCGGCATCGGCCTTCCAGTCTCTTAGAGTGAGCCCCTGGCTGAAGTCCCCGTAGTCAGCGGTGAAACCCAGTCGTGAGCGATGGAGCACAGTCTGCCCGTTGAGCATGACAGTGTAGTAGGCCAGTCCGTTATCGGTACCTACGCGTACGACGAGCTGTCCGTCGGGTGACTTCACTTCTGCTTCCTGAGCGCTGCAGAATGCTGTTGCCAGCAGCAAGAGGGGTAATAAAAATCTCTTCATAATGTTCTTAGTTATTGGTTTCTGGGTACAAAGGTAATAAAAAAAGTGAAGAGTGAAAAGTGAAGAGTGAAGAATTTGCTTTTCACTCTTCACTCTTCACCTTTTACCACCAGCCGCCACCGCCGCCTGACGACGAATAGTTGCTCAGGGTGACGTCAGAACCGCCTGACACCGTGCAGTCGAACTTGGCCATGCCGTCGAAGTACTCCGTGCCGCCGCTGATGGTGGCACCCGACTTCAGTGCCGGTGTGGAGCTGGTATAGACAACGAGTTTCTGGCTGTTGCCTCCACCGGGACCTCCGCCGCCAGGGCCACCGCCGCCAGGACCGCCTCCTGTACTCGTGCTTGACTTAGTGGGTGTCTTGAAGGCACCAACGAGCGTCGAGCCGTTGTAGAGGGCATACCATGTGTTGCCCGTCCATGAGGTGGTCTGCTTACAGGTGCCGCCGTTAATGCTGGCCCCGTTCTCCAGGTTGCCTAAGGCGAAGATGGTACCGCCCGTGATGTAGAGTTTCTTCTGCTCCTCGGTGTTGGCATCGATGGCCATCTCGCCACCAGAGGCACCAATGGCGTAGATGATGCCGCCCGAAATCTTGGTGTCGCCGTTAGAGTCCATGCCGTCGTTGCCAGTAGAGCGGGCAAAGATGTAGCCGCCCGTAATGGTCAGGTCGCCAGACCCAGACACCCATTGCTTCTGGTCGTTCTTTTTGTACGCCGCGTTGATGGCATCGTCGCTGGCGTTGACGATGACCTGTCCGCCGGTTATGTTGATGTAGTCCTTGCTCTCAATGCCCTCGCCGCCGGCACCTGTGGTGGTGACGTTGATGATGCCGTCGTTGATGATGATGGCACCATCGGCCTTGATGCCCTTGGGCGACGATTTGTAGCTCGTGGTGTAGTAGTCGAGGTTGCGTGAGTCGGTGATGACCGAGAGACTGCCGCTCGACGAGGCCACGAGGGCATTGCCCGATGTGGAGGCGGTCGTTGTTCCACCATTGAAGGTCAGCGTGCCATCCACACTGATGCCCTTGCCGCCGGCACCGGTGCTGGTCAGGTTAAGCACAGCCTCGCCGCTGATGGTCATGTTGCCGTCGGCACTCAGACAGGCTGCCGCCTTGGTCTTCAGCTCGTCGGTGTCCCACACGCCGCCGCCGCTGGTGGTGCACGTAATGGTTCCTCCTGTTATTGTCATGTCACCCTCACTCTTGATGGCCTTCGCCTTGTCTGCCGTCACGCTGACGTTGATGGTGCCGCCTTGCAGGTAGATGTTGCCAGAGTCCTCATCCTCGTGGTCGGTCAGCTCGCCCGTTGATTCCGTGCCGTCCAGGTCACACTGAATGCCGTCGTCCTGCGTGCCGCTGATGTTGATAGTGCCGCTCTCCATGAGGAAGTATTCGTTACACGAGATGCCGTCGCCCACAGCACCCAGCACGTTGATAGTGGCGTTCTTGATGGTGAAGTACTCGCCCGTCTTGATGGCGTGCTTCACGTTACTGGTCACGTTCAGCGTGCCCTTCTGGGCAAACTCGGCATGTCCCTTGATGTAGAGGCAGCCCTTCTGAGCGCCCGAGGCTGCGTCAACCAGCGTGTTGGTGGTGCCTGTGAGGGGCTTCACCTTGATGCGCTTGCCGTTCTGAATGTGCACGGCAGCACCGCTGTAGGTGGCCGACTGGTTAGTCAGTGTCAGTCCGTTCAGCTCAATGGTGGCCTTGTAGGAGCCCTCCATATAGAAGCCGCCGTCGGCCGATGTGCCTGCCAGTGTGTAGGTAATCTCCTCTGCCAGGTCTTCGCTCTGCACGATGCTGACGTGTGCACCGCTGGTCTCCACCGTCAGGTACTGTGCCACGTTGCCTGCCACGGTGACGTTCGCCGTCGTGCCGTCATAGCTCACGCCTACGGTGCCGTCGGTCACCTGCGTCTGGTCAACGGTCATGGCCGTAATGTCGCTGACGTTGAACGTCTTGTTCATCACGGTCAGCGTCTCACCGTCGGTCCAGGTCATCTCGCCGGCCTGGTTGGCAGGAAACAGCCATGTGACCTGTCCTGTCTGAATGCTCAAGGTCTGCGCAGCGGCTGTCATCGTGACCAGCACAGCTGCCAAGAGTGTTGCAATCTTCTTCATAGCTGTTCCTCCTTATTTAATAATAACCTTATGCCCATTGTTGATGTAGATGCCCTTCTTAGTGGGCTTGCCGCTGAGCATACGTCCGTCGATGGTGAACCAGAGTTGAGGGTTGAGGGTTGAGGGTTGAGCGTTAACGTTGACGTTCCCGTCAATGCCCGTGGCATCGTTGGTTGAGAAGTACATTTTCTTGAGGTCGGTGAGGGTAAAACTCTGTGCGCCGTCGTTCACCAGCAGTTTGTCGCCGCTGATTTCAAGTTTGAGTGACGTAGTGGAGACGGACTGTACCGTGCCGTCGCTGGTCTCAAACGTCAGGTAGGGGTAGTCGTCGGCCTGTGCCGCAAGGACTCCCGCCATTGTCATCAGGATCAATAACAATCTTTTCATCATGTCGTTTCGTTTGTTTAGTTTAACTTCCTAATATTGCTGCAAAGTTAGCCATTTCACACTTTTCTGCCAAAATTTTTCAACGAATATGGTGATTTTGTCAATTAAATTTGTACCTTTGACCGCTGGTCGAAGGTACTCTCGTTCGACAATGCAAACAAAAAAATCGATTTTTCTTTTGCATTGTTCTCACTTATTTGTACCTTTGTAGCAGCTAAATTAAAAAAAGACAATGAGGAGAATCATGATGTTTATGGCTGCACTCATGGTGTGCGGTTCGCTGTGGGCACAGGATGTGCTGACCGTAGTGTATGCCACGTCGGACGACGGATTCGTCAACGTGCGTCAACGCCCGTCGGCCAAGGCAAAGATTGTGGAAAAACTCTGGATGTTCAACCACGGACTGGGCAACGGCATCTGGCGCGGCCAGCAGGGCAAGTGGACCCAGGTCAGTGTGGGCAACGTGACGGGCTGGTGCTACACCAAGTATGTGGGCAGTCAGAACTGGTACAGCGGCAACGGACAGCGTGTGCTCGTGGCGACGAAGGAAGAGACACCCCTGTACCGTGAGAACTATGAGGACGGAAAGCCCGACATCTTCTTCGGCACCGTGAAGCGTGGCACCATCCTTGCCGACGAGTTCCAGGAGGATGCCGACAACTACATCCTCATGACGGCTCACGACAATCTGTTTATTCGTAAGACCGACGCGGAGGCAAGGTGAAATGTTAACCCTAACGCTAACAATTAAATCGTAAATCGAAAATCCGTAAATCGAAAATAAAATAGATGCTGACAGCTCAGGTTATGGAGAAACTGCGCGTGCTGGCCGAGTCGGCCAAGTACGACGTGTCGTGTTCGTCGAGCGGAACAGTGCGCGGCGGCAAGAAGGGCATGGTGGGCAACACCGTGGGCGGTGTGGGCATCTGCCACTCGTTTGCCGACGACGGCCGGTGCATCTCGCTGCTCAAGGTGATGCTGACCAACCACTGCATGTACGACTGTGCCTACTGCATCAATCGCCGTTCGAACGACATCAAGCGTGCTACGCTCTCGGTTTCCGAACTCGAGGAAATCACCATGGAGTTCTACCGCCGCAACTACATTGAGGGGCTGTTCCTCTCCAGCGGCGTCGTGCGTAACCCCGACTACACCATGGAGCGGCTGACGGCCATTGTGCGTGACCTGCGCACCCTGCACCGCTTTAACGGCTACATCCACCTGAAGGCCATACCCGGAGCCTCGCAGGAACTGCTCAACGAGGCGGGCCGCTGGGCCGACCGCATGAGCGTGAACATAGAGATTCCGAAGGAGGAGTCGCTCAAGCTGCTGGCTCCCGACAAGGACCACAAGAGCGTGTTCCAGCCGATGAAGCTCATTCAGCAGGGCGTGTTGGAGAACAAGGAAGACCGCCGGAAGTTTCGCCATGCGCCACGCTTCGTGCCTGCCGGACAATCGACCCAGATGATTGTGGGAGCCACGCAGGAGAGCGACCGCGACATTCTCAACATGTCGTCAGCCCTGTACGGCCAGCCCACCATGCGCCGCGTCTATTATTCGGCCTATATCAGCGTGAACACCTACGACAAGCGGCTGCCCGTGCTGAAGCAGCCGCCCCTGGTACGCGAGAACCGGCTCTATCAGGCCGACTGGCTCCTGCGCTTCTACCACTTCAAGGTGGAGGAGATTGTAGATGATGCCCATGCGAACCTCGACTTAGAGGTTGACCCGAAGTTAGCGTGGGCATTGCGTCACCCCGAGCAGTTCCCCGTCGATATCAACCGCGACGACTATGAGCGCATACTCCGTGTGCCAGGCATCGGCACCAAGTCGGCATGGCTCATCGTGAACACCCGCCGCTTCAGCCGCATCACCTCCTACCACCTGAAGAAGATGGGCGTGGTGATGAAGAAAGCCAAGTACTTCATTACCTGTGGCGAGCTGACCGACGGCTACTCCATGCCCATCATCGGCATTAACGAGCTGCACCCTGAGCGTCTGCGCCCCCTGCTCGTCAGCAAGGCCCAGCAGAAGCGCATTGCCGCCGAGCAGCAGCTGTCGCTGGAGTTTGAGGAGTGAGCACGTCCGACTAACGGGTTCCTATGTGGGTATCAGCGTAGCACAGGCATTTCACCGGGCGGCCCTCTTTGATGGCAGGTCTCCAGCGGGGCATAGCATTAACCAGCCGCAAAGCCTCAGCATTCAGTTCGGCGCTGACACCTTGATGAATCCGTGCACCACTGACGGAACCATCCTCATTGACCACAAACTCAACACTGATATGTCTTTCCTTGCCGGCATAGCGTGAGTGCTGCTGTATCCACCGGTTCATGTCGCCAGGGAATTGTGCCTCTTCCTGTAACCCGCCATAATAACTGTCCCTTTGAGAGTAAATCGGTTCCCCGACTTTGTTCATGCGGAAATAGCCTCCTGCAAAAGGGTGCACGTTCTTGATCTGGCGTGTCTGCGTCTCCATTCCGTCGTACGCTACGCTGACGGTGGCATCCTTTGAGATTTCCATTTCGCACCAGCCTTCGGCATTGGTCTTGGCCACAGCCCCCGTCTCGACTATGGTCACGGTAGCCCCTTCAAGCATCCGGCCCGTTGCCATGTCTGTCACCACAAAGGTTGCCCAGCCATGCACCTTGTCCTTGAAGGTGGCAGGAAGCGTGCTGCCATCCTGTCCATACAGCAGGGATTTTGTTGTCGTGAACAATTCTATCCGCCGCGGGCTTTCGCCTTGTATATAACGTACTTCCTTGATGGTCTCAACGGGAACGTAGGGAATGTTGTTCATGGAGATTTCCTCGCCGTCAAGACTGACGACTGTTTCGCCTGTCTCGCCGCTATGGTATTGCCAGAAAGAATCCTCAGTGACAAGAGCATGCTCCACTAAACGTCCGTTTACGACCCACGAATAGACAGCGCCGACAGGTACACTGGTGCGCCAATGCCCATTCTTGTCAATGAGTATGGCCACATCCTGAGGCTTTTGTGTGACGGGCTTCCGGTTCCAGATGTCCTCTTCACCCTGCTGGGCGGGTATATAGTTTATTTGGGTTTCCGCCGTAGCATAGAGCGAGACGGCAATAATAGGGATGATATACGCCAGACGCAACCAGCGCCAGCGACTTGACTTGGGTTTCATAATCATTTCTACACGTTTTTTGAGGTTACTATTGATGATGCCGTTGGCTAACGAATAGCCCCGATAGCCTGCGGCTTTCTTGATAAGCAGATGCAGATACTCTACCGCATTGAACCCGCGATTCAATACGGCTTGGTCAGCCTCGTACTCATGGATGGTGCGCAAGTCTGCGCGGAGCATCCACATGGCAGGGTTGAACCACTGCATGGCTGTGAGCACTTCGATGAGCAATATGTCACGGGAGTGCTTCTCCATGATGTGCCCTAACTCGTGTGCCAGCACGACAGGGCCTGCCTCCTCGTAGTCCTTACGGCTCATGACAATGTATCTGCGCCAGCTGAATGGTGACAGGGGCCTGTCGGAAACGGCCAGATATGCCTTTTCGAGCACCAACAGAGCATCGAGGTATGGGATGTCTGCTTCCTCCAAGGGGATGAGCTGGCAGCTCTTGATGAGTCTGTTCATGCGCCACAGCGAGAGACACATCCTTGCCAGCACGAATAGCACGCCTGCTACATAAATAGTCAGGACGACCAAGGACCAGTCGAACGGTTCGGAGGTCGTAGGTGCTGTCATGGGAAAGACGGTGCCTTTCACGGTTTCGTCAGGCATCATTAGGACGGGCTCGTGAGGTTCCGGCGCATTGGAGACGGACACCTCCACCGTCTGGTGAAAGGTCAGCACGCACAGCGGCAGCACGAACGAGGTCACGGCAGTCCCGATGAGCACGATGCGGTTCAGTCGGTGGAAGCTCTCTTTGGCAATGAGTAGCCGGTAGAACATATAGAACACCGCTATCAGAACCGCTACATGCAGGTTGTAATACAGGTATTCGGTCATACGCTTTGCGACTTTTCGTATTCCTCGACTTGTGCCAACAGCTCACGCAGTTCGTCAGCCGAGATGCGTTCTTCTTTCAGGAAGCTCGACACCAGCCCCTTGTAAGAGTCCTTTACGTAGTCATCTACTAACTGGCAGATATTGTGCTTGGCGTAGTCCTCCTCGCTGATGACGGCGAAGTACTGGAACGTAGTGCCGTATTGTTTGTGGTCCAGATACCCTTCGCGCTCCAGCTTGCGCACAGTGGTTGACAGTGTGTTGAAATGCGGCCGTGGTTCGGCGTAGTATTCCAGCAGTTCGCGCACAAACATGGGGCCGTGTTGCCAATACAGTTCCATGATTTCACGTTCCTTATTCGTTAGTTTCTTCATTGTTGTTATGAATTGGTTGTTGTTCTTCCGCAGGGAGAATGAAAGTAAAGCTGACGGGTGTGTTCCATCTTGTCTTTACAGGTTTTCCGTCTTGCATGCCTGGCTTCCACGTGGGCATGGAGTTGATGATGCGCAAGGCTTCCTTGTCTAATTGAGGGTCTATTCCGCGGATGATATGTGCATCGCTGATAGAGCCGTCCTCGTTGATGACGTATTGCACAATTACACGTCCCTGAATGCCCAGTGCTTTAGCTTCCTCGGGATAGACCACTTGACTGTTTACCCAGTCTATGACATAGCCTAAAGGAAACTGGGGCATCTGCTCGACCACATCCCATATCTTTGTGTTTATGGTCACGGAGTCAGTCTGGTTCTGAATGTTTGACACGTCGCCTACACTCTGGGCAGTTGCATTCAGCGAAACCGCCATCATGGGAAGCATATAGGCTAATATTGTTTTGTACCAACGTTTCTTTTTTATTGTTTTGCTGTTTTTAAAGGTTTGTAAATCACGCTTAAATAATCAATGCATCGAATATCTGGGGGCAAATGTAACTAAAAAAAACAAAGTGTGCAACTATTTTTCGTAGTTACACGCTTTGCTTAAACCCTTTAAATAGTTGTTTGCACCAGTTAACAATACGGGAATAAAAAATGCTTTTTCCTTGGTGTTTCCCTCCGTTTGTGTTACCTTTGCAGTGAAATGCTTGTCTATATCTTTGACCGTACGATGGATGGCGTGCTCACGGCAGTGTTCGACGCCTATGCCCTCCGCCAGCAGCCTGAGGAGCTGGTGGGCGAGGGCGACGTACTGCCTATGTTCTGTGACGCGGAACACCACGTGGTGACGGCTGACGACAAGGCAGGGCGCGTGTGGCGCGGATTGGAGAAGAAAATGTCGAAGGAGGCCCTACGCATGCTCACCGTAGCCTGGCTGTCGGAGTCGAAGGAACTTTACACGCCCATGTTCCATTATATATATAAGGTGTTCCAAGGCACTAACGAGCGTGACTTCAGCGACCCCGACATCCTCTACGTGACCAATACTGCCCGCCGCGTAGCCCACGAACAGCTCCGCATGAAGCAATTCCTGCGCTTCCAGAAGGCTAAGGACGGCACCTACTTGGGTGTCGTCTCGCCTGACAACAACGTGCTGCCCCTCGTCATCGACCATTTTCAGGACCGCTTCAACGACCAGCCCTTCCTCATCTTCGATGCCCGGCGGAAGTACGGCTATTACTATACTCCCGCAGCTGATGCTCATCACGACGCTCCCGTCCCCAAGGGGGAGGTCAGGAGGGGGCTCCTGCGCATCACCTTCGAAGACGAGTCCTCATTGCCCTTCTCCTTGGAGGACGGCCGGTTGCGCGACGACCTGCTCAGTGAGAACGACCAGCTGTTCCAGGACCTCTGGCGTACCTACTTCAAGGCCATCTGCATTCGTGAGCGCATGAATCCGCGCAAGCAGCTCAACGACATGCCCCGCCGCTACTGGAAGTACATGACGGAGAAGCAGTCATAGCATGTTGTCCTTATTTTACCATGAAAAAACATATAAAGTAATGTGCGCCAAAATTCAAGAGGCACTTGATTCCTCGCTGCGTTGATTATCATTTGTAATGCGCAACAACTGTCCCCCAGTATCTAAAAAAACTTCTCAAATTATTTGGTATTGTGCTCACTTTTTTGTAATTTTGCAACGTAAAGGAGATGAACGCATTACATACCTTCACGATGAAGGGGAAGGGTCTTACACGACCGTGTATTTATTTTAC
>ONRS01000163.1 GCA_900320255.1 uncultured Prevotellaceae bacterium
ATCCGTTCTACCAGCGGTCGTGGAACCTGGAGCAGGCAAAGGTCATTACCAAGACCAACGATGTGCGTGCTACTGACTATTCTGCCCGACTGAAGTTCAGTGGTGTGACGTCGAACCTCTTGGAGTGGAGTCATGTGTTCAACGACGTGGAGGTGCCTTATAATAACTTTGGCGGCTTTGCCATCCGTGCCCATAAGAAGGCCCAGACCGGTAATGCCCTTATCCGTCTGCCGAAGGCTGACACGCAGTATGACTACTATCAGTGGGACAATACCATCCCTGCTACAGGTGCTGTGGATGCGAAGACAGTCACCAAGGGTGAGGAACTCTATGGCCGCTTTGTCTTCGACAACACGTCGGCAGATGTGGAGGAATGGAAGATTCCGTTGTCTCAGTTACAGGCACAAGGTACCGACGAAGACGGCTATACCTACTATCTCGTGGGCAACCCGTTCATGGCCTCCATCGACATGGGCCGCTTCTTCGGCTATGGGGATCGTGAGGACTACTACAGCTACAACCCGAAGCTCTCACCCATCTATTACATCTATAAGGACGGAGCCGCACGGGCAGTGAATGCGACCGATGAGATTACCGCCGAGAACAAGGCAGACCGCATTATACGTCCGCTGCAGGCATTCATCATCAGGTGTAACGCCAGTGAAGCCCCGGAGAACATCGTCTTCAACCGTTGGGTTATCACCGACGGTAACTACACCGATCCGACTCAATACGTGCCAAAGAATAACGGACAGGATCCGCAAGGCGACGGACAGGAGCCTTCACCCATGCTGTGGGTAAGCCTGACGGCATCTGACGGTGAGCACACGTCAAGGGCAGATATAGCCCTCGACGCAGACGCTGCCACCGGCTATGTGGAGACGGAGGACGCACCGACGCTGTTCGACTCGAACCTTGCTGACGTGCCGACCATCTATACCGTAGCCGGAGAGCGTGCCGTGAGCATCGACCATCGTCCGCAGCTTGACATGGTGCCCTTCGGCGTGGTGGGCAATGATAACGTCAACGTCAACGTCAACGTCAACGATAACGTCAACGACAACGACAACGCTCATCGCTCAACGCTCCACGCTCAACCCTCAACGCTCTACGTCTATGACGCATTGACGGGTGAATCGACGGAGGTTGGCGAGGACGGCACCGTCACCATCCAGCCGAACGACTACGGGCGTTACTTCCTGACGAGCACTGAAGTCTCTTCGCCTTTGGAGAGACAGAACGAGGTATCCATCATCGTCAGCGTGCGTGGCAGTCAGGTGACCGTAACGGCTACTGACGACCTGCAGCAGGTGCGTGCCGTGAGCGTCAGCGGTGCCACGATGTACCAAGCTGCCGACTGTGGCACTACCTGTCAGTTCCAGCTGCAGCCCGGCACTTATGTCATCGAGGCCGACAGCGCCGCCGGACGTAAGACGGTGAAAGTGTTTGTGAGGTAGGTCAAAGGTCTAAGGTCAAAGGTCTAAGGTCAAAGGGAGCTCCCTCAAAGCCTTAGACCTTAGACACAAAAAGCAAGGAAAATCCAATCATCTTGTAGGGGTTTTCCTTGCTTTTCTTTGTGCTTTTTTATCTTGTTGGCCGATAGATTGTTATAAGTTTTCCCGAGATTGTTATCAATTTTCCCCGAGATTCTTATATGTTTTTCCCGAGATTATAGGTTAGAATCTCGGTTTATACAATCCTTTTTTTTGACAACGAATTTAACGAATTACTCGAATTGCTGCGCGTAGCATTAATTAGTGAAATTCGTTAAATTCGTTGTTTATATAAGATAATTGTGTACATCTACTTATGAGTAATTAGTAACTAAAGTTTCCCACCTCCATGAATTGCGAGATAATCAGAAAATTAAGCTCGAAGTGACCTCCCCTCGCTCGGCCCGCAGGGACGCTTGCCAGAGCAAGAACCCCTCCTGTAGGAGGGGGATGATTACCACGCAAGGGCATGCACACATTCTGTCCTCCCCCTACAGGGGGAGTCAGAGGGGGTCAGAAGGGAGGGAAACTTCAATTAGTAATGAGTAATGGGTAATGAGTTTAGTAATGAGTAATTAGTAATTAGTAATGAGTAATGAGTAATTAGTAATGAGTAATTATGATTACCACATAAAGGCGGTGAATATCCCCCAGGGCAGGCATTGTGCAAGGGCTTGCACGGAAATCATAATTACTAATTACTCATTTCTCATTTCTCATTTTAATATGCTACCACTCTTGTATTCCCCAGGGTTTGTCGCTGCTGTTGAGCTCCGTTTCTAACTGGTCGGTGCGGCGCTTGATGTCTTTGTAGGCTGACGTGAGGTCGCTCTGGGTGATGTCGATGGTCAGGTTGACACGCCGCTCGGGGTCGTTGAGCGTGTGCTGGAACAGCCATTCGTAAGTCTTGCCGGTGTAGAAGAAGCGGGCCAGGGCACCGTGGGAGGCTCCCCTGAGCCAGTCGTAACGCAGGCGGCTGGTGATGCCGAGGCGCTGCATGCCCTCCACCACCTTCTGCGACTCACGTACGGAGACGGCACGGTCGGCAGTGCCATGGGCTATCCACAGGGGCAACTCGCCCAGTCCGTGATAGTCCTTGAGGGTGCTGCCACCACAAAGGGCGATGGCAGCGGCAATCTTCTCGGGGTAGGTTCCGGCAAAGTCGAGTGTGCCATATCCGCCGAGGCTCATGCCTAACACATAGACACGACTCTTGTTGTAGGGATAGTGCTCCTCCATCCACTCCAGTATGGCATTGAGCTTATGAGGGTTCCACGGTCCGCCGGGATTCTGCGGTGCCACGATGAGGGCGGGAATGTCGCGTCCCATCTTGACAGCGTCAATGGGACCGTAGCGCAGCACGCGGTTCAGGTTATGTCCACAAAGGCTTGCGCCATGCAGGAAGACAATGAGTGCCGTGGATTCCTGACTGAAGTAATAGTCCTCAGGGGTATAAACCCAGAAGTCATAACTGTTCTTGACAACCCCCTTCTTGGCAGAGAGCAGATCGTATTGAGCATTTGCGCTGACAACAACGGCCAGCAGCAAAAATATGGATAGCAACTTTTGTTTCATGGAGCAAAAGTACTAAAAAGTTGAGAGTTTAGCGTTGAGAGAGGAGTGTTTTTTTCTCTTATTACGAAATTATTTTGTTGTTTAACAAAAAGTTATTAACTTTGCAGCCGCTTATAAGAATTATTAGCGATGGAGAATTCAACGGGAAAGACATTCCTTCTCACTTTAAGTGTGGTGGCAGTGCTGTTGCTGATGGGGCTGCTGCCAACGTTCAGCTTTGGCGATTTCGAGAGCCGTCCGGTGGAGATGTTGGCTGAGATAGAAGAAACCGCCTCCGAACCTCCCCGAGGGGAGGCTTCAAGCGCAGCGGTTTCCCCCCAAGGGGGGACGGAAGGGGAGGCTGAGGCTCCTGCCCTCTACCGTCCTGCCGGTGTTGTGCTCTTTGAGGATTTCTCGCACGGCAAGGCCGGCGGCATGAATCATTTCTGGAGTAAGCTGCTGAATGCCAAGAAGGGTGGCACCATTAACATTGCCTACTTTGGCGACTCGTTTATTGAGAGTGACATCCTGACTTGCGACCTGCGTGAGCTGTTGCAGGCCAAGTATGGCGGCAGCGGTCCCGGATGGGTGGACTGCGGCGGCGGTGTAGGTACGAACAAACCAACCATTTCGGCCAGGAGCAAGAGCATCAAGGAGAACTGCATCCTGAAGAAGCCTTTTGATGCCAACCTGGAAGCCATGAACCAGCGTTACTACCATGCGTCGGCGGGTGCTACGCTGAACCTGACGGCAACGAAGTACAAGCCGCATGTGGCCAGTTGGGAGCGTGCCACGCTCTTCTTTGCCACAGATGCGAAGTTCACGGTGCGCACATCGGGCGACAGTCTGACCACTGGTGAACAGACATTCGAGGCTAAAGACGAGATTCAGGTGATGGAGACGAAGGCTCACATGACCAAGCTGAACTACACCTTCCCGAATGCAACGACCAAGACACGGCTGTATGGCGTGGCACTGGACGGTGCGCGGGGTGTGGCACTCGACAACTACAGCATGCGCGGCACGCCGGGCTTCATGTTGTCGAAGATTCCCGTCAAGACGATGCAGGAAATCAATAAGTACCGTCCCTACGACCTCATCATCCTGCAGTTTGGACTGAACGTGGTGAACGACAAGGCCACTGACGCCCAGTGCCGTGCGTACATTAACCGTATGAAGACGGTCATTGAGAACTTCAAGAAGGCTTTCCCCAATACGAGTATCGTGGTGTTCAGCGTTCCCGACCGCGTGCAGCGCTCGGCCGGCGGCATTCACACACTGAAGGGTGTGGAGAAGCTGGTGGGCTTCCAGCGCGTGCTGGCCTCAGAGTGTGGCGTAGGCTACCTGAATGTTCACCAGATAATGGGTGGCAACGACAGCATGAAGAAATATGTGGACGACGGTCTGGCCGCCAAGGATTATACACACTTGAACTACAAGGGCGGCAAGGTGCTGGCCGGCAAGATATACCAGTCGATATTGGCTGGTGTTGAAAACTACCGTAGGGGTAGTGTCGGGCGTTGAGCGTTGAGTGTGGAGTGTAGAGCGTTGAGTGTTGAGTGTGGAGTGTTGAGCGTAGATAGCAAATGGTAGATAAAATATTACAACAGCTGACTTACCACAGTGACGACCCGCTGATATTCAGCACGTCGCTGTTTCTGTTCCTTTTCTTAGGGTTCACGCTGGTCTATTTCCTGTTGGAGAAGAAGATGACGGCTCGGCTGTTGTTTGTGACGGCGTTCTCGTACTACTTTTATTATAAGAGCAGTGGTTTCTACTTCTTCCTGTTAGCGGTAGTGACGGTGAGTGACTACTTCCTTGCGAAGGGGATTTATGCTTGCAGAGGAGAGAGAGGAGAGGAGAGTGGAGAGACTTCCCAACTTGGGAGAGGCAGAGGAAGGTTCCTCCTGGTGCTCAGCCTGCTGGTTGACCTGGGCCTGTTAGGCTACTTCAAATACACCAACTTCTTTGGTAAGATGATAGCCGACTGCATAGGCAGCAACTTCCAACCGTTCGACATCTTCCTGCCGGTGGGCATCAGCTTCTTTACGTTCCAGAGCCTGAGCTACACCATCGACATCTACCGTGGACAGCTGAAACCGGTCAATTCGTTCCTCGACTATGCGTTCTACGTGTCGTTCTTCCCGCAGTTAGTGGCCGGCCCTATTGTCAGGGCGCGCGACTTCCTGCCGCAGATACGCCGTGTGCCGCGGGTGACGAACGAGATGATGGCGCGTGGCGTATGGTTTGTTTCCGTAGGACTCATCAAGAAATGTGTTATCAGCGACTATATCAGCCTGAACTTCGTTGACCGTGTGTTCGAAGACCCCAGCCTGTACTCTGGTGTGGAGAACCTGTTGGGCATCTACGGCTACACGCTGCAGATATACTGCGACTTCAGCGGCTATAGCGACATGGCCATAGGCATAGCACTGTTGTTAGGCTTTACGTTCCCCCAGAACTTCAACACACCGTACATCAGCGCCAGCGTCTCAGAGTTCTGGCACCGCTGGCACATGTCGTTCTCAACCTGGATCAGAGATTACATCTACATATCGTTAGGCGGCAACCGCAAGGGAAAAATCCGTACTTACGTCAATCTCTTTGTGACCATGCTTATTGGTGGACTGTGGCACGGAGCCAACCTGAACTTTGTGGTCTGGGGCGCCATGCATGGTGCGGCACTGGCTTGTCATAAATTTCTGCGCACAGAGGTGCTGCACCACGACAAGCATTATCTCTCTCATGGCATTAAGCGCTTCATGGCTATACTGCTGACGTTCCACTTCGTCTGCTTTACGTTTATCTTCTTCCGTAACGTGTCGTTCGACAAGAGCCTGCTCATGATTCAGCAGATGCTGTTCAACATGCACTGGGAACTGTTGCCGGGAGTGGTGAGCGGCTATACATACGTCATGTTGCTTATTCTGCTGGGCTATATCTCCCATTTCATTCCCCGCGTGTGGAAGGAGAAGCCCATTGCCATACTGCAAAAGGGCGGCCTGGTGCTGGAGTGTCTGGCACTGGTGGCTGTTATCTATCTGGTTATCCAGACGAAGAGCAGCACTATTCAACCGTTTATTTATTTTCAGTTCTAAAAAATCCTAAAAAACAAACTACAATGACCAAGACATTATGTACCATATTTTTAACTTTACTGCTGACGCTGCCAGTGATGGGGCAGAGGACTTCCACTGCAGCCGTTCCGTCAGACAGTACGGCCACCGCAGCAGAGTTTGACTGGGAACCCGTGATGGAGGCTATTATATGGCACGAGAGCAAGGGTAACCCCCGTGCCCGTTGTGGCATTTATGTGGGCGTGATGCAGATTGCGCCAGTTCTGGTGAAGGAGTGCAACGACATCCTGAAGCAGCGTGGCAAGTCAGAGCGTTTCAAGCTTGACGACCGCTACAGTGTAGAGAAGTCGAAGGCGATGTTCAAGGTGATTATGTCCAAATATAATCCTGAGAACGATATTGACAAGGCCTGCCGCATCTGGGCGGGAGGCATTCGGTATAGTATAAAGAAGACCCAGCCGTTTGTAGATTGGGTTCATAGATATATAGAAGCACATAAAAAGAAATGAAAGTATCAAGTTTAAGGTGTTGGGTGCTGGGTGTTGGGTGTTGCCTGTTGTCCGTTGTCGGTTGTCCTGTCATGAAGGCACAGCACGTGGCCTATCGGTTCACGCAACATTACAACGAGCGGGTAACTTTGTTTGAGAGTTTAGACGATATTGACAGTACAAAGATAGTGATGCTGGGCAACAGCCTCACCGAGAATGCTATTAGTTTTGGCGACTGGAGCACGTTGTTGCGCAATAAGAACATAGTGAACCGCGGTATCTCGGGTGACGACGCATTAGGCATTACCTGTCGTCTGGTGCAGATACTGCCCAAGAAGCCAAAGGCCATTTTCCTGATGTGCGGCACTAACGACTTGAGCCATCATCTGACGGCAGAGCAGGTGTTCCGCAAGGTGAAGGGCGTTATTGACACCATCCGTGTGGGAGCTCCTGAAACGGAGCTGTTCGTACAGAGTCTGCTGCCCATTAACGAGGGCTTTGGCCGCTGGAAGAACCTGCAGGGCCGTACTGACGATATACCCGTTATTAATGCCCTGCTACAGCAGTACTGCGACGAGCTGGGCATCACGTTCATTAACCTCTTTCCCTTCTTTACGGCCCGTGGCGGTAAGGCGCAGAACGTGCTCATCCGCTACCTGAGTGTTGACGGGCTGCACCTTTCGCGGCCGGGCTATACCATCTGGGCACAGCGTCTGCAGCCCTTCATCGACGAGGTGAACTGGGAACAGTATATGGGGGGGAAGTAAGGGTGATAGGGCTTATAAGGCTTATGGGCCTTATAAGCCCCATAAGGCTTACTTAATCACAAACTTATAAATCACGCGGCCGCGGCAGCCTACGACTGCCGTGTTGCCGACTACCACAGGCGACGACTCGAAGTTGGAGCCCACGGTCTTCTGGCACACCACTTCGCCCGTCTTGCCACGGACAATGCGCAGGATGCCCGATGCATCACCGGCAAAGACAAACATTTCGTTCTTCTCGTTGAGGAACGGGACGGGTGACGACCAGGCAAACTGACCGTAGGGCACGGTGTAGCGAATGGAGCCGTCCTTCGTGCTGAAAGCCGTCAGCTCGCCTACCGACTTCGACGCACCGTTGCGGCATACCTGTGCGAAGAGCAGGTCCTCGCAGTCGCCCCTGCCCAACAGTGGACTGGCATACATGCCGCCGTCGAGCGTCTTACCCGGCAGGTTCAGCCGCTTGCAGGCAATCTTCTGCTCCCAGACCAACTGTCCGTTCAGTGCGTTCAGCTTAATAAAGTGGCTGAAGCCGGAGTCCCCTTGCTTATCTACTTCGCAGGCTGTATATAAATAAGGTGTTCCCTGCTCCACGCGGCACACCATGGTGCCGTCGGAGTCGTCGTGGTTGTTGTAGTACCACACGGGGCGCATGGTGTTCAAGTTGACGCAGATGACGTTACCGCGATTGTCGGAGAAGAAACCGTAGTTGCGATAGACGCAGAGGCTCGACTCAATGCCCGGCGCAGCACCATTGACCCGATAACGCATGACACTGACGCGCTGCAGCGAACCTTGGAGACGCTCATACTTATAGAAGCTGCCGTTCTCGCCCGGCCAAAACAGGAAGCCGCCTGCCACGATGGGAGAGGAGTCAAACGCGTTCCATCCGCGCCAAGCCTTCTGGTCGGGACCGAAGAAGAAAGTGCGCTCATGCTTCAGCAGGTCGAACGCCTGACAACCGAAGGGTCCCGCCTTGCGGGGCACACCCTGACCGACGTACAGGTTGTAGTATTCGGGGTCGAGCGACACGGTGCCCTTCACCACGTTGCCTAGGTCGAGCGGCTGCCGTGATGCCCGTCCCGTCTGGTAGTTGATGAAGTAACCCTTGCCGCACAGTGAGCCCACGATGATTTCCTCGGGGCCGAAGTCGGGCGTCAGACCGGGCGACTGCTGGCGGAAGGCCGCCATCTGCTCGTCGGTCCAGTGTACGTAGAGCGGCTGTCCTGTCCAGCCCGAGCCACCGCCCCACACGCCGAAGCGGGTGTGGGTGGTGTCGTAGTCGGTCGTAAACTCCCATGCTATCTCGATGCTCTTAGGCGTTCCTTGCACGGTGCCTCCGAAGTCAGCGTTACGCATCAGGTTCTTACGGAAGGCAAACACACCGTTAGCCTTTTGGTAACGGTCGTCAAAATCCTTCAGCGGGTGAGCTGCCGAGTCGGCATTTTCCACCACATACTTCACGGCTTCTACTGAGGCGTAGCTCGTGTCGGGCAGCATCAGTTCTTCCATGGTCATTTCCACATCGACGGAGTCAGCGGCCTGCTGTCCGCTGTCCGTCGTCCTGCCTCCACATGCCGCAAGCGCCGGCACGAGCATCATGAGCAATAGTTTCTTCATCTTGTTTATTTCAGTTGGCGTCCGGCAGCGTCGTAGCGCTGTCCGTTATGTTCAATGATTAATAGTCCGTTCTCCATGAACTTACGCGTCCGCGGTCCGTCGTCTATCGTTCTTAGTCCAACGATGCCCGTCGTCGAAGTGGCAGGTACGCGGACGTACATGTCATAGACACGTGCACCGCCGCCGCTGCTCGTGTTGAGCAGTTCAAGGGTACGGATGCGCTTGGCCTGCTCCTCGCTGAGTCCGGCCTGCTGTATCAGGTCCCATGCCAACAGCGTGGTCTTCTTCATCTTTTCAGTGGTAAAGCTGCCAGTAGTGCTGTCGTCGTAGGTCCAGTTAATCTTATAGGTACGGTCGCCGGTGAAGTGCAGGTTCACCTTCAGCTGCAGCACGCCGCTGTTGAGTGTCCACCTGATGCCGCCGTTGTTCTTGCCCATGTCGATGCCGCCCTTGGTACAGCCTCCGGGCACCGAGCCGTCGCTCTCCGTCTTGTCGGGGGCGAAGGTGGTAGTATTGCTGCTGCCTGCAATGAGCTCAATGACGCCCTTCAGGTCTTCGGGCAGGTTCTCCCACTCATCCTGGAAGTGGTACCAGTCGCCGGTGAGTACGCGGAATGGTGTGACAAGGGTGATGGTGCCCGTAGTGGTGACAGGCTTAACGCCTTCAGCCGTATTGCCCGTCACGGTTATGTTGTATGTGCAGCCCGCCAGTGGCGTACCGCTGATGGTCAGCTGCCGGCCGTTCACTGTGTAGGTGAGTCCTTCGGCCAGACCCTCCACCGTGGCCTCCGTTCCAACCTCGTTCCACTCGTAGGTGATGGGTGTGATCTCTTTGCCCTCTACAATCTCCTGCACGGCGTTACCCGTAGTGCAGCTCAGGGTAATCTTCTCGGGTATGGTCATGTCAGCGGGCACGCCGTCCAGCTCGTAGGCACCAAAGTCCGGTGCATCGTCGTTATAAGGAATGTACAGGTCGTCGGCGGTCACGTACTCGTTAAGGCCCTCGATATACGAAAGACATTCACTCTCAGTCATCTTGCGGGCAGGCGTGAAGCCCACGACAGGCATTCCCATGTCCTTGAAGATGCTGTTCGGCTTCAGGCGTGCGAAGTTGTTTTCGGGCAGTGAGCCGTCAGCTTCACGTTCAGCCATGAAGTCGGAAACGCTCAGTGACAGGAACTCCCCGCTGTGGTCTTGTGTGGCGGGTGTATAGTCGCCGCCGTCAGGCTTGTAGCTCTCCTTGATGGGACTGCAGCCGTCAATGGTCGTCCATGAGTTGTAGGTAGTACCGGCCGTGGGGTCCTGGTAGCCGTCCTTGTCGGGCGACAGGAACTCGTGGTTGCCCACTTTGTGGCCGCTCTTCATGGCCGTGGCGCCCCAACCGATGCAGTTGTGGATGTCCATTGTTCCGAACTTGAACTCAGTGGGGAAGCGGTAGTTAAACTCGTTGCCCCAGGCCACGCAGTTGAAGATGTACATGCCCTCGTAGGCATTGTTCTGGTCGAAGCCCTTATGCAGGTTCTCGAATGCCACACAGTTAGTGACCACATGGGCACCGACAGAGTGGTCGAAGTTAGCGCCGCCGGCCGAGCCGCCGCCGCCCAGCTTGAAGCCGTTACCGTTCTTTCCCTCCTTGACGCTGCCGTTCTGCGTGTAGTAGCCGGCATGCCAGGCCCAGCAGTGGTCAATGACCACGGGGTGGTAGGTCATGTAGAGGTCCCAGTTGTCGTCGGAGTTGTTCCAGGCGCGGCACCCGTGGAACTCGGTTCCAGGTCCGGGGAACAGCTTGACGGCAAAGCCGTCGGCATCGCCGCCGTCGTCAGAGCCGCTGAACGACTTCAGGTCAGCATTCTCGTAAGAGTCGCAGTTGATGACCTTGTTGTACCG
The DNA here is from genome assembly GCA_900320255.1 of uncultured Prevotellaceae bacterium. Lineage (GTDB taxonomy): Bacteria > Bacteroidota > Bacteroidia > Bacteroidales > Bacteroidaceae > Prevotella. The sequence goes on from ONRS01000163.1 coordinate 10,880, forward strand.
GCAGTAGCTGAAGTTGGGGTTGAACATCGGCTTCCCGCTGATGGGGAACGACTTGGTCTCCTCAATCGAGAAGTCCTTGAACATGCCGATTTGCAGGCCTGTGTCGTTGTTATAGCGGAAGGTGCAGCGTTCCACAATGTTGTACGACCCCTCCATCTTCATGCCGTTGTCCTTGGCATATTGCAGCGTCAGTCCGTAGAAGGTCCAGTAGTTAGCTTCGTGGTTCACGTAGATGCAGCGTGCCATCTTAAAGTCGTTCTCCGTGGCGGGCTGCATGTTGCTGCCGTCAATGATGACCTTGCCCACGGCATCCTCGGGCCATGCGCGCAGCTCGCAGCGCATGTCGGGCGTGGTGTTCAGTGCCGGAATCTTGATGCGCTGGCTGATGTAGTAGGTTCCTTCGTGCACCAGCACGCGGTCGCCGGGCTGCACCATTTCCATTGCCTTATGGATGGTCAGCAGCGGTGCCGACTCAGTTCCAGCGTTGTCATCGTTTCCGGTCGTGGCCACGTGAATGTCGTTGGCCGTTGCCGACAGGGCTCCCGTCAGCAGTAGCAGGGCCCCCATCATTTTCCTTGTTGTAAACATTGATTTGAGTAGATACTTCATTTTAGTAGTTTATTATGTTTGGTGAATAATAGTGATTGTTTCGTTATTGGAAGCTGCGGTTCAGGAAGTCAGCCACGTGCCTTACGTACTCTTCTCTGTGGTCCAGGTACGACTGGGCATGCCCGCTGCCCCGGGTCACCCACAGCTCTTTCTTTCCAGGCTTGGCGTCGTAGAGCCTATAGACCATCTCCGTGGGAACGAAGGTGTCGCTGTCTCCATGAATGAACAGCATGGGCAGTTGCGACTTCTCAACCTGCCGTAGTGCCGATGCCTCCTCGAAGTCCCAGCCGTTCAGTAGCCGGCAGAGCAGGCTCGCCGTGGGCAGCAGCGGAAAGGGCGGCAGTCCGAACTGGTTGTGCAGCTCGCCCCTGAACTCGTCATCCACACTGGTGTAGCCGCAGTCCTCCACTATGCGCAAGTCGCTGATGCCCGCAGGCGGCTCGTCGCCAGACAGCATCATGGCCGTAGCGGCACCCATCGACACGCCGTGCACCACCATGGTGTCAGTCCTGAACAGCTCCATCCAGTGCCTTACGTCCTTGCGGTCCAGCCACCCCATCTGTATGGTCTCGCCGTTACTCAGCCCGTGGGCGTGCAGTTCGGGCATGACCACGTTGTAGCCCAGAAGGCGGTCATAGAGCCGTGCCAGATAAAGGAACTTCAGGGCATTGTCGCGCCATCCGTGCAGCACCACCGCTGTGCGCTGGCTGCCGTTGCTGATGTAGTAGGCATGCTGTCGCTCACCGTTGGCCGCCGTCACAAACGTGTCGCGCAGCGCCCCAACGCGTTGCAGGCTGTCCATCCATTCCTTCGCCTCCGGATAGAGGTCGTACAGTTGCCTCAGGTGTTGTGCCGTGTCCGTCCTTTCGGGGTCAGGATTCAGCGAATAGCCCAGCAAATAGGCCGCGCCCCCAATGTCGGCCACGGCAAATGCTACTACGATGGCCGCCAATGTTCCTAATGTGTTGCGCAGTTTTTTCATCAGGCGTTGCTGTATGGTTGTTCCTTTCTTTGCCTGCAAAGGTACGAATAAGTGAGAACAATGCAAAACAAAACACGAAGTTTTTGTTTTCATTGTCGAACGAAAGTACCTTTGACAACATGTCAAGGGTCGTGAAAGCAGGTATAATGAGGGACTTAACTGTTAAATAATTGTTAAATCATATACTCAAAAGAACAACGTAACCATTATTTTTATACTTTTGCAGCCCCAAAATGGAGAATAAACCTATCACATTTAAATAAACGTAATGAAAAAAGAAACCAACAGAAATTTAGTCAATGAGCTATTGGCGGTTAGCTGATGGCTGTTAGCTGTTGACGTTGACATGAGCGTTAGCGTTGACTACTCTGAAGGACGTTCTTTGACATTTTGATACAATTACGTGCAACTATGTGATAGAGATTCTACACCTTTTTGAATTTCTATGATACCAAGGGCGGGCCTTACGGCTTGGCCCTAATGACTCTTGCGCTCTTTACTGAGCAATCGTTTTCAGATGTTTTATTACTTTACTTCCAACTTTTTATGTACAATATCGATAAGATAGAAGTTTCATTAGCATCAGAACACAAGTCTCATTACACTATTGGTGGCGTTACTGTCACCATCATCATGAAAAACGCTCCCTTCGATGCAGAAGATTTCAGCGAGTGTCAATGCAACATCTACGCTGACGACTTCTTCCCTATGTGCAGCAGCTTGGACGCTGCGCAGTCGGACTTCGAGTGGCCCACACTCGTGTATGCCATGCAGTCATGTCGTGTCTGGCTACCCGGCAAATACACCCTGTATCTTCGCTGGATGAACGACGTGCTGCTGCAGGTTCCGCTGACCCTCACCAAGCGCGGACACTTCAGGCTCTCGGCCATGAAAGAAGAAGAGCCGTTAGGACTGGCAGACATCGTAACCTGCAGTCTGGAGGGTAAGCACGGCGGCTGGACCCTGATGGCGAGCCAGCCAGGAACGGCCATGCTGCGGCGCAAAGCGATGGAGAATGCGCAGATAGACCTCTTCAACATCTATCGGGAGGGACTTTCCCGTCCACCCGTCAAGGAGAACAGGAACTACCTCATCAGCACGGTCAACAGGGATCTGGACGACAAAACCCTGCAGCTTTTCCACAAGACGGTGGGGCGGGGCGAGATGCTCGTCTGCCTGGACTGCCAGACACTCTATGATGTCACCCGCGGCAACCCCTACGAGTTTCTGAATGAACGACTGGACCAGCCTGACTATGCCGCGTACTGCCTGACCAACGTCGGCTCGCTGCTCTCTACGGGCGGCAAGGTCATCGTCAGGCGCATCGTCGAGAAAGTGCGACAGGACAAGCGCAGCTGCCTCTGGCTGTGTGGACTGAAACAGGAAGTGGACAACGTGCTGGAGGTATTCCCCTCGCTGAACGACTTCTTCCCGCGCGAAAACCGCTTAGAGCAACAGCCTTACACCGCCTTCGAAATGGTGCAGGCCTTCAACGGCGCAGTCATTGAGGCGGGGCTCGAACTGTCTTCGTTAGCCTCCCACCGCCTGGCACTGGCCGTGCTGAAAGCCCACGGGCTGGGCCGGCTCTCCGGCTGGACGCTGGCTGACGTGCGGCGCTTCGTGGCAGAAGACGTCTGTCCTCGCTTTATTCAGCGTACTATCAACAACCTTGCCAGTTTCCAGGTTGACACGCTGGAGCCCGGGGACCTGAACCTTGGCCGCCTGACCGAGGGACAGACCGACTTCGAGGAGAGCATACGTGAGCTGAACGCTATGGTGGGACTTGACGACGTCAAGCAGAGCATCATCACCGTGGCCAACCAGACCCGCTTCAGCATCGAACGGAAACGCTTAGGCCTGAAGACACGAGGCAAAAACGTCTTCCATGCCATCTTCACCGGCAATCCCGGGACGGGCAAGACGACCGTAGCGCGGCAGTTGGGCAAGGTATATCACTCGCTCGGACTGCTTTCCAAGGGTGATGTCGTCGCCGTTGACCGCACGCGCCTCGTGGGGCGTTACATCGGTGAGACCGAGGAGAACATGAAGGCCGTGCTCGAAGAGGCTCGCGGTAACGTGCTCTTCATTGACGAGGCCTACACGCTCTACGACGGAGCCAATGACCGCAAGGACTTCGGAGGACGGGTCATCGACTCGCTGCTCACCGTGCTGACACAGCCCGACCCGGACATGCTCATCATTCTGGCTGGGTACGAGAAGGAAATGGACGGCATGCTCCAGACCAATCCCGGGCTCATGGGGCGCTTCCCTTACAAGTTCCGCTTTCAGGACTATGACGCTCAGCAGCTCATGGACATTGCCTGCCGCCTGCTGAAACGCGAGGACTACGTGCTCACCGATGAGGCTGCCAAGGAACTGCTCTCCACCATTGAGCTGACCCTGCAGCAGCGCACGCGTAACTTCGGTAATGCACGCTGGGTGGAGCAGTACATCAGCAACGGCATCATTCCCGCGCTGGCCGACCGTGTGACGGCTCACGAAGGACCTGTTACGGCCGCACTCTACCAGACCATAGAGGTCGCTGACATCCGAAAGGCCTTCGAGAAGTTCAACCCCCGCACCATCGAACTGAAACCCCGTCGTCAGATAGGCTTCAGCGCCTGACGAAAGTTTAACACTTCCGTTGTCACTTTTTTGGGCCGTTTCTCTTGCAAAACCAAGAAAAATTTCGTACCTTTGCAGAGAACGTTCAAGTTCCCTTTCAGCAGGCAATAACGACGGTTATTGCACTTTGTACCGTCAAGTCGGCACCTTCCTGTCAGAAAAGTGCCGTCTTGACTTCAGAAAAGTGCCGACATGTTGCTTTTCAGTTACGTTTTACTTACAAAAAAGAGAATGAGAAAAAGATTCTTTCATGAGCGGGTGTGCAGCTGTTCACCCGTTCGTGGTGTGCAGTACATGCAACCAGACTTGTTGCGTGCAGTAGTGAACCGCGAGATACACCCCATCAGGTGTGCCTCCACCTGCGGGCGTAAAGCCTGCAAAGCCATGACCTTGGGTGACCTTTGCGCCGAGGCCGGCCATCCCCAGTGGGCTAAACATCTGTGGGCTTTCGGCATTGAACAGATACACGACAAGGACTATGCAGACTGGCTGGGCGTGTGGTTCAACCCCGATTATGTCTGTCTGCAGGATGTTATCTCCAATGGATGGTGTGAACTGCTGGGCCGGCGTATCGATGACATTGACCGTCGCTACGGCTTCAATAACCCGCAGGGACGCAACTGCTGGGAATACTGGGCTGGCGACGGGTGGTACGAATCCTTCAGATACGAGAAGTTTGACGTTGATTCGGACTATTGGCGCGACTATTTCCTGACCATGCGTAGGGAGGCCATGCAGGAGCAGGCCACGCAGCGCCTCTTCCGCGAGGGGCAGGGAGAATTGCCTCCCCAGGCGCAGGACTTCTTCTACTATTGGGAGGACTTCGATCCCACCGAGCAGGACCTCTACTTCAAAATAGACGACTGGGACTTTGAGTGCTCTTTCAATCGTTATATATAATTGCCATTTTCAAAATACTTTCCTTGATTTTTTCTCTAAGTGACATGGGTTCCAGAACTTCCACATCTTCCCTATGTGATAATATCTCTTGCTCAAAGTCATAGGTAGGTTTCAAGTGATACTCAAAAACAGAGTAGTCGGGCATGGTCTCAACTTCTTTCTGTGAGGTATGCAGAGGGAGGGAACGGAAATATTTGGCCTGATTGTTCATCACCTTCAACCGCACCCGTTCACATTGCACCCCGTTCTCGATGATAATGCCAAAAGAGTCGCGATAGTAATCATGAACATTGAATGTTTTGGGATATTTGTACTTCTGCCCCGTGATGGCCAGCGAATGGATACGGTCCATGGAGAAGATGAGTACGCCATCCCTGTCCGTGGTCTGGCCGATGATATACCACCGCAGGTGAAACAGCTTCACGGCGTATGTCATCAATTCATAAGCAGAGGGCGTGTCGCGCTCAAAACTCTGGTAGGTCATACGGAGCACCTTATGTTCGCGCAGAGCCTGCAAGACTACAGACAGATAAGGCTCTGCCGATGGTATCGGCTCTATTGATATGCACTCTTCAAGGTCTCTGGCCTCACGAATAACATTAGTCATCGAGAAGTTATTGAGAAGCCAGCGGCGCACTTCACCATTGCGAAAGGCCGAATCGTCCTCTATGCGGTAAGTGTTGTCATGCTTGTCGCAGACGATGTTCACCTGAAACAGCATTTCTATCTCCTTGCGGTGATAGTCGAACGTTCTCCTTGGAATATCTTTTCCATCATAATAAGGTGAGTCGCGCCACTTCTCGTTCAACTCTTTCAGCGTGATGCGGCGGGCGTGATAGATGGTGCTGACCTCCCAGATATAACGTGCTAACAAGTACTTTGCCATAGCTTTCAACTGTTTTTGTGCAAAAGTAATAAATTCTTAGAGACTGTGCAACGCTTTTGCAAAAAGAATGTGTAACTTTGCAGGCACAATAACTAAAGCACTGAAATTATGGATAGAATCATATCGATTAGAGAACTATTGAGTCTTAGAGGGCTTGACGTAAACAAACGAATAAAAGTTGTGCGACACAAAGATGCACGCAAAGAAGTTGTTATAAACGGAAAACTTGAACAAGGAAATCCATACGACTGGTATCGCTACAACAGAGAACTGTTTATAGGGTATCAGAGCGAACAAAGCAGAGACGTTTTCAAAGATGTTGACTACATCGTTTCATTCATTGGGGAGCAGGGCACTACGGCAAGGTTTGTCGGTGTGTACCATATTGACGGATTGGAAATGAAAACTTTCCCCGATGGTGCATCTTGTTATTACTATAGAATGACGCAGTTGTCAGGATTTGAAGCATTAGAAGAACGAATCATTATTGACTGGGGAAAAGGTGCTTTGTCTTGGAACCAGTGGCTAACAAAGGACAAAGATAAAGAAGTCATTGAAATTACCCCTGGATTTGACAACGTATTTCCTGGATATGAAAAGGTGCTGCTTAGATTAGGTGATTTGCAGAACATCATCAAGAAAGAGTATCCTGAATGGAAGAAGATGTTGAGCGCAGTTAATTGCATTTATGTTATCTCTGACAGGAAATCGAAATCTTTGTATGTCGGTTCTACCTATAACCAAGATGGTATTTGGGGACGTTGGAAGATATATGCCGATACGGGCGGACATGGGAAT
>ONRS01000162.1 GCA_900320255.1 uncultured Prevotellaceae bacterium
GTACGCCGAGTTGGAAACTAACAAGACTCTCTCGCTGCGCGGTCTCGCAAAGCACATTGCCGACCACAACAGCATCTACGGTCGCGACGTGATTACTGGTGTTCTCACCAAGCTTTCTGAGTGTGTAATTGAGCTGGTTGCAATGGGTCAGCCCGTTAAGCTCGACGGACTGGGCACGTTCTATCCGACGGCTCGGAACGTCAAGGGCGGTCTTAACTCTATCGCTGATGCGAAGAAGATTGCCCCCGCTCTTCAGGTCGAGGGTATTCACGTTCGTTTTGAGCCCGAGGGCTCTCAGCTGGATGACATCACCAGCAAGAAGATGAAGGAGCGTTGCTCCTTGGATTTGACGTTATGATAGAAACGAAAATCCGAAATCTCTCGAAAAATTAGTTTCTTTGTGTTGAAATTTCATCTTTTTTTGGATAACTCCAGAGCGTTGCCTGTGAAGGTGGCGCTCTTTTTAGTCCACACTCCACAGTCCACACTCCACAATAAGCATTTTTCATTTGAGTGAAAAAATGTTAACATGTCGCCGAGGATGTACCGGGAAAAGATATAAGCTTACTTCTTCGGCATCTTCATGCGCTGGCCGCCGTGGCGGTTCATTTCGCGTGCAAAGCGTTCGGGCATTCCCGGGCGCTTGATGGTTTGTCCCAGTCCGTTCTCGTTGTAGTAGAACTGGCCGTCGCGGTCAGGACGCTCCACCATGTCGTTATACTTCACAATGAGGAAGTAGGCCAGCTGGCGCCAACGGTCCATCATCTGTTCAGCCTTCAAACAGGAGTAGTCAGTCATGTGGGCAGCCAGTGCCTGCTCGTCGTTAGCATAGCGTGCTATAGCCTCGGCCTCTATCTCCGGCTGTGCACGGGCAAAGGCGGCATCGAGCGAATCGCGCACTTGCTTGAGCGACGGGAACATGAGGCTGTAGCGCGGATAAACCATGTTAGCCACCCAGTTGCATACCCAGAAGGCATTGTCCATAGAGAAATGAATGTCGTCGGCTCCAGGGGTATTGAAGCACACGGGCTGACGGGTGTTGGCACAATATATGGGAACGTAGCTGACCATGTTGCCGTCGTCATTGCCAAACCAGAAGCAGCCGCCAACCTGACGGGGCAGCCAGGAGCGCATCTGCGAGATGAAGGAGAAGGCCGACTGCTGGGTGGAGGTAGGACGCTCGTTGAAATATTGCTCGCCATCGACCTTATAACTGAGCGGACTGACGCGGTAGGGCATTTCCCAGATGCCGCCGCCGAGGTCCTGGTCGAGCGAAAGGGGCGTACCCTCGAAGTGGTCGCGCATAGCTGCCTGCATATCCTGAAGGGTCAGCAGCTTGTTGGGCTTTATCCACAGGGGCATGGGCTGAGCATTGGGGTCTTCACCCAAAGCCCAGGGCAGGTAAGCAGAGAAGTCGTCAGAGAAACGATTGAAGAAACTCCACACACGTGCCTCACACCAGCGACGGGCTCCGAAGTCAGCGGGACAATAGGCATCAGCATAGCTGAACGCTTCGTCCTTGCCGCTGAACCACCCCATCTTACGGGCGTACTTCACCACATTCTTTGAGAAGAGCACGTTCTGCTTATCCTTCATGTCGAACTGACGAATACGGCTTTGGTTGGCATGAGCACAAATCATATCGTCAGGAATGCGCAGGGCCACCCATACGGTACGCTCTTTCGAAAGCTTACGGTCGCTGCCGCAACCCATCATCTCCATGATCCAGGCTTCGTTGGGGTCGCAAATGCTGAACGTCTCGCCCTCGCTACAATAGCCGTACTGCTCAACAAGAGTAGTCATCACCTGAATGGCCTCACGGGCATTCTTGGCTCGTTGCAACGTGATATAAATAAGTGAACCATAGTCAATAATGCCTGTAGTGTCAACCATTTCTTCACGTCCGCCAAAGGTCGTCTCGCCAATGGTGAGCTGCCACTCGTTGGTATTGCCAATGACATTCCACGTCTCAGCAGCTTCAGGAATTTGGCCAAGGTATTTGTTGGTGTCCCAGTCGTAAATCTGGCGCATCTCGCCCGGAGCATGCTTGCCTGCCGGGAAATGGTAAAGGGGCATGAAGGCACCATAGCTGTCGGCATTATAGGTGCAGAACACAGAGCCGTCGGCACTGGCTTTCTTGCCTACAATAAAATTGGTGCAAGCCACAGCATAGCTTGCGGCCACCAAGAAGGCGGATAAAAGGATTTGTTTCTTCATATCGTTTATTGTTTAATGTTTAATGTCAATAGGTAATAGAAGTCTCATAAGTCTGCTGGTTATCGCAGTTGTCTGTCACTATGAGTTTCAGATGCCGCACGACACCCTTCTTTTTTATTGGCGTATTACTGAGTCGGCAGGCAATAGGAGTAGTACCGGTTTTATTGACGGTCAGACTTTGGGTTATGGCTTTGAACAGCACAAACTGCCCATCTACATAGCCCTTGTATGACTTGATGCCACTCAGTTCGTCGTGAATATCAAAACGTAGAAGGGAACTGGCATCGGTGCTGCGAGGCTCAATGACGGGTGGCTCATCGTCATAAAGCAATAGGAAACGGCCACCCAAATCGCGCACACGCGTTGTCACCCACCCATCCTTATAGGTACCGCCAAGAGAAACCAGCTGTCCGTAATCGTGGCCTATAAACAGTTTGGAAGGATCATCAACCTGGGAACGTGCTGCAATGCTCAGCTCGGCATCATAGAACAGCGGACAGGAATGCTCATAAAACGAATAGACAGGTGACAGGCCATCGCTATTGTCAACACTCATATCGAGTGGTGTATCAACACCTACGAAACCATAAGGCACTACGAGTTGCATGCCAGGACTGTTGATAAAGTTTGAGCGTTGGGGGTGGAGCGTGGAGGGTTCTTGCTCTGGCAAGCGTCCCTGCGGGCCGAGCGGAGCGTGGAGGGGTGAGCGGGGAGCGTTGAGCGTTGAGAGACTCTTCTCACCCCGCACGACGAAGGCCTTGCGGGTCTGGTTACCAAAATAGTCGGTCAGGATGACTTCAAGATGGTAGTCACGCTCCTCTGCGAAGTTGATAATACCCCGTTGCTCATCAGCCTTGAGAATTGGCAGCACATTGCCTGGCTCTATGTACATCTTGAGCCACCAGCGTGAGTGGTGGAAGAAGAAATCGTAGTCGCCCCAGGAGTTCACCATGCGGTTCATGCTGCAGGGTATGCCATTCACATCAGCACGAAACACCTCGCGTCCATCGACCAATAACTGTGTCAGACGAATGCCATAATGGTTATGGGAGTTTTGCATGTAGTCATCAGCATAAACGGCAAAGCCTACCTGCCCCCACGCCGTATGCTCCTGTTCATTATATACTCCCCTGCCCTCTTGCGGATAAGCCTTGATGCCGTGGATCTCCGGCGGAACACTATCGTTGACGTATGCCCCAAGGAATTCTAACGGGTCGAGCATATCCCACGTCCGGGTGTCATGAATTTCCAGATGCAGGTGGGGTCCGAAGCTGTGACCGGTGTTTCCGCTGAAAGCCACAAGCTGGCCTTGGGAAACCGGATAGTCAGAGGGTGACAGCCGTATATCGGCCTCACGCTGCTCGTGTTCGTACTGCCAGCGTTTCAGCATTCGCTCCAAGCGGGGCGAAAAGCGCTGCAAGTGACAATAGACACTGGTATAACCTTCAGGATGAGTGACATAGACTGCATTGCCGAAGCCAAACAGCCCCACCGTTAGGCGGCTGACGTAACCGTCGCCGATGCTCATGACGCGCTTGCCTTCCTCCCCTTCCGTGCGCAGATCCAGTCCACCGTGGAAGTGGTTGGGGCGAGGCTCACCAAAGTTTCCTGCCAATGAAATTTCGTGGGTCATAGGCGGGGAGTAGCGTGGAGCGTTCTTGCTCTGGCAAGCGTCCCTGCGGGCCGAGCGGAGCGTGGAGGGTGGAGTGTGGAGCGTGGAGCGTTGAGCGACAACACTCAAAGCGCACAAAAACAGCATCCAAGTTTTCATTATTTTCATATCAATCAACCCTCAACGCTCAACACTCAACGCTCAACAAGCCTTAAAACTCATGTCGAGCCCCTTCACCGAGTGGGTCAGGGCACCTACGGAGATGAAGTCAACACCTTGTTCTGCATAGTCGCGGATGGTATCGAAGGTGATGCCACCGCTGGACTCAGTCTCAAAGCGTCCGGCAATAATATCTACAGCCTTCTTCGTGTCGGGCACAGAGAAGTTGTCGAGCATGATGCGGTCAACGCCACCACGGTCGAGCACCTGCTGCAACTCGTCGAACGAACGTACCTCAATCTCTATCTTCAGGTCGAGGTTCTTCTCCTTAAGGTACGCATGACAGCGGTCAATAGCGTTCACTATGCCTCCTGCAAAATCAACATGGTTATCCTTAAGCAGAATCATGTCGAACAATCCGATGCGATGGTTGCAACCACCGCCAATCTTAACGGCCTGCTTTTCCAACATACGCATGCCCGGAGTGGTCTTGCGAGTGTCGAGCACGCGGGTTTGGGTGCCTTTCAGATGCTGTACGTAACGGTCGGTCATAGTGGCGATGCCACTCATGCGCTGCATGATGTTCAGCATCAGGCGCTCCGTCTGCAACAATGAGCGAACCTTACCCGTAACAATCATGGCAATGTCGCCTTTCTTAACTCGGGTGCCGTCGCCCATAAGTACCTCGACCTGCATGGTGGGGTCGAAACGGCGGAACACCTCCTTGGCAACTTCTACTCCAGCCAGAATGCCGTCTTCCTTAATAAGCAAATGACTCTTACCCATAGCGTCCTCAGGGATACAGCACAGGGTGGTATGGTCTCCGTCGCCGATGTCCTCTGCAAACGAGAGGTCAATCAAGCGGTCAACTAATTCTTCTACTGATAACATATTGTTTATTTATGATTTACGGATTTTCGATTTACGATTTACAGGTAAACTCCAAAGCCGATTCGGAAACCTATCTTGCTGAAGTCGCTATGGTTCTTGAACGACTGCTCGTAATAGATTTCCGGCTCAACTGTTACAGTATGGCTCAGGAAGAAAGCGTAGCCAACCTGTACGGTAGGCATCAGGTCGTCATAACTATCCATGTGTACAAAATTGGCACCTGCACCGAGGTAGAGTCCGTTCTGTACGATGTAATAGCGAGCTCCCACTCCCAACGACAGCGCATAAGGGATGTCAGTCAGTTTGGCATACCCAACCTGGGCCGTAGCCATAAGGTTGTCAGCAAACAGATAGCCGCCCTTGGCCTGAAGAGCAAAACTGGTCTTCTCTGAGCCACTATAAGAAAGATTAAAGCCCGAGAGAGAGGCACCAATGTACTTCTTTCCCTTCTCAAACTGTGCGTTAGCAGCTACTGACACCATCAGCGCCACTAAGAATAATGCGATTTTTTTCATAGTTCTTTTATTTTCGTTTTAATTATCTGTCTTCTTTTTCTCTTTGGAGTACCATACGCAGAACCACACCAAGGCCACAATGCCTGCAACGATGCCCACCGTGTAGGATATGGTTTCAGGCAGTCCGAAGGCTATCTTCGATATGCAAAGGAAGGTAGCACAAACGGTGGTCATGAAGAGAGCGGGAATGAGCGTAATAATGAAAGGCTTTTTGTGACGGACCAGATAGACGGTAGCAGTCCAGAGCATGAAGACGGCCAGCGTCTGGTTGCTCCAGCCGAAGTACTGCCAGATGGTCTTGAACCCGTTAGCATCTTGAATCTGCCAGATGAGCAGGCACAACGAGACGGCAAACAACGGTATGCACACCATCAGACGTTTCACGATGGGCTTCTGGTTAATCTTGAAAGCCTCAGCAATAATCAGACGGGCAGAACGGAATGCCGTATCACCGCTGGTGACGGGGGCAGCAACAACACCGAGGACGGCCAGAATACCGCCTACAATGCCTAACCAGTCGTTACATATAATGTTCACCAAAGCAGGCTCTGAGGTAGCGAACCCGTTGTTACCCGCAGCCTCAATGAGCTGGTAGCCGGGAGTCGGCTCACCGTAGAAGAAATACATAGAAACAGTAGCCCAGACCAGCGCAACCACTCCTTCGGTAATCATAGATCCATAGAACACCTGGCGGCCCATACGCTCACTCTTCAGGCAACGGGCCATCAACGGACTCTGGGTAGCATGGAAACCGCTCAAGGCTCCACAGGCTATAGTAATAAACAAACAGGGAAACACCTGGTCGGTAAATGAACTGCTGGCTGCCATACCCATATTCTCCAAGTGCGTCCACAGCTCAGGCAGTTGCGGCCACTTAATGAGCATGACCACCATGAGTCCTGCGGCCATAAAGAGCAGGGAGAAGGCGAAAATGGGATAGAATCGTCCTATCACCTTGTCAATGGGCAGCATAGTGGCCAGTATGTAATAAATGAAAATCACGATTACCCACATCAGCGTGGAACCGCCATAGGTATTCAGAATAGTTGCAGGACTGAACACGAATACCGTACCAACCATAAGCAGCAGAATGACGCTGAACACCAGCATCACCTGACGTGCGGTATGCCCCAGGTACTTGCCAACCAGCTCCGGGCAGCTGGCACCATCGTTACGCATGGACAACATTCCAACCAGATAGTCATGTACTGCACCCGCAAAGATGCAGCCAAACACAATCCACAAGTAAGCCACAGGACCGAACTTTGCACCCATGATAGCGCCAAAGATGGGGCCCGTGCCAGCAATGTTAAGGAACTGAATCATAAACACCTTCCAGTTAGGAAGTACAATGTAGTCCAAGCCGTCAGCTTTTGCCACGGCAGGAGTGGTGCGGTCATCAGGGCCAAACACACGCTCAACGAAACGGCCATACAAGAAATAGCCAAAAACCAGAGCCACCAGGCTTACTAAAAACGATATCATCTTTCTTTCTAAAAGTTATTTTTTTGTTTTACGAGTGCAAAGGTACAAAATAATTGTGAATTGTGCATTGAGAATTGTGCATTTTTTTATACCTTTGCACGCATTATGAGAAAAAAGATAGTTATTTTCGTACTGACATACCTCGTGGCGATGACTGCTACAGCGCAGCCCGCCTTAGTAAAAACCGAGATGCGAGCCGTGTGGCTCACCGTCATTGGAGGCATCGACTGGCCACGTACTCAGGCTACTGACCAGGCATCCATGCGCCGACAGCAGCAGGATTTGTGTAATATTCTTGACGAGCTGAAGGCATCAAACGTTAACTGCGTGCTCATGCATACCCGAGTTCGCGCCAGCGTTATCTATCCCAGCAACATTGAGCCTTACTGCGAATACCTGACGGGCAAGACGGGCAAGTCGCCCGGCTACGACCCGCTGCAGTTCTGCATTGACGAGTGCCATAAGCGCGGCATGCAATGTCATGCCTGGGTAGTAACGCTGCCCGTAGGCAAGTGGAACAGCGCTGCCACAAAGCAGCTTCGGCAGAAGATGCCCAACACCATCCGCAAAATTGGCGACGAGGGATTCATGAACCCAGAGCGTCCTGAAACGGCTGAATACCTGGCTCGCATTTGTGCTGAAATCACAGACAAATACGACATTGACGGCATTCACCTGGACTACATCCGCTACCCCGAGACCTGGAAGATTACCGTTCCTCGCGAGGAGGGACGCCGCCACATCACCCATATTGTCGAAACCATCCGACAGGCTGTCAAGAGCCGCAAGCCTTGGGTAATGTACAGTTGCTCGCCCATAGGAAAGTTTGACGACCTGACTCGCTACAGCTCACGCGGATGGAATGCCTACAGCAAGGTATGCCAGGATGCGCAGGGATGGCTGCGAGACGGAAAGATGGATGCCCTCTTCCCCATGATGTACTTCAAGGGTGACCATTTCTACCCCTTCGCCGTTGACTGGCAACAGCACACGTACGGTCGAATCGTTGCTGGCGGACTGGGTACATACATGCTCGACCGCCGTCAGCAGAACTGGCCGCTCGACGTGCTGAAGCGCGAAATGTATGTGCTGCGTGACTTCGGACTGGGCCACGCCCACTTCCGCAGTAAGTTCTTTACCGACAACACCAAGGGCGTTTACGACTTCTGTAAAGATGAGTTCACCCCCTACCCTGCTCTCATTCCACCTATGACGTGGGAGCACGCCGAGGCACCTGCTGCCCCCGCCTCCATCAAGCTAAACCCCACAACAAACACCCTCACCTGGAGTGCCGTTCCTGCAAGCGAGAGCTATACCTTATATAATATATATGCCAGCGAGGCGTCGCCCGTCGATATCAGCGACCCCCGCAACCTCATTGCGACCCGTGTCATGGGGACCAGCCTAAATCTTAGGGCTCTGACCTCTACCCCCCAATCTCTTCACTATGCCGTCACCGCCATTGACCGCTACGGCAACGAGAGCCTTGCCTGTCAAGACACCCCCGACACGCAGATCTCAAACCTCCAGCCTCAAACCTTCAACCTCCAAACCCTCAAGACCGAAGGCAGCATGCTCATTGTTCCTGAAGAGTTTTCACAGTCGGAGTACATCATCGTTGAGACCCTGCAGGGAACCATTATTAAGACCTACACGAATTCGGCAAAAATTGACATCAGCCAGCTGCCAAAGGGCATCTACCTGGTAAAGACACTCAGCCAACAGGGACTGACGCGCCGCGTAGGAACGTTGGTGAAGTAAAACGTTACTCGCCCGTGACATCACGAAGCGTAGGCAACGACAAGTGATAGCGGACTGCCAGAAGGCGTACTACGCAGATAAAGAGGAAGGAAACAATGACCACCAGTTCCTGAGGCATGCCTAAGAAGCTGAGCAGCCAGTAAAGCAATCCGCCCAACACGCAGGCCATAGCGTAGATTTCGCGGTGGAAAATGACTGGCTCGTTGTTCAGCAGCACGTCACGAATGACGCCTCCTGCCGCTCCTGTAATGCATCCCAGAATGATGGCCACCCAGTAAGGCTGTCCGAACAACAGGCTCTTTTGCAGTCCGGCAATGGTGAAGAGGGCCAGTCCGAAGGTATCGAACACAAACCAGGCATTCTGCAGCCATTTCATTTTCCGGTGAAACGTAATGACAAACAGCAGGGCAAAGGCCGTACAAATAAGGTACATAGGCGTGGTCATCCAGAACGGAGTAGTCCCTAACAGCACGTCGCGAATGGTACCACCGCCAATGGCCACCGCCACACCACACACATAACCGCCAAACCAGTCGAAGTGCTTGGCTGCTGCGTGGCGTATTCCGGAAATGGCAAAGGCAAACGTTCCCAGAATCTCTATCACATACTGTAGCGTATCGTTCATCGTGTTTGTTTAATCTTCAAATCGTTTTCCCCAGCAACGCAGCATTTGCTGGTAGAGTTTCTCCTCCGAAGGAGAGTGTTGCGCATGCCACAGGCGATGGCCCACCAGCGCATCTGGCAGGTATTGCTGTTCCACAAAATGTCCCGGATAATCGTGGGCATACTTGTAACCGTCATGGTAGCCCAGGTCCTTCATCAGCTTCGTCGGAGCGTTGCGCAAGGGCAGCGGCACAGGCTGGTTGCCCGTCTGTCGCACCAGTTGCAGGGCAGAGTCAATGCCCAGATAGGCAGAGTTGCTCTTGGGCGACGTGGCCAGATAGACCGTAGCCTCAGCCAACGGTATGCGCCCCTCGGGCCAGCCTATTTTCATGACCGCATCGAAAGCAGCATTAGCCAGCAACAGGGCGTTAGGATTAGCCAGTCCGATGTCCTCGGCAGCCGAGATGACCAGTCGGCGGGCAATGAACTGCGGGTCTTCCCCACCCTCTATCATGCGCGCCATCCAGTAGAGCGCCGCATCAGGATCGCTGCCGCGAATGCTCTTGATGAATGCCGAGATAATGTCGTAGTGCATCTCGCCGTCCTTGTCGTAGGCCAGCGGGTTCTGCTGCAAGCAATGCTCCACCAGCTCATCGGTAATGACTATCTCACCGTCTTGCCCAGAAACGGGTGACGCCGTTACCAACTCCAATATATTCAATAGTTTACGTGCATCGCCTCCACTAAACCTTAACATTGCTCCAGTCTCCTTCAACTCAATCTTCCGCTCACGCAGATAGATGTCCTGCTTCAGGGCACGGTCGAGCAATTGCAGCAGGTCATCCTTCTCCAACGACTTGAGCACATAGAGCTGACAGCGTGAGAGCAACGGGCGAATAACCTCGAACGACGGGTTCTCCGTCGTAGCGCCAATGAGCGTTACAGTACCCTTCTCTACAGCACCCAGTAGCGAGTCCTGCTGCGACTTGGAGAAGCGGTGAATCTCATCAATAAAGAGTATGGGCGACGGCTGATTGAAGAAGCGCTCCTTCTGAGCCCGCTCAATAACGTCGCGCACATCCTTCACGCCGCTGGTCACGGCGGAGAGCGTGTGGAATGGCACGTCGAGCCGGTTGGCAATTATGTGTGCAAGCGTTGTCTTGCCCACCCCCGGCGGCCCCCAAAGTATAAATGAGGAGATGCGCCCAGACTCAATCATCTGTCGCAAAACCGCTCCCGGTCCTACCAAGTGCTGCTGTCCGATGTACTCGTCAAGCGTGCGCGGTCTTAGTCTCTCTGCTAATGGTTCTGACATATCGGGTGCAAAGATACAAAAAAAATGTGAATTGTGAATTGTGAATTGTGAATTATTTATTACCTTTGTCGCCAAGAAACAAAATAAACATTAAAATATATGAGAACAAAGCAAGAAGAGCCGGCACTGACTGGCAAAAAGGCAATGACACTTAAGACACTAACAAAGAGTACTGTATGGGACGTTCAGGAGAACGACATCTTCCGCATGTGGGAAAGTGCCGACAAGGACGCTGACGTGCGCGACAATCTGAGAAGATACACAGACATTATACGTAGTGCCTTTATGATTGAGGAAATCAAGGAAGAGGATGTTGATACCGCCAAGAAGAAATACACCAAGCTGGGGTATAAGGTAGGCAACATCAAGCTTGACGACCAGACAAAGATTACCTGGGCCATCAAGAAACGCCCCATCATGCGCGTCACCGACCTGACGTACGAGAACATCCGCCACATTACTGCGGCCAAGCTCGTCGAGGTGCTCGAGCGCAACTTCGGAGGCGGCTGGGACTCGCTGTCGCAGTCTATTCAGGACATCATTGAGAGTGGTTTCGACATCTCAACGACCACTCTGCCAAAGGACCGTCTGCGCAAGCCCGGCGGCATGTACGAGAAGAAGATTGCCGACGGCTACGACGTGCTCGAGGTGCCCAAGGGAACGTGGGTGGAGGCCATCTTTGCCAAGCTGAAGCCCGAAACCGAGAAGCCCCGCCTCAAATTCCAGGCAGAACACGACTTTGGCGACAATGACGAAGACGAGGATGCCGACCTGCCCGAGGACGACTACAGGAACCACGACGACGAGGACGAGGAGCCAGAAGAGCCCCTGTCATTCGACGACGAGGAAATCAACGAGGACAACTATCGTACCACCTTCGACATCAGCGCCGATCCTGACGAAGAGGCTGACGAGTTAGAGGATTACGTGGAAGAATAAGGATTCTTCGTTAACTTCACTAACTTCGATAATTTCGATTCTTCGATAACTTCGTTAAATAAATTATCTTTCAATGAACTCAATTCCTACAGTGTTCTGGCTCGTTCCGATAGCATCGGTGACAGCCTTGGCAATGGCGTGGGGGTTCTTCCGTCAGATGATGGGAGAAGACGAAGGCACGCCGCGTATGAAGGAGATAGCAGCCTACGTCCGCAGCGGCGCTATGGCCTATCTCAAACAGCAGTACCGCGTAGTGACCATCGTCTTCGTGGTGCTTGCTGTACTGTTCTCGTTCATGGCCTATGTGCTCCATGTGCAGAACGAGTGGGTGCCGTTCGCCTTCCTGACGGGAGGTTTCTTCAGCGGACTGGCTGGTTTCTTCGGCATGAAAACCGCCACTTATGCCTCTGCCCGTACGGCCAATGCTGCCCGCAAGAGCCTTGACGGCGGACTGCGCATCGCCTTCCGCTCGGGAGCCGTCATGGGTCTGACCGTTGTGGGTCTCGGCCTGCTCGACATTGCCATCTGGTTCTTCATTCTCAGCATTTTCTACGAAGGCGACAACATGGCCCTCGTCACCATCACCACCACCATGCTGACCTTCGGTATGGGTGCCTCTACGCAGGCGCTGTTTGCCCGCGTAGGCGGTGGTATATACACTAAGGCAGCCGACGTGGGTGCCGACATTGTGGGCAAGGTGGAAGCCGACATTCCAGAGGACGACCCGCGCAACCCTGCCACTATTGCCGATAACGTGGGCGACAACGTAGGCGACGTAGCCGGAATGGGCGCAGACCTCTATGAGAGCTACTGCGGCAGTATCCTGTCAACAGCAGCCCTCGGCGCTACAGCCTTCGCTATGACCCCCCAGATGCAGATCAAGGCGGTCATCGCCCCCATGCTCATAGCTGCCGTTGGCGTGTTCCTCTCGCTGCTGGGCATCTATCTGGTACGCACCAAGGAGGGAGCCACCATGAAGAACCTGCTGCACTCGCTGTCCTTAGGTACCAACGTCAGCGCCGTGCTCATTGCTGGTGCTTCGTTTGCCATTCTCTACCTGCTTGACATTGAGAACTGGGTGGGCCTGTCGTTCTCTGTCATTACGGGTCTGGCCGCTGGTGTCATCATCGGACAGGCTACGGAGTACTACACCTCTCACAGCTATAAACCGACACAGAAGATTTCCGAGGCAGGCCTGACTGGTTCGGCCACCGTTATTATTAAAGGTATAGGAACAGGCATGATTTCAACCTGCATCCCCGTAGTCACCATCGGCGTAGCCATCATGATGAGCTACCTCTGCGCTAACGGCTTCAACATGGCGATGACCTCCGACGCCCTTTCTCACGGACTCTACGGCATCGGCATTGCCGCTGTGGGCATGCTCTCAACATTAGGCATCACACTGGCTACCGACGCTTACGGCCCCATAGCCGACAATGCTGGTGGAAATGCCGAAATGAGCGAACTGGGCGAGGAAGTGCGCCACCGTACTGATGCTCTCGACGCGCTGGGCAACACCACCGCCGCTACAGGTAAGGGCTTTGCCATTGGCTCTGCCGCCCTTACCGCACTGGCCCTGCTGGCTTCTTACATTGAGGAAGTGAAGATTGCTATGGAACGTGCCAACATGACGCTCACCAACCTGAAGGGCGAAGTCATCAATGCCGCCCAGGCCACCATACCCGACTTCATGAACTATTTCCAGGTGAACCTGATGAACCCAAAGGTGCTCGTGGGAGCATTCATCGGCGGTATGGCTGCCTTCCTGTTCTGCGGACTCACGATGGAGGCTGTAGGACGTGCTGCCCAGAAGATGGTGGAGGAAGTGCGCCGTCAGTTCCGCGAGATAAAAGGCATTCTCGAGGGCAAGGCAACGCCCGACTACGGTTCCTGCGTAGAGATTTCGACCCGTGCTGCTCAGCACGAAATGATTTTCCCGTCGCTGCTGGCCATCGCCATTCCCATTGTGGTGGGTTGCGTGCTCGGCGTTGCCGGCGTACTGGGTCTGCTGGTCGGCGGACTGACCTGCGGTTTCACCCTGGCCGTCTTTATGGCCAACGCTGGTGGTGCCTGGGACAATGCCAAGAAGAACGTCGAGGAAGGCAACTTTGGCGGCAAGGGCTCTTTTGCCCATAAGGCCACCATTGTGGGCGACACCGTGGGCGACCCTTTCAAGGACACCAGCGGCCCGTCGCTGAACATTCTCATCAAGCTGATGTCTATGGTCAGCATCGTTATGGCCGGCCTCACCATCGCCTTCGCATAACGGAAAAGTCTGAAGCAAAGAAACAACAAAAAGGCCTGCTTTCTCATGATGGAGAGCAGGCCTTATTAAATCAGCGTGCGTAAGTGACCAGAAGGACTCTTTATCGATGTTGCATAAACGAAAACCTGACGACGTGTACTCATCACAGATACAGACAAGAAATTTGGCAACCAAAATTACAAAAAGTTTGGCGGTTTGATGGAAAAGGCGTACTTTTGCAACAAAATGACTATGAATACAAAAATGATTATACGCTTCCTCAGGGAAGTAATGGAGAATAACAACAGGCCTTGGTTCCAGGAACATAAAGAAGACTACCTCACTGCCAAGGCAGAGTTTGAAAACGGTGTGGCGCAGGCCATTGCCCGCATCAGCACGTTCGACGAGAGCATTGCCAACGTTACGGTGAAGGACGCTACGTACCGCTTCTACCGCGACACGCGATTCTCGCAGGACAAGTCACCCTACAAGAACCACATGGGGGCCTACATCAACGCCAAGGGAAAGAAGGCGCTGCGCGGCGGCTATTACCTGCACGTGGAGCCTGACCATTGTCTGGTAGCGGTGGGCAATTACTGGCTGCCGACAAACATCCTGACATCGTGCCGCAACGAAATCATGGCCAACGAAGCTGACTGGCTGAAATGTGTCAAGAGTGAAGAATTCCTGAAATACTACGATGCCGAGGACGAGAACCTGACATGGGAAAGGCAACGGGTAGGCGACGGCACGTCGGGAATGGAAGCCTGGGACAAACCGCAAGGCTTCGGACTGCAGAAACTGAAGACGTGTCCGGCAGGCTTTCCACGCGACTATGAGCACGTTCGCTACCTGCGGCTGAAGGACTACTGCGCCTGGCACCACGTCAGCAACAACTTCTTTGCACAAAAAGATTGGCTTGACCAGCTGGAACAGATGTTCCGTGCGGCCAAGCCAATGATGGACTTTATGAATAGCGTCATTGACGACTAAGAATAAACCTTTACTTTGTGACGCGCTCGAGCCAGTTGACCATGGCGTACATAACACCCATCGAGATAAGACAGACGATGAGGAAGACGGTCCAGCATATCCAGATGGGCCACACGTTGTAGATGAGCGGGCCTATCCAGAGCAGACCATTACCCACAGCCGTCGCGCCAAGCCAGAGGCCTTGACAAAGGCCCTGCAGGTGTTTGGGGGCAACCTTGGAAACGAACGACAGACCGAGGGGCGAAATGAACAACTCGGCCACGGTGAGGAAGAAATAGGTGACAATGAGCACCCAGGGGCCTGCCTTCAGACCAGTCTTGACGGAGTCGGCCATGACGGTGAACTGGTCAGCCGAGGGATAGTTCTGAACGAGCGAATAGACGGCCAGGAAGAGGTAGGCAATGCCAGCTATGCCCATGCCGTAGGCTATTTTGCGCGGTGTGGAGATGGGATTTCCCTTGGCAGTGAACCGGGCGAATATCCACATGATGACGGGTGTGAGCACGATGACGAAGAAGGGGTTGACGGCCTGCCATATCTCGGGGGCTATGGAGTCAGTCTGCACAAAGTCGCGTGCAAAGAACGACAGGGACTGTCCGTTCTGGTGGAACGAGAACCAGAAGAACACGGCTATGCCCAGCACGGCAAAGAGGGCGTACATGCGCTGCTTGATTTCCTTGGCCATAGCCTGCTTCTCGGCGTCGGTGTAGCCTTCTGATACGGCAGTCTCCTTCTTGCCCGGCGTGGGGAAGAGGTGCTTCGACATAAGGAAGATGACGAGCGAGATGAGCATGGTAACGACAGAGGCAATGAACGAATAGTGAATGCCCGTGTTGAAGATGTCCAGATAGTGGGTGCAGAAGGCCGAGAGGTCGGTCGTGGAGCCTCCTACCTTCTCCACCAGTTCGGTGAGGTTCTTCATTTCGTCGGAATCAATGTTGCCGGCAATGAACTGATGACAGAGTTTGGGCAGCGCTGCATCGTACTGCAGACCGTGACGGTTGAGCCACCAACTACGTAGCAGCGGGGCGATGAACGGAGCGACAAGGGCCCCCACGTTGATGAATACATAGAAAATCTGGAAACCGGCGTCACGCTGCCCCTGCGCCCACTTCAAGCGCTCAGGGCTTTCCTTGGCGGCATCGGCCTCGAAGTTGTCGTACATCTGTCCCACAATAGCCTGCAGGTTACCCTTGAAGAGACCGTTGCCACAGGCTATGAGGGCGAGTGCGAAGACGGTGAAGGGCAGCAGCCACGAGGTGTTGTCGGGGGTGGCCAGCACAGGAATGGAGAGCAGTACGTAGCCAGTGGCCATGATGACGAGGCCCCAGGCGATGGTTGCCTTGTAGTTCTGGGTGCGGTCGGCAATGATGCCGCCCACGAGGCTCAGCACGTAGATAGCCGTTAAAAACATTGCGGCAATGAAGCCGCTCTGGCCGTCGGACAACCCGAACTTGGAGCACAAAAAGAGAGCAAGCACGGCGTTCATGATGTAGTAGCCGAAACGCTCTCCCATGTTGCTGAGGGCTGCAAGTAGCAGTCCTTTAGGATGATTCTTAAACATAATTAGTGTTGTTATTTAATTTTATTGTTTTTAGTCTTGGCAATGTCAAAGAGGTAGCTGGCCTTGATGACAATGTTGTTGAAGTTAGAGCGTGCAAAGTAGTCGCGCTTGGTGTTGCCGTAGATGTTGCCCAGTCCGTAGTAGTAACGGGCCTCCACAAGGAAGTGGCCTATCTTGGGGTGCGAATACTCCAGACCTATGCCGCCCGTAATGCCGTAGTCGAACTTTTTCTCAACAGGCATGCTCTCCTGTGCTACGACTACTGAGGAGCGCATTTCCAGGTTACGCTGGTCGAGCGGATAGTTGGCAACGGTTTTCTCACTGAGCATGAAGCCCATTTGCGGCCCCACCTGGAAGAAGAACTGCAGTCCCTTGCGCTCACGTCCCCACCCCAGTCGGGCCAGGAAGGGAATCTGCACGTAGTTAATCTGACGCTCATATTCTTCGGCCAGTTGGGTCGTCGGATTGATGACAGGTTCGTCAATGAGTGAGAGAATGTCCTGTTTCCAGCCGATGCTGGCATAGTTCACCTCGGCCACAAGGGCACAAATGCTGCTGAAGTATTTCTCGGTGGTATAGCGGAAGGTAACGCCGACAATGGGGCCGCCCTTCATTTTCTGCTGCACGTCGGGCACAAAGCTTACGCGGCTCAACGCATAGCCACCGCTGACACCAATGGCAAACTCATCGCGATGCTCGCCGATTTGCGCCAGTACTGACAATGGTAAAAGGGTGAAAAGGTAAATAAGTAATATATTCTTTCTCATAGCCTTACCGTCAGAACTTAATGGTCTCAATACGTTTCTCGGGCGTATAGTGAATGAACATAATGTTCTTGTTCTCCAAGCCGCCGTTGCCCTTACGCTCGAAGACGAGCGGCGTCTGCACAGGCGGATAGCCTACCATTCCGGCAGCTCCAGTAAAGTGCTTGCCGTACATGTGGAGTCCGCGGAGGAAGAAGTAGGCATGGTCGAAGCCCGTAATGGCAAAGCGGGGCAACGAATTCATCATGTCAGCATGGAAGTTCCAGCGGTACTTCTGCTCCAGCCTCTTGGTCTTGGGCGAATTAGCATCGAAGTAGAAGGCGGCAGGAATGTGTACGTCGAGCTTATAGAAGTCCTTCAGGTTACGATGGGTGTAAAGCATCCAGTCAGTATAACCGAAGAGTGTCACCTCCAGTTCGGGGTTGTCAACCAGCATGCCCGTCAGCTTCGACAGTCCCTTGCGCAGCTCCTTCTGGTGCTCAGAGTTCAGAATAACCACGTTGCGCTTGGCCATACTGAAGTTTTGCACGAAGCGTTGTTCGCTGGTGGTAAGGCTGGTCAGGGCATACTCAATGGCCTCCTCGTCGAGTCGTTTGCGTAGTGCCGACGTGAAACTGCCCTTGGTACTGGTAGAGTCAGCACAGTCGATGATGACGGGATGGCAGTCGCGGAACTGCTGCAAAAAGCGGTCAATGGTAGAGCGGTTAAAGTCCGTGGGTGACTGATAGACCTGGAAAAGCAAAGGGTTCTGGGCCACCTCGGGGGCATTGATAGAGAAAGGAATGAGCACTCGAATGTCATTCTTCTGGGCAAACTCGCTGAGCGGAGCCATCATCTTCGAATACAAGGGTCCGATGATGAGGTCCATCTGTGCAGCCTCGTCGGTGAGGAAGGTACGAATGTCGCTGTTCTCAGCCACGTTCCATGCATGAATATCTACCGAAATATTGTTCTGCTTCAGACTGTCGCAGGCCATCAGCACGCCTCGATAGTACTCAATCATTCGCCGCCCGTCGCCGTTGATGGTATGCAAGGGCAGCATCACACCAACACGGATTGCCCTGTCGCGCATGTCGGTACGCTGAGGCTTGACCGGCTGGGGTGAGGGCGGTGTGACGGTGGCCGTATCGACCACTACCTGAGGCGTGGGGTAAGGAATACAGATGAACGTTCCCTTCTTCAGCACGTAGTCGGGCGAAGCCATTTCGGGGTTTGCCTTCACCAGTTCATCCACAGTAATGCCGTAGTCGCGGGCAATGCTGTACATGGTTTCCTTACGCTTCACCTTGTGTATGTCGCGCCATTGTCCGACCTGTGCCAGCACGTCGTCGCTGAAGGCCATCATGGCCAATAACACGAGCAGATATTTTGCCAAAAACTTCATTTTATCGTTACTTTTTATAAATTTGCGGACAAAGGTACAAAATAATTGTGAATTATGAATTATGAATTGTGAATTATTTATTACCTTTGCATAATAATTTCAACGATTATGGCAATAAAACAACTGATTTTGCTTCCGCTGTTCATGCTTTGTCCACTGTTGGCAGCAGCTCAGACGGACACCGATGAGCCCCAGGATTCCGACACGACGGAGGAGACCACCGACTCTACCACAACGGCTACCAGCTACATTGAGATTCCCAACGGTTTCTCGCCGAACGGCGACGGTATTAATGAAGTGCTGCGCGTCACGAAGCAGGCTAACATCGTGGAGTTCCGCGCTATTATATTTAATAGGTGGGGACAGAAACTATACGAGTGGACCGACATCAATGGCAGCTGGGACGGCAAATACAACGGCAGTCTCGTCAAGCAGGGCACCTACTTCGTGCTGGTCAAGGCCAAGGGGTCTGACGGGAAGACTCACACCATCAAACGTGACGTAAACATTCTTACAGGAGTACTCAACGATGAAACCTCAACGCAACAACCCTGAAGAACACGGCAAGATCAACGTCTGGGGAGCGCGCGTCCACAACTTGAAGAACATTGACGTGGAGATTCCCCGCCAGTCACTCACGGTCATCACCGGACTAAGCGGAAGCGGTAAGTCGTCGTTGGCCTTCGACACCATCTTTGCCGAGGGGCAGCGGCGCTATATAGAGACCTTTTCGGCCTATGCACGCAACTTCCTCGGAGGACTGGAACGGCCTGACGTTGACAAGATTACGGGACTGTCACCCGTCATCAGCATCGAGCAGAAGACCACCAACAAGAATCCCCGCTCTACCGTCGGCACCACGACCGAGGTCTATGACTTCCTGCGCCTGCTCTTTGCACGTGCCGGCAAGGCTTACAGCTACATGACGGGCGAACCGATGGTGAAATACACCGAGGAACGCGTGCTCGACATGATACAACAGGACTATGCCGGACGCAAGATTCTCATTCTGGCACCCGTAGTGCGCAGTCGTAAAGGCCACTATCGCGAACTCTTCGAGAGCCTGCGCCGCAAGGGCTACCTGAACGTCCGCGTGGATGGTGAACTGCAGGAAATTACGCGCGGCATGAAGGTTGACCGATACAAGAACCACAACATCGAGGTGGTCATCGACAAGCTGAACCTTGCTCCCACTATCGCACCAGGCGAGGGAGCCTCAGAACGACTGAAGAAGACCGTCAACCTGGCCATGAAGCAGGGCGAGGGACTTCTCATGATAATAGACCACGAAACGGGCGAAGCCAAATACTTTTCCAAGCGACTGATGTGCCCCACGTCGGGCATCTCCTATAACGACCCCGCCCCCAACAATTTCTCGTTCAACTCGCCTATGGGTGCCTGTCCGCGATGCAAGGGACTGGGCTACGTCAGCGAGATTGACCTGGAGAAAGTCATACCCAACCGCAAACTGAGCATTCACGACGGGGGCATCGTACCATTAGGCAAATACAAGAGCCAGATGATTTTCTGGCAGATAGAGGCCATACTCAAAAAGTATGACTGCACGCTGAAGACACCCGTCTGCGACATTCCCGACGACGCGCTTAGCGAGATACTCTACGGTTCGTTAGACAACATACGCATAGACAAAGAACTGGTGCACACCTCCAGCGACTACTTCGTGGCCTTCGACGGCGTGGTGAAGTACCTGCGGTCAGTCATGGAGAACGACGACAGCAGCAGCGGACAGAAGTGGGCTGACCAGTTCCTGGCCGAGTGCGAGTGCCCTGAGTGTCACGGGCAGCGACTGAACCGCGAGTCACTCTCTTACCGCATCTGGGACAAGAACATTGCCGAGCTCGCATCGATGGATCTTGGCGAACTGCGCCAATGGCTCGACGAAGCAGAAAAACATCTGGAGCACCAACAGCAGCAGATAGCCAAAGAGATTCTCAAGGAGATACGCTCCCGGCTGGACTTTCTGTTAGAGGTGGGACTCGACTATCTGGCACTCAACCGCCAGTCGGCCTCGCTCTCCGGAGGTGAGAGCCAGCGCATCCGGCTGGCTACGCAGATAGGCTCACAACTGGTCAACGTGCTCTACATTCTCGACGAGCCCAGCATCGGACTGCACCAGCGCGACAACGAACGGCTCATTCACTCATTGAAAGAGCTGCGCGACATTGGTAATACGGTCATCGTGGTGGAGCACGACAAGGACATGATGCTGTCTGCCGACTACATCATCGACATTGGTCCGCGTGCAGGCCGCAAAGGTGGCGAGGTGGTCTTTCAAGGCACTCCCGACGAGATGCTCAAGTCTGACACGCTGACGGCACAATATCTGAAAGGCTCCAAGGAAGCCCCCCCGACGGGGGAAGCCGCTGCACCAAAAGCCTCCCCTCAGGGAGGTTGGAGGGGGCTGAAGCTCAACGGTTGTCGCGGCAACAACCTGAAGAACGTCACCGTAGAGTTCCCGTTAGGGAAACTCATCTTAGTGACGGGCGTCAGCGGTAGCGGCAAATCAACACTCATCAACGAGACCCTCTACCCCATCCTCTCCAAACATTTCTATCGCTCGCTGAAGAACCCCATGCCCTACGACTCCATTGAGGGCATTGAACTCATAGACAAAGTCATCAACGTTGACCAGGCCCCCATAGGCCGCACGCCTCGCTCCAACCCCGCCACCTATACTGGCGTGTTCAGCGACATCCGCTCACTCTTCGTCCATCTGCCCGAGGCCCAGATTCGCGGCTATAAACCCGGGCGTTTCTCGTTCAACGTGAAGGGCGGACGCTGTGAGGCTTGCGGAGGTAATGGCTATAAAAACATCGAAATGAACTTCCTGCCCGACGTCATGGTGCCTTGCGAGGTGTGTCACGGCAAGCGTTACAACCGCGAGACCTTAGAGGTGCGCTACAAGGGCAAGTCGATTGCCGACGTGCTCGACATGACCATCAACCAGGCTGTTGAGTTCTTCGAGAACGTGCCCGACATCCTGCGCAAGATAAAGACCATACAGGATGTGGGCCTCGGCTACATTAAGCTCGGACAACCTTCCACCACACTGAGCGGCGGCGAGAGCCAACGTGTGAAACTGGCTACTGAACTGTCGAAGAAGGACACGGGCAAGACGCTCTACATTCTCGACGAGCCTACTACAGGCCTGCACTTCGAGGACATCCGCATTCTGATGGAAGTGCTCAAGCAGTTGGTTGAACGTGGCAATACGGTCATCGTCATTGAGCATAACCTTGACGTCATTAAGCAGGCCGACTACATCATCGACATGGGACCCGAAGGCGGTCGGCGAGGAGGTGAAGTGCTCTCAACGGGCACACCCGAAGAGGTGGCAAGAAGCAAGAAGGGCTACACACCCCGTTTCCTGAAAGAAGAGTTGAACCTGAAATGAACCGGGAGTCAGTCATCATAGCCCCATTAGTTCGTCCAGCCGTTTGCCTCATGCTTGGCATAGCGGCTGGACGATTTGTTTCTTGGCCACAATGGCCCGTACTTGGGGTACTGGCGGTCTTCGTGCTGCTGACACTATTGGCCGGCCGTCGTGAGCTGCTGCAAAGTTTGTGTTTGGAGACAGCCTGCATAGCGCTGGGACTGTTGCTCTGCCTGCACCAGAAGGAGGCACTTACCGTAGCGTGGCCCGAAGAAGACGGACACTGGGCCTTTGTCGTCAGCTCTGAACCTACAGAACGGGGGAAGACGCTCGCTATGGATGCCCTTATAGCCGAAACGGGACAGAAGATACAGTTGCGCATCATGGCCGACGAGCAAAGCCGCCAGCTGACCGCCGGCGACGGCATCATAGCCCAGACCACCCTTCGCCCGCTGACGGCCACAGGCAGCTACCGCACCTATCAGGAGACACACGGCTACGTGGGCGAGGCCTTCGTTACCCGGCGGCATTGGCAACACGAAAGCATCAGCTTAGAGCATATTGGCTCAGGAGCCAAAGTCAGGTTATTCTTTATGCAACAGCGCCGCAAGCTACTGCAGCAAATCACCACAAACATCAGAGAACGTGACGATTACTCCATACTGGCCGCCATGACGCTCGGCGACAAGAGTGCGGTAAGCCGTGAGCAGAAAGAGCAGTTCGCCATAGCCGGCACCTCGCACCTGCTGGCACTCAGCGGCCTGCATCTCGGCATCATCTACATGCTGATGACCTATTTGTTCCGCAGCCGCCGACTGAGGCTCGTCAATCAGTTGCTCATCGTGGGCAGCATCTGGGCATTCGTCCTGTTGGTGGGTATGCCGCTTAGCGTAATTCGTGCCGCCCTCATGATCAGCATCTACGCCTTTGTGTCAGTGCTCAACCGCAGCAAGACACCCATTAACACATTAGCGTTGTCGGCCGTCATCATCCTTTTGGCCAATCCCTATGCCCTCTTCGACGTCGGCTTCCAGCTCTCGTTCGCCTCCGTACTGGCCATCCTACTGTTCATGCCACTGGTCACCCCTCACCGCTCCGCTCGGCCCGCAGGGACGCTTGCCAGAGCAAGAACCCTCAACCCTCAACCCTTCCTCTACCAAATGACGATGGTCAGCATAGCCGCCCAGATAGGAACGGCACCCCTGGTAGCCTACTACTTCGGACGTTTCCCCGTTTGGTTCCTGCTTGCCAACTACGTCTCCATTCCCCTTTCCTACTGCATACTGAGCACCATGCTCGTCACCCTGCTACTGGGCTGGTGGTCCACGTTACAGGCCCTTGTCCTTAACATTCCAGTCACCCTTGCATCGTGGCTCAATTCGTGGACACAATGGGTTGCCTCCCTCCCCTTTGCCAGCATCGACGGCCTGCACCCCACCATGCTGCAGACCAGCCTCGCCTACGTCATCGTCTTCTGCCTCTGGTACCTCCTCCGCTACCGTCGGGAGCATGAGCCTGAGAAGCTGAGAAAAGAGTAAATGATATCCCATTCTTACTGATGACAGACCATGCGGTCTGCTTTATTCAAGAATAAAGGTTTGATTTTGTTTGAAGAACTCTGAAAACTTGTTTTCAAGATTCTTCCAATAAAATCAAACTCATCATCAGTAAGAATTCACCTCTTTAGACATTTCAGTGCTTACTTGTGTGACATTATATAATTTTTGTTTTAATTTTGAGCGAAGCGACCATAAATCTTTCCGTGATTTCTGTGATTTCTGTGTGACCTTAAAAATCAGCGGAATCTGTGTGAAATTAATTTTTGCTTCAATTTTGAGCGAAGCGACCAATATAACCTTTCCGTGTGACCTTAAATCCGTGTAATCCGTGTAATCTGTGTGAAATTAATTTTTGCTTCAATTTTGAGCGAAGCGACCAATACAGTCTTTCTGCGTGAATTTTAGAATTACTTTATAAAAAATGTGAAAAGTTCCAGTGTTTCAGGACGTTTGGTGACGGCAACCGTCACAATCAATTATTTGGTTTTGCCTACTTTCGCAGCGTGTCACGAAGACACGCTGTTTTTTGTTTAACAATTTAATATCTAAAACATGCTACGAGACCTATTAGTTAGCAAGTGCGTGAGGATCATCCTCGACGCCGTGAGAGAGGAACGCGGTAACCTGAGATTCGTCAGTGACGAGGCACGGGTAAACCGCAAGTATTTCAACATCAAACGCTTCGGTACGCTGAAGTTCTTCCGTATCATCCGGGTGCTTTACTGTCTGGCTATGTTGACAGACCGGAGGTCGTTCGTCGCCATTGGTGAACAGGTCTTCGGAGTAATCTGGGACATGGAAGAGGACTACGGATATGACCTGTTGGATGAGTATAAACTGCGAAGAATCGAGAAGATGCAATGAACAAGTCTGGTATTCAACTGATTGAGGAGGAGATTGCCCAAGCCGGCGAGTCTTCTCCTATTACGCCGTTGCTGCTGGAGCTCGACCGTCTGAGGATAACGGGCGACACCCCCGTACCTTGTGAAGAGTTCCTGATGCGGCTGTTTGACAAGCCATGTTTTCCTCGTCGTGACCTCACCGCCATTACTGGTATGGAGAAGTGCGGAAAGACTTTCTTCACGTCCATGCTGATGGCCAGCGGAGTGTCATCGTCTGTTGCAGCTCCTGGTGTGACATTGTCCCGCCTGCCTGACAAGCCTTTGAAGATTCTCTGGTATGATACCGAGCAAAGCCGTCAATCTACCAAGACCATTCTGACTGACCGTATCTACGAACTTGCCGGGAAGGGCCAGGCGGTTCAAAACGACAGTAATGACGCCGCTGAACTGGACGGACGACTCTTTGTGTTCAACGTCCGCTCCTGCACATACGAGCAACGCCTTGAGTACCTCATTACCGCCATTATGACCTACAGGCCTGACATGGTGGTCATTGACAACATCAGCGACCTGTTGAGCAGCATCAACGACCAAGAGCAGTCCATCATGCTCATTGACCAGCTGATGCAGCTATCGACGACCTATGACTGTAACATTACGATAGTTATCCACCTGAACCGTTCAGGCGAGAAGCGCAACCTGCGTGGATGGCTTGGTACGGAGGTGCTGCACAAGGCCTTCGAGGTGTATTACTGTGAACAACTGCCGAAGGAGCAGGTGTTCGCCGTGGAGCAGCTGCTCACCAGGAAATACCACATCAAGGAGACGTTCTACTACAGGATTAGTGACGACGGGCTGCCTGTGACAACGGAGTGCCCTGACGTGCAGCCCCGTGACGCTCAGGGAAAGTATATGAGCAACAAGCCTGAAGCCTATCAGATAAGGGCAGAGAGGGCTGACTCTTTCAATCAGGACTACATCATCCGTCATGAGGACGACAGCCGTATGCCGTGGGAATGGGACCTGCGACGGCTCTTTGACAATGCCATGGCATCACGAGCCCAAATGAACCAAGCCGACCTGCAGGCCGCGGTCATGCAGCTGAGCGGCATCCAGCAGCCGAAATACTACGATAAAGTCTTCCGGCTGGCATGTGACAACCACATCGTGAAGACCACCATGGACCGCAACGGAAGAGTTGTCGTTATTTCAACACCCTCGTAACCCCCTCTCTATATAGGCCCCACCCTCTCTCTAAAGAGAGGTGGGGGCTATGTAAGAGGGGTGTAGAGGGTTTAATAGACAATACAGACATCCGACTTATGAAAATCAAAAATCTTTACATTTCATCGTTTCGCCAGTTAGGCCGTGAGCTGGGACTGAAGGTCGAGCTGTTCGACGGTCGTCTGGTGGTTATCGCGCCACTTTGGCGAAAGGCACTCTCCACAGAGAGTCCGTTCTGCAAGGCTTTGGTGGCCTGCGGCTATCTCACCGAGCGCCAGATGTTGCATGCAGCACGTCGCTACCGACTGGGAGCCACTCTTAAGGGAGGTGTCATCTTCTGGCAGATAGACGCCGAGGAAGACATCTATGACGGTAAGGTGATGTACTACCGTGAGGATTGTCACCGCGACCATGAGCGTCACCCCACATGGGTGAGCACAATGCTCAAGAGACGTTACAAATGGCCTGATGCAGACCGCCTGACCACGCGTCATTGTCTCTTCGGCCTCCACTTGCTATCTCAACAAGAAAGCAATTATGATACTTCACTTCCTGTCGTCTGTGTGGTAGAGAGCGAGAAGACGGCCGTCATCCTCTCGGAACATTTTCCACAGTATCTGTGGCTGGCCACTGGTGGCATGCGCAACGTACAGCCAACGAAGTTCCACGCATTACGAGGCAGGAAGGTCATTATGTTTCCTGACACCGATCCAGACGGAGAGACCTTCAAAGCCTGGTATGAGGCCGCTCAGGAAATCATGCGTCAGCCCTTCTGGGAATCGTTGCCGCCCATCACCGTCAGCCCCATACTGGAGCAGCATGCCACGCCGGAGCAGAAAGCGGAAAAGATAGACCTCGTAGATATGCTGTTTAGCACTCGTAAACCATAGACTTAGCACTCGTAAACCATATAGTTACAACCTGTAAACATGTCACTTATGAAAGCAATGACCCGTCAACAAATCGCCTGCTATGCAGGTGTCACCGTGAAGACCTTGAGCAACTGGTGTCGTCCTTACCGTCAGGAGCTGGAGGCCCTGGGCCTCCGCCCTGGCATGGTCGTCCTCCCTCCCAACATCGTGAAGTGGATCACCGATAAGTTCTGTATAGATATACCGGAGTAGCGTTAGGGTTAACGTTAGCGTTGAAGTTAGTTGACGTTCACGTTGACGTTGACGTTAAGGTTAGCGTTAGCGTTGAAGTTAGTTGACGTTCACGTTGACGTTGACGTTAAAACACATCCTTTCTCATCCCTCCAATGCCCTACGCGGAAAATGCGATTACCGGATGTAGTACCTTTGCATTGTCAATGAGACACATTGATAGAGTCAGGAACTGCAAGTCGCGCGGTAGCAAATTCTTTACTCTTCACTATTCACTCTTCACTAAAAAAAACTATGATTAAGTTCGTATTAAGAAAAAACAACAACGAGAAGTCCGACAGCTTCGGCAAGGTCTTCGCCTATCCCGTGGCAGAAGAGACTGTCAACCTCAGCGGTCTCGCCAAGCACATGGCCAGCCACAACACCGTATTCTCCGAAGGCATCATCATCGGCCTGCTCACTGACATGGTCAAGTGTACCAAGGAACTGCTCTTAGAGGGCAAGAACGTGAAGTACGACGACCTGGCCATCTTCTCCATCGGCATCAAGAACGCCAAGGGCGGCGCCGACTCAGAGGAGGACTTCACGGTAACCTCCAACATCAAGACCGTCAAGCTGCGTGCCCGTGCCACCGGTGAGCTGACTGCCAAGAGCCTCGACCTCGATGCCAACCTGAAGCGTGCCACCGTCACCACGAAGAAGCCTGCAGCAAGCACCTCCACCAGCGAGCCCGATCCCGAGAACCCCTAATCCCTAACATTCATCACCTAACACCTATCAATTATGAAGATTAAAACCTGGAAGACGATCATTCAGTTCGTCATCACCGTCCTCACCGCTGTCGCCAGCTCCTTCCTCACCCAGAGCTGCATGAGTATTTAACTATATTAGGTCGCTACGCTCAAAATTGAAACAAAAATTATTCTATATATTGGGTCGCTGCGCTCAAAATTAAAGCAAAAATAATGCTACATATTTGTGAGAGCTCGCTCAATATTAGAGCAAAAATGGAATATGTTCATCTTTGGATTGAAAGACGAATATCACATTAGTTTAACCTTTGTGATCTCCCCTGTCTGAGGGTTACGTTCAAACCATTCTGAGAACAGGGATTCTGATCCAAAATTGATAAGCATACCATACGGCTTATGAGTAAGATGCATATAATTCCATAACTGATGACGATGTTGCTTATCGACAAAGTTTAGAGCCTTAAGTTCTACAATGATATTGTCATTAACAACGAGATCCATCCTGTATGTCTGATCAAGCTGAACATCATCCCAGTATATTGGCAGGTAAACCTGCCGCTCCACTTTATAGCCTTGCTGTTCCAGCAAATACTTAAGTGCAGCTTCGTATGCAGATTCCAGAAGACCAGGATGATACTTATTGTGGACCTTCATAGCTACACCCGTAATATCGCTAAAGAACCGGTATTTATTGTTGTATTCCTCAATCAATGTCATTTTGATGCAATCTCAATTTTTGCTTCAATTTTGAGCGAAGCGACCATTTATATATTTCCTGTTGCATTCCTCAATCAAAGCTATTTTGATGCAATCTCAATTTTTGCTTCTATTTTGAGCGAAGCGAC
>ONRS01000158.1 GCA_900320255.1 uncultured Prevotellaceae bacterium
TCACTGTACCTCTTGTTCTTTCTACTCATAATAGTTACACATTTTAATTGTTATTAAATGTGTCTACCTATATCAGTATAAGTCATTGTAATTTAGTAGGAAATAGTGTATTACAAGACCTTCCTCGCGTGGCATAGTCCCTCGGATTTTTGATGTCGAGTTTCTTTTGCAAAGATAATACATTTCCTGCAGCAAAACAAGTTTTTTGGGAAATAATTTTGCATTTTGTTTAAAATAATTTGGGGTGAAAATCCGTGTTTATCCGTGGCCATATTAGGTGCTTATTTGCAACGGACTACAGGACTTAAAAACTTTTATCTATCGTGTGTGAAAGAGTCCTCTAAGTCCTGTCTTCCGTTGCTAAAACAATATTCCCAAATAATAGATATTATCTTCGTAGCTTTGTGAACCTGTCATCGTAGAATAGCAGAGCTGCCAGACGACTCAACGTTGACATCCTGATGCTCAATGCGACGGCCGAAGTCGAAGGAATAAGAAAGGTTGACGTAGAAGCGGGCATTGAAGCCGTCGTGATGCTTATAAAGGCTGAATGTGTAGTACGGTGTGTCGAAATACTGATGAGAATAGGCGTTGTGGTTAAACAGGTTCTTGACTCCAGCTTCGGCGTAGAGTCCTTTGTGGCGGTAGGATGCACAAAGGCCGTAGTTATGGCAGCTCTTTAGATAGTTGGAGGTGTAAAGCACCGTAGAGGGAGACTCGTAATATGCACTGAGCGAAAAGGCTCCTGCATAGTAGCGGGCATTGAGATTTGCGTAACAGGTGTTGTTGGTGTGGCTGTACGGGCCAGTAGTAATCTGGCGCTCCAGTGCCAGCGTGCCTTGTAGTTGAAGTTGGCGGTTGAGCAGGTGGACTACTGGAGAAAGTGAAAACCGCAGCGTGTGGTAATTGCCAGCGTTAGTAAATGAACTGATGAGTTGCTCGCCTTCAGGGTAGTAGTCTCTGAAGACAATATGATAATGGGCTTCATGCTGGGCGTGTGTAAGTAGCTGCCAGTTGCCTATTGTCATGTTATGGTCGATGTAGTTGGTAAAGAATATGGTCTTGCCCAATTCTGGGTTACCTCGCAGTACCACATACCGGTTCTGTACCTGTTCCAACTCACTGGTGGACGAGGGCTGCGGGTAGCTGTTGCCGACGAAAAGGGCCCATGAGAGGTTGTGCTGTCGGCAGATTTGCCACTTGGCATTTGCAGCAGCACGTGATGAGAGATAGTGCTGCCGGTGATTACGAGTAGCCCAGTGCTCGATGGAGAACCCCAACGGACGCAGCATGAAACTGAAGGAACGGCCCAGTTGCTGATGGTACTGGGGAAAGACCAACAGTTCTGATGACCAAAGTTGTTGGTCGGAAACAGCACTGCCGGTGTAGTAATCATTGTATCGGTGATAGTGTTCATAGACGAAGCAGGTCAGTGAGTTCTGATGCTTCAGCTGGTGGGTGTAATAAAGTGAGAGATAAGCATCAATACGGTTTTCGCGGACTTTTGAAATGTTTTTGAAGTTTGTATTTTCCTGATAGTCACGCTGGTAGTTCGTATGGCCCAAGCCCAGTTGGGCGCTGACTGTGAGTTGCTGACTTGGCGAGAGTGTGACGTTGCTCCAAATGCCAAGAGTTGGGGTCAGTCTCCGTTCACTATTGTCAGTATAAGCCGTAGTGGTGCCGGAAACACCGCCGGTATAGTCCAGTAGTGAAGTACTGGTAAAGCGTGGAGTCTGACTCCAACGCAAACTGGCCCATCCTACTGCCTGCATGTGTTCACTGTGATAGTTGGCACGCAGCAGTCCGTAGTGGTCGGTCTGGCGCTCATGGTCGTAGTCCGTTTCGGAGTGTTTATGGAAGCGGAGCGATGTGAGAAAGTCCTCTTCCTTTTCCTCTTGCTGTTGACGAAGATTGGAGAATGTTGAGCCAGCCAGGAAGGTGTAGCTCATCTTCCGGTGGTTCAGATTGGTTTGAACGCGATAGTCCCCCCAGCTGTATAGAAAAACTGTCTGGCTCTTGGCATGTACATAGCCACCGTAGTCGTACTGGCGCAGCAGGATGTTCAATGTCGATTCGTCGTTTGAGAACTGTGCTGTGGGATGGTCCAGATACTCTACACGCAGTACGTCAATCGGACGTATTTGTTCCAGTTCGTCTTGACCGACCTGTCTGCCGTCTATGCGCAGAGTGAGGCTTCGGCCGTTGTTCGACCTGACTTGCTTGTTACTGGGATCTATATGGATATGAGGAATCATGAGGTTGGCCAATAGTCCTATCCCGTCGTCTGCCGCGTCGCGCTGCTGACGGGTAGGCAAATAGATGTCACGTTCCAGCTCCATGCGGTGTTGCATGGCTTCCACCACCACTTCTTCCAATCGGTTCGTAGCCTCATGGAGCGTCAGTGTCCCGATGTCGCCTGCATGACAGTGATATTCAAGTGTTTCGTAACCTATACAACTGATGCGCATACGGAAACGCTCCTCCGTGGTTGGTACTACGAAACGGCCGTCCTCGTTGCTGATTCCTGTGTTGACTATCGTGCTGTCAGCCGACTGGAAGAGAACGATGTTGGCAGCCTTGATGGGACGTTTGTTTTCGTCAGTAATACGGCCGATTACCCGTTGTGCTGTTTTCTGGGTACATTCCACGAAGAGCAGGGAGTCGCCTGTCTGGCTGAAGGCAATAGGATAGAAACCGATGCACTCGCGTATGGCATCGGGTATCGTGAGTTGTTCAAAGTGTTTTGTGACACGGAAGTCTTCCAGTTCATTGTAGATGAAGGTTATCTTGTAGCGTTTTGTGCTTTGGCTCAGGTCGATGAGAACATCACTCATGGATTTGTTCCTATAGTTGCGACTCACGGTCTGGGCACTGACAACCGACCACGCAAGGCATAGCAGGAGGAGTAGGAAATGCTTTTTCATGCTGTATTCACTCTACGATGAGGCTATTGCCATTGACAATACGGATGTTCAGTTGTTCGAACGAACTCAGTTGGCTTGCCACTTCCTCCAAGGAATCATCAGATGACCATTGGTAGTAGAGACGCAGGTGCTCCAGCTGGGGACTGGCATAAGTGATGTTTTCCAACTGATAATGTGGCTTGAGGCTTT
The DNA here is from genome assembly GCA_900320255.1 of uncultured Prevotellaceae bacterium. Classification (GTDB taxonomy): domain Bacteria; phylum Bacteroidota; class Bacteroidia; order Bacteroidales; family Bacteroidaceae; genus Prevotella. Next base: position 3,114 of record ONRS01000158.1, read on the forward strand.
CAAGAATCTGACCTAACTCTACGTTTTCGAAACTCCTGCTGACTGTTGGCAGAGAAAGTGGGCTTTCATCGGCGGTCTGTTCTGCCTTCATGGCAGGTGGGACGGAGTCGGTCATGCTTTCTGCTTTCAGTGAGGGGCTGGGAGCTGTTTTGAGAATAAGGGCATAAACCAGCGACGAAACGAAGAGAACTCCGATGAATAAGGCAGCCCAGCGGAGCCTCGCGTGTCGCAGTTGTCGTCTGCTGGTCATAAGGCGTTGCCATTCGTGGTCAATGTCTTCGTCGGAGATGGGACCATTGTTTCCACTGATGTGGCAGAAGTCGTCATCAGCGTACCGCTCGGGGTGTTCCGTCATGTCAATGATACGTTCCAGTTTGTTCATATTATTCAGGAGTTAAAGTGTTTCCTTAGTTTTCGGATGCCTTGCACAATGTGCTTATAGACGGCAGTACGGCTGATTCCCATCTCGCGAGCAATATCAGCTGAACGCTTTCCGTCGTAATACCGTTGTTTGATGACGTTGCGCGTCTGAGGCGTCAGTTCTTCGTCAATATAGCGCTCTATGGCTTCTACGGGTAGCGGTTTTTCATCTCCAGGCAAGAGGATTTCGGCATCGCGCTCAATAGCACGGTGTTTGAGCAGGTTCAGACAACGGTTTCGGATGCACACCAACAGCCAGCGTTCAGTGGGAGCCGGCGGCAATACCACCCGACTATCGAGCAAGTCGGCAAACAGGTCAGCCACGATGTCGCGGGCTTCGTCTGCGTTGCCCAACAAAGCAGTCGCCGTCATTACCATGCGGCGGTAATGACGGCGAAAGAGCTGTTCTATGTCTTGATAGTCTCGCATTTCTTTCGGCCCGTTTATATATATAACAACCGAAAGGCAATTATGTCAACCCCTGAAGGAGAAATAATTACTTTACGGGCACGTCGGCCAGCGTCTTCTGCAGTAGTTGCCAGAAGGGGGCGACGGTCTCAATGAGGGCGCGCTCGGTGGTGGTGTGCGGCGACTTCATGGTGGGACCGAGGCTGACTACGTCTAACCAAGGATACTTGCCGAGAATGACGGAGCACTCCAGTCCGGCATGGTCAACCTGAATGATGCCGTCGGCGCCGAACAACTCCTTGTACTCTTTCAGCAGCAGGTGCAGAATCTCTGAGTCGGGGTTGGGGTCCCAGCCTCCGTATGAGCCGGCGGTCTCTACCTTCATGCCGGCCATGGAGAAGCAGCTCTCCAGCGTGTCAACCACGTAGTCCTTCATGTCCTCGCGGCTGCTGCGGGCCAGAATCTTGATGGCCGCCTTGCCCTCGGCAATGTTGATGATGGCCAGGTTGCTTGATGTCTCCACCACGCTGGGGTAGGAGGGAATCATGCGTACCACGCCGTCGTGGCAGGCATGGATGGCATTGATGAGGTTGTCCTGAATCTCCTGTGGCACTTCCTTGGCCGGTGTGGCCACCTCTTCGGTGGTGAGCGAGATGCCCTGCGGCTCAATGAGCTTGTACTCGTCGTTGAATATCTTGCGGAAGGCCTCTACGATTTCCTGTAGCGCAGCCACGTTCTCGCGTGGCAGCGTCAGCACGGCTTCGGCCTTGAAGGGAATGGCGTTGCGCATGTTGCCACCCTGCCAGCAGGCCAGACGGGCTTCCGTCTCGGCAATGGCCTGACGAACCACCTGCACCAGAAGCTTGTTGGCATTGGCACGCCCCTCGTTGATTTCCAGTCCTGAGTGGCCGCCGCGCAGTCCGCTGACGGTAACCTTCACTGCGGCATCTTCGGGGTCGGTGTCGGCCTCCTGATAGTCGAGGGTAGCGGTAACGTCGATGCCACCGGCAGAGCCGATGACGAACTTGCCCCAGTGCTCGGAGTCGAGGTTCAGGAGGATGTCACCCTGCAGCTCGCCTTCAGGCAGCTCGTTGGCACCGAACATGCCCGTCTCCTCGTCGCGTGTGATGAGCGCATCAATGGGACCGTGGCAGAGCGTCTTGTCCTCCATGATGGCCATGATGGCAGCCACGCCCAGTCCGTTGTCGGCGCCCAGTGTGGTGCCGCGTGCCTTCACCCACTCGCCGTCAATCCACGGCTCAATGGGGTCGGTCTCGAAGTTGTGGTTTGACTCGGGTGTCTTCTGCGGCACCATGTCCATGTGTGCCTGCAGGATAATGCCCTTACGGTTTTCCATGCCGGCAGTAGCCGGCTTGCGGAACACAATGTTTCCGGCGGGGTCCTTGAAGGCTTCCACACCGGCCTGCTTACCGAAGTCGAGCAGGAACTGCTGAATTTTCTCTAAGTGTCCGCTTGGGCGGGGCACCTGTGTGAGTGCATAGAAGTTTTTCCAAATGCACTGCGGATTGAGGTTCTGAATTTCGTTGTTCATTGTTTTTTTGTTTTTATTTCGAGGTTTATTTCTTCGAGGTACGAGGTACGAGGTGCGAGGTACGAGAATACCTGATAGGCTGCATCCTTTTACTCTTGATTAATAATATCTTGTTTTTGTTTTTTGATTTCCAATGATTTCTTTAGTCCGTAAATAGTCATAGACACACGAGTAGCCAAATTGTCAATATTCGCAAATTCCTCACTTGTAATATATTGGTTGTCATGTGCAATTTCTGTTTCACATAGTGCCTCAGTTAAGGAACCGTAGGCAATGTCAAGAAAGTGTATTCGCTCTTTGATGGAAAAACGCCCTAATCCCTCTGCTATGTTTGCAGGAACAGAGATGGCAGACCGCCTCATCTGGTCAACTAATGCAAATCGTTCTTCTGGTGGGAATTTCTGCAGAAGTCGGTAAATATTATTGGCAAATTCCTTTGCCAGTTTGTATGCATCAACATTGCGATAATAAAAATCATTCATAGTACATTCTCATAATGTTAAAACCACTTGCTCTTATTCGCACCTGTCATTTCTCGTACCTCGTACCTCGTACCTCGCACCTCGAATTCTCCTTCCTCGAAATATCATCTTTCCTCCCAATAAACGAAAGGGAAATCCAGCCCCACACGCCGAGGAGCACGACGAGCATGGTCTGCACGGTGTGGACAATGAGGACGAAGTAGAGGGCCTGGGTGTCGGCCACGCCATAGAGAATGAGCATGGTCTTCACGGCGAAGTGCCAGGGGCCGGCACCGTTTGGCGTGGGCACGATGACGGCTATGGAACCGACAATGAACGTGACCAGCGCACAACCCAATCCGAGGTGGCTGGTGAAGTCGAAACAAAAGAAGGTCAGGTAGTAATGCAGGAAGTAGCTAACCCATATACCAAGGGTGAAGAACAGGAACAAGGGAATGTTGCGCACATCTTTCAGCGAGATGACGCCCTGCCAGATGCCTTTCAGCGTCGCGCGTACCTTATTATATATAGAGAGCTTTCGCAGCAGGAAATGCAGCAGAATGAGAATTGCAACAAGACAAAGGCCCACCACCATGTAGCCAGTCCACGAGAAACCATGCAGAATGCTGTCAAGGCTGGTGCCCGTCTTTTGGAAGAACGTGCCGAAGGTGCTCATCTCGAACAGTACGACGAGCAGCGTGATGCCCATGATGAGCAGTGAGTCGATGGCACGCTCGGTGACCACCGTGCCCAGTGCTTTGGGGAACGACACCCCGTCGTATCGGTTCAGAATGCCGCAACGCGTAAACTCACCGGCACGGGGAACGACCAGCGACACGGCATAGGAGATGAAGATGCTGTTGACGCTGACCGAATGGCGGGGATGCTCACCCACCGGCTCCAGCGTCTGCCGCCACCGCCACCCACGAAAAGCCTGGGCCAGGATGCCGAAGGGGAACGACAACAGCATCCAGGTCCAGTCCATCTCTTCTGTTGCCACATGCATGATGGTCTGCCAGTCTTCTCCACGGTACATCCAGTAGAGAATACCGGCTCCGAGTGCCAGAGGCATCACTATTTTGAGGACAACGTTCTTAATTTTCATGGGTGATGGGTGTTGGGTGTTGGGTGTTGGGTGTTGGGGGATTCCGCCTGTTTCTACATGATGGGAAGATAGAAGGGCGTAGAACCGTCGGCCAATGTGACGATAAGATATTTCCCGTCTTCTGACAATACTACAGAGCCGAAGATGTCAGCGCGGCCCGGCTCACCGTCCTTGCCATTGGCAGGCACGCCGGTGCTGGTCCATGTGGCACCGCCGTCGAGGGAAATCTCCCAAATGCCGGCATCGCTGATGCGCATCTGCGGCACAATGCCGTCCTTGCCGTCCTTACCGTCCTTACCGTCTTGTCCGTCCTTGCCGTCATGTCCGTCGCGACCGTTCAGGCCGTCCTCGCCGTCGGTAGCACCGGCACGAACCTTGTTGCCGTTGGCGTCTAACAGCCAGTCGCCGTTCAGTGTCCAGTACCACATGCCGTCAATGTCCTGCCATACACCAATGATGAGCTCGGCCTCTATGCCGTCGCGCCCGTCGGTTCCGTCACGTCCGTCCAGTCCGTCAAATCCTATCCGCCCGTCGCGCAGGGTGACCGTCTCGCCGTTATTGAAGGTGACGGTGTAGGTGCCGTCCGAGTTCTTGACCACATCAGTGGCGTAACCGTTCGACTGTATGGTCAGCAGCAGCTGCTGCAGGTACTCAATGCTGGTGTTCATCTCCAGCACCCTGGACTCCAGAATCTCAACCCGGCTGCCCAGGCTTCGGAGATCGTCGCCAAAATTGTCGCTGCACGATGTCACCGCCAGACAGCAACCGACTGCCAGTGCGGCTATCAACTTCATATTTCTCTTCATAACTTCAGGTGCTTAATGATTAAGTGGTGGCCAGCGGTACTCTGAATGAGCCTGACGACGTGATGAACTCCACGTAGCCCTCGCTCCAGTGGGTAACGACCTTGATGATGACATTAGCGTCAGCACCCTTCTCGCCGTCCTTACCGGTGGCGGGAGTGCCCGTGCTCTGCCATGTCAGGCCGCCGTCGGTAGAGATTTCCCAGATGCCGTCGCCATTAATGCGCACCTGCGGGGTGACACCGTCCTTACCGTCCTTACCGTCCTTTCCGTCTTGGCCGTCTTTACCGTCCTGTCCGTCTTTGCCGTCGCGGCCGTTCTTTCCGTTGGCCTGCACGCGGTTGCCGTTGTTGTCAGTGAGCCACTCGCCGTTCAGCTTCCAGTACCAGTTGCCGTCGGTGTCCTGCTCAATGGTGATGTTAGGAGCCTGAGCGTCCCTTCCGTCGCGTCCGTCCACGCCGTCGCGTCCGTTGGCACCATCCACACCGTCGTGAATGACAATGGCTCCCGAGTTGTTGAAGGTGATGATGTAGCCTTCGCTGCTCTGTGTAACGTTGGTGATGTAGTCACTGCCGGCCATGGCGTCAATGATAATCTCCATTGCCTCCATGTCAGTGTTCATCTTGTTGACCAGGTTCTCCAGCACCGTGACGCGGTAGTCCAGGGCATCCAGTTCGTCCTGGTAGTCAGTGCATGAGTTAAGTGAAAGCGCCATGAACGGCAGCATGGCCGCAAACAGCAAATGTTTGATAGTCTTCATATTCTTATCGTTTTTTTGTCTTTTAACTTTTTAACCCTTTAACTTTTTAACCTTTTCTCCTTAGTATGGCATCGGCTCGGGGTGGTCCGGGTCATAGACGAAGCAGATGCAGACGCGGTTGTCCTCAGGAATATCGAACGGCTGCACACGGTCGCCCTTGGCGAAGCGGCGTATGCGCCACTCCTCGATGCCGGCATCCATCAGGTACTGTGACACCACCTGTGCACGCTCCTGCGAGAGTCGCATGTTAATCTCGGGCGTACCAGTATCCTTGTCAGCATAGCCCGACAGGCGGATAAAGGCCCTGGGGTGCTCGTTCAGGTAAGTCAGCAGCCGTTGCAGCTTGGGAATCTGGTTGGCACGTATGACGCTCTGGTTGATGAGGAACTGGATGTTCACGTTGAACGAAATCTTCTCAATGGGCACATCGACGAACTGTGGCTGGGGTTCCGGTTGCGTAACGGGCTGAACAATGTCTTCGTAGAGCGCATGGGTGTAGCCGTAACTCTTGCCGAGGGTGAACTTCACGCCCACCAAGGCGTTGAAGTGCCAGTCGCGGTTGTCGTGGCGGCCAATCTTCGAGTTGAAGTGGTCAGGCAGCATGTTGGCGTTCACCTCTGCACCAATGGCAATCTCGTCGGTAATGTTGTAGTCAACGCCCAGTCCGGCTCTTACCACGGGGTTCCAGCGGGTGTCCTTCCACAGCTTCTGGAAATCGATGCCGAAGCGCTTGTCAGCCTCTACGGCGTCGTCGTTGTTAAAAGAGAAAGCCACGCCACCTCCAACGAAGGCATACAGGCTTGTCTTTCTTTCAGGGTCAAAGCCCCAGAAGAGGTTGGTCAGGTCGAACTCTGCTTCCACAGCCGGCTGAATGAAGTTCCAGCTGTACTTGGCTTCGGGGTAGGCATAACGGTTGCGGGCCCACAGGCCGCTCAGGCTGCCCCGGACTCCGATAAATTCGTTAAACTTGTAACCCAGTGAAAGCTGCAAAGCCGGTGACACCAGTTGTGAGAACTTGGCCTCGCCAATGTCGTAGGCTGCTCCGCCCTGTGCTTTTACGTACCAGTGTGGTACAAAGAATGGCATGGATGGATATATCAGTCTGCGTTCTGCCGTGCTGTTCTGAGCACTCACCGAAAGGATAGCACTAAATAGTAGTAGCAGTGATAATAAACTTTTTCGCATTACATTAATAATGATGTTAGTACAATATGGTTTAGCTTTTTTCTTTGCAAATATACAAAAAAAACTCATTCCAACATCATTTATCGGCGAAAATCTTTCAAAATAGCCTGTTTTTTTGCTATTATATAATAAGGTATATTGGAAAAGGCTTGTGATAAATCAAATGTTTGACGCAGGTCAAATAAACGTACGTTTTACACTTTAAATCCGGCAAAAGCTTTGGCGGTGTCCAAAAAAGCCGTACCTTTGCATCGTGATTCAGAGAGATCACTAAGATAAAAAGAAAAAAGGATAACATTAATTAAAAGGAGAAAACAACATGATGGTAACAGTATTTACATTGGCCATCGTAGCCATCTCGGTCTTCGAGGCCATCCGTGTGAACAACCAGATTAACGCGGAGAACAAGTAAGAAAAAAGAATGACAACAAACACAATTAACAATTTAAAGTATAAGAAAGGATAACACAATGATGACAATGTTTAATTTAGTAGCAGTAGTGGCAGTGTTCAGTGCAGCAATTTGCGCAGCAGGTCTGGTTATCGACTACAAAGCCACTAACAGAATTTGACCAAGTGTCAGTCTGTTTTTTTAGAAAAAGTTTTTCATAGGCGTAAATATATTTTTAGTTAGCAGGAGGGTGTGCCAATTTGTTTTGGTACACCCTCTCTCTTACATCAAATATTCTAAAATATACTTATTGGAAAAGTGGACTTTCACTGGATCCCGGCTGCTTTCAAGATGGCTTCCCCCGCCAACCAGTAGGCGGGGGAGATGAATGCCACCTTGTCACCACTTTTTTAAATAAAGTGGTTGAACAATCTTTTTACCGTATAATAATTCGTCTGTAAACATTTTTAGCTGTTTTGGTGATGCAAAGATAATATTTTCCCTTGAAAAACCTTATGCCGCAATCATCAGAACAGCAGAAATTGTAAATTCTAAAACAATAATTGTAAATTTTGAAACTGTTTTGCTAATTTTGAAAGTTGAGCTTCATCCACGACGACACCGTCTGCCCCATGAAGCGCTTGAAGGCCACACCAAACGTGGCATAACTCTTGAACCCGCTCTCGGCTGCCAGTGACTGGGCGGTGAGCGGCTGCCCCTGCTTCGTGCGCTCTTCGTAGAGCTTGACGAAGTGCTGAATGCGCAGGCCGTTGATGTAGGCATTGTAATTAATGCCCTGCTGGGCAAAGCACGCCCCCAGGTACGTGCGGTTGGTGCCTACGGCAGCGGCGAGCTGCTGCAGCGTGAGGTCGTGCTGCAGGTAGAGCTGTGTGTCCTCACAGTGCTGGCGGAGCAAGACTGTAATAGGCGCGATGTTGTCCTTTGTAGGGCTCAGGCTGCTGGTGCTGTCCAGAGCCTCTTTGTCATTTGTCGTTTCATTGGCTTCCACCTCCAGCGTCTGCAGCGTCTCGACCCTCAAAAGCAGGAGTATCACGGTGACGATGACAACCGCCTGTAAGAAAAACTGAAGGATGATGTTGTTGACAGAGACATCATAAATGCCGAGCATGAGCAACAGGGCAATCAGTGTCATCAGTGTTTTCCACACCTCCTTATGCTCCAGGTCGGCAAAGTTGTCGCGCAGCCATTGCCTGTACTGGCGGGTGGCAAACAGCATATAGACAATAAAGACTCCTGACATTATCAGCATATAGGCTTCACCAATCCTTAGGGTAGTCTCGCTTCGGTTAAAGAAACATACCACTAAAAGAATAAGGACAGGCAGCGACGCTACGCCAATAGGCCAGACCGGTCGCCGTCGGTCTTGCAGCATGGTGGGCATGGTGCCCAGCATGACAGGCACAAGAAAGCAGCAGTCGAGCATACAGGCCACGATGTATGACGTGGAAGTGAAATCGTCAGAACTTAAGGCGTCAGGTATCCACCAGATGTGGCTGAGTGATATTGATCCCAGAAGAGCGGCAGCCCAGTAGCGCAGCCGCGTAGGCGGCGTGATGTCAGGTGCGAAGGCGTTGCCCCGTCGCAGCAGAAGGTAAAGACATGCAATGGCAGAAATCACTGTCGAAGCACCGTAGAGAATGAAGAATATTGCAACTTCGAATGTATATTCCATTTTAGTTTTTGCGTTAGTGCTTTAATGTTCGTGTAAATATTGTTGCGGTAACTGTTGGGGCTCCTTCTGAAGAGGGGGCTCTTCCTTTCGTTTAGCAAAGGTACAAATAATATTGCAAACTAACAAGGGTTTCGAGAAAAACTTTTTGTTTTATTTTGTGCTTTGCGCGCTTTTTTGTACCTTTGCAACGTAAAGTAGTTGACTGACCACGAAGCCTTTTACAATTGACGAAAGGTTCTTTCGCGCCCGTGTATTTATTTTTCCCCGCCCGTGTCA
>ONRS01000156.1 GCA_900320255.1 uncultured Prevotellaceae bacterium
AACCTCAAGAGCGTCTTGATACACTTTCTCAGTAAAACCACAACCGAAATAACGATGAACAGCCATTGCCGCACCGATAATCTTATGCGATTCTTCTGGGAATGCCAAATTCGTCTTATGGTTCAACGCTGCCATTAAATAATACGTTTAATTCGTAAAATTCGTAGTTGTTAAATAATACGTTTAATTCGTAAAATTCGTAGTTGTTAATTATTTGTTTAATATCTCTCCAAATGCAGCAGTAAGCTCGCTCACCACAAAGGGTTGTCCCTTAACCTCGTTGTACTGGTAGGGCACGAAGTTATCGACCTTCATGCGCAGGTAGGCAGCCAGCTGACCCATGTTCTGCTCGGCCACCACCACCTTCTTGTACCGTTTCAGCACGGCGGCAGTGTTCTTGGGCAGCGGGTTGAGGTACTTGAACTGAGCCTGTGCCACCTTGTGACCCTGACTGCGCAGCTCGTCCATGGCAGCATGCAGGTGGCCGTAGGTAGAGCCGAAGCCCACGATGAGCAGGTCGGCATCATCCACGTCGCCCTCCACTTCGAGGTCGGGCACCTGGATGTTGGCAATCTTCTGCTGGCGCAGACGTGTCATCAGGTCGTGGTTCTCGGGATTCGTTGAGATGGCACCCGTCTCGGAGTCCTTCTCCAGTCCGCCAAGGATGTGGGTGAAGCCCTCACGACCAGGCACAGCCCAGTAGCGGGTACCGTTCTCGGCACGCATGTAGGGTGTCCACTTGCCCTTCAGCTCCTCAGGAACGTATGGCGGGTTGATGGCATCGAGCTGAGCCAGCTTGGGTAGTTTGAAGGCACCCGAGCCATTGGCTATGAACGCATCGGTGAGCAGCACGACGGGCGTCATGTGCTCCAAGGCTATCTTACAAGCCTGGTAGGCTGCATCGAAGCAGTCGGCCGGACTGGTGGCTGCCAGCACGGGCATGGGGCTCTCGCCGTTACGGCCGAAGAGCACCTGCAGTAGGTCGGTCTGCTCTGACTTCGTGGGCAGACCCGTAGCAGGACCACCACGCTGAACGTCGAGTACGACAAGCGGCAGCTCCATGATGACGGCGAGGTTCATGGCCTCACTCTTCAGGCAGATGCCAGGACCGCTGGTAGAGGTAACGCCCAGTGCACCGGCAAAGGAAGCACCGAGTGCCGAGGCGGCACCGCTGATCTCGTCCTCACACTGGACGGTGACGACACCACACGACTTATGCTTGCTGAGCTCATGGAGCACGTCGGTAGCAGGGGTGATAGGGTAAGAGCCTAAGTAGAGGCGCAGGCCTGCCTTCTCGGCAGCGGCAATGAAACCGTAGGCCGTAGCCTTGTTACCGGTGATGTCCATGTAACGTCCGGGTTCCTTGTGCTTCGACTCAATGCGGCGCACGAAGGCGGCACTGGAATGAGTGTTGTGGCCGTAGTCATATCCGGCCTGCACCACCTTGATGTTATTCTCGGCAATCTGCGGCTTCTTGGCAAACTTCTCACGGAGGTAATTGTTGACGAGGTTCAGGTCGCGGTCGAAGAGCCAGCACACCAGTCCCAAAGCAAACATGTTACGTGACTTCAGGATGGCCTTGTTGTCCATTCCCGTGTCTGCCAGACAGGCCTTTACCATCTGCGTCAGCGGACACTGAATGACGCGGTCGGGGTCGATGCCCATCTCGCCCAGATAGTCGTCGGTCTTAAACTGCGCCTTCTCCAGGTCCTTCGGCCCGAAGGAGTCGGTGTCAATAATAATGGTAGCCTGCGGCTTGGCAAACTTGTACTGCGTCTTCAGCGCAGCAGCATTCATGGCCACCAGCACATCGCACTGGTCGCCAGGCGTGTAAACCTTGCCGGCACCAATGTGTACCTGAAAGCCGGAAACGCCCGTCAGTGAGCCTTGCGGGGCACGGATATCAGCAGGATAATCGGGGAACGTGGAAATGCCGTTGCCCACGGTTGCTGATATCGTAGAGAAAATGTTACCGGCCAGCTGCATGCCGTCGCCGGAGTCACCAGAGAAGCGGACCACCACCTGGTCCAGCTCTTTTACTTCTAATTGTTCAGCCATAATGTATTATAATATATATGTACGTTCTAAAAAAATCGACTGCAAAGGTCGTAAATATTAATGGAATAGCCAAACAAATTGCAATAAAAATGCAGTTTTGCTTTCTTTTTCTGACCAAAACTGCATTTTTATACCAAGAGACTGCAACAAACAACGGATTACACGGATTTTACGGATTTCTGTGTAAGGTATCAAGATGCTTGCTACCTACTCCCTCATTCAAAGCTGCCGGCTCCCTCATTCAAAGGTGCCGGTTTCGAATGACTTAGATGCCACCTAAGCCTTGAATTCTCTCGAGAATTTGAGGCTTAGGACCGGGCAAAGTTTTTGATACCCGTAAGGTATCGTTTTGATACCTCGGCTCTATACTTCACGATACTATCAGCTTTTATTTCACGAGACACCGTACACCTGCCAAACACCCTCCCCCCAACATATGTTTTTTACGACTACAAATTACATTTTTAAAGGAAAACCTTGCGTAATGTAACAAATTCTTGTATTTTTTTTATCATTTTATATATTATATAAGGAAAAAGTATTATCTTTGCAGACGAAATGGTAAATAAATGAACGAAAATACTTTTAAATAACATTTAAATTTTCACATTATGGAAAAAAGAAAAAACAAAACTAGACTGGCGCGTGCAGCAATGACACTGCTATTCGCCTTGCTCGCCACCGTAGGTGCGTGGGCAGAAACAGTGACCTTTGATTTTGAAGATAATCAGATACCGGGTGACTGGACCAACGATGATAATTACCCATGGGTGGTTGTCAGTGAATCTCAAGGTAACGGACACACTGGCACTTACTGTATTAAAAGCGGTAATTCAGGCGAAAGCAGTTCAGAGTCATCTATAGAAGCAACTTTCACCTTTGTCGGTGATGGTTCTATTAGTTTCCTTGGTGGTTGTTGGGGTGAGGGCTCCTCTACATTATATGATAAATGCATATTCTATATTGATGGTGTAGAAAAGTTCTCTTTTGGTGCCCGTGATACGTGGGAAACCTACTCTTTTGAGGTAGAAGCAGGCGAGCACACCTTCAAATGGTCGTTCACCAAGGACAGTAGTGTGAATGGCACTGGTGATGCTTTCTTTATTGATGACGTAGTTGTAGATTTAGGTTCGGTTTCCGCTTGCTCTAAGCCTACAGGCTTATCCGTTGAACTCACTCCGGGCAACGGGACCGTCGCTTCCCTTAGCTGGACAGAGAATGGTTCT
>ONRS01000155.1 GCA_900320255.1 uncultured Prevotellaceae bacterium
CGAGAACGTGGTCATGCTGCTGCTCAACCAACAGAACGTACAACTGGTTGACCCGCACTTCCGCATGGGCATCATCACGGCAGACCCCGACGATAACAAGTTCGTGGACTGCGCCTTTGCCGCAGGAGCCGACTATCTGGTGTCTGAGGACAGCCATTTCCGCATACTCCACAACACGCCGTTCCCGCAGCTGAACCTCGTCACGCTCGACGAGTTCATGCAGACGAGGCTCGTCAAGGAGCAATAGACCTCATTCTGCTTCCCCTCCGCCGCGAGCGGCGCTACTTGGAGGACGGGAACATGCCTCTCAGCCGCGAGCGGTGCTACTTGGGGGACAGGAACATGCCTCTCCGCCGCGAGTGATGCTACCGGGAGGCAGGGAAACGCCAACTTTTCAGAACGTATAACTATAAACGATTGTTACTTCTGGTCGAGAAACTCTCTTGCCATTCGTGTAAGTTCGTCAGTGTCTATCGCCTCCAAACTCACTTCCTCTGGCTTCAAATCGAGCAAAAACTGCATATAGGTGGGGAGTGTCAACAGGTCACCAACACGCCCAACATTGTAGTCTCCGAACTTGATGAAATGCTTTACGCCATGTCAGAGAACCACCAAGAAGACCAGCAACAGGATGACGGTGAGGACAAGGGCCAAGACGAAAGCCAGGACAATGAGGCAGGTGGGTGTCTTCTTGGCGGGCTGAGGCGGAACCACGTAGGCTGGCTCCGGAGCCGGAGCGACGAAGAAATATGACTGGAAGTTAGCGTAGAGGTACTGCTTGATTTCCGACGTATTCTGCGGCCGGTCCATGCGCCCCAACTGCATCATCCACGCGATGAGCGACTGCATGGGGGCACTGACATGTGGCGGGAACGTCAGTTCGGCACGCTCCTCCAACCGCTCGGTAGCCGTTGGGGGCGACTGCAGGGTGAGCAGCCTGTAGAGTGTTGCCCCGAGGGCATAGAAGTCGGTCCACGGCCCGAAGTTCTTCAAGTTCTGGTCAATCTGTTCCAAGGGCGAGTACTGAGGCGTGAACAGCATCATGGAGGGCACGGAAGAGGTCTGCCCGTCGGACACGTGCTTGGAGGCCCCGAAGTCGATGAGCATGGCCCGTCCCCTCTCGTCCATCATGATGTTGGCAGGCTTCAGGTCTAAGTGTACCAGGTGTTGCTCGTGCACGGCAGCCAGTCCGTCGAGCACCTGGTCGAGAATCCCGACCACCTCCCGTTCGTCCAATGGCTGAGAGGAGCGTTTCAGGCGTTCGTCGAGCGACTCGCCGTGAATAAGGTCCATCTCGTAATAGGCGGTCCCGTTCTCTTCGAACAGCTGATAGACGTTGACGATGTGCTCATTGTGCAGCTGATGCATGCGGTTGGCCTCCTTGCGGAACTTAGCCCGCTGCTGGGCAAACAGCTCTTTCTGGCTCACGGGGCACACCACCACGCAGGTGTCATCCTCGTTCTGCACGGTGTCGCGTAACGAGAATTCCTTGATGGCCACTTGGACGCCGTACTCCATGTTGGTAGCAACGTACGTATTGCCGAAGCCGCCTGAAGAGAGGTGGCCGTCAATGCGGTACCGTCCGCCCTGCAACAGCGTTCCTACAGGCAGCAAGGGCTGCCGTCCCGTTTGGCTGATTTGTTCCTGCATACGTTCGAAGAAAACGGATAAAACCGATGCAAAGGTAATAAATAATTCACAATTCATCATCTACATTTCACAATTATTTTGTACCTTTGTCGCCATAAACACGAAAACCTTTGTCATTGCCCACCGCCTCTCCACCGTGCGCAATGCCGACCAGATTATCGTCCTCGACCACGGCCGCATCATTGAGCACGGCACCCACGACGAACTGCTCGCCCTACGTGGCAAATACCACCAGCTCTACACGGGTGGCACCGTCTGAAGGCAGCACCGTTCTTACACGCCTAAGCAACAATAAAACAGGGTGCAACTCGGAAAAACACAAATAAATTTGGTTTTTCGGTCGTTTTGCACTACCTTTGCACCCGATTTACGTAAATATAACAAGAAGAACAATGCCAGAAATATCTGTACGCGGACTGGAGATGCCGGAATCTCCTATCAGAAAACTTGCCCCGCTGGCTGCAAAAGCTAAACGAAACGGCATTAAAGTGTATCACCTCAACATTGGACAGCCCGACCTGCCCACACCGCAGGTGGCACTGGACGCGCTGAAGACCATCGACCGGAATATACTGGAGTACTCACCCTCGCAGGGCTACCTGAACTACCGCGAGAAACTGGTGAGCTACTACGCGAAATACAACATCAACGTAACGGCTGACGACATCATCATTACGTCGGGCGGAAGTGAGGCGGTGCTCTTTGCCTTCCTGAGCTGTCTGAACCCGGGCGATGAAATCATCGTGCCCGAACCGGCTTACGCTAACTACATGGCCTTTGCAATTTCTGCCGGTGCGAAGATCAGGACCATTGCCACGACCATTGACGAGGGATTCTCGCTGCCGAAGGTGGAGAAATTCGAAGAACTCATCAACGACCGTACAAGGGCCATCATGATTTGTAACCCCAACAACCCGACGGGCTATCTCTACACCCGCCGCGAAATGAACCAGATACGCGACCTGGTGAAGAAGTACGACCTCTACCTGTTCTCTGACGAGGTGTATCGCGAATACATCTACACGGGGTCGCCCTACATCTCGGCCTGCCACTTGGAGGGCATTGAGCAGAACGTCATACTGATTGACTCTGTGTCGAAACGCTACTCGGAGTGCGGCATCCGCATCGGAGCACTCATCACGAAGAATGCCGAGGTCCGCAAGGCCGTGATGAAGTTCTGTCAGGCACGCCTCTCCCCGCCCCTCATCGGACAGATTGTGGCCGAGGCCAGCCTTGACACGCCCGAGGAGTATCTGCGCGACGTATATGACGAATATGTGGAGCGCCGTAAGTGCCTCATTGACGGTCTGAACCGCATACCCGGCGTTTATTCACCCATTCCCATGGGTGCCTTCTACACGGTGGCCAAGCTGCCTGTTGACGACGCCGAGAAGTTCTGCCGCTGGTGTCTGGCTGATTTCAACTACGAGGGTGAGACGGTGATGATGGCTCCCGCTGCCGGATTCTACACCACCCCCGGGGCTGGCATCGACCAGGTGCGTATAGCCTACGTGCTGAAAAAGGAGGACCTTGAGCGTGCCCTCTTCGTCTTGCAGAAAGCACTCGAAGCATACCCGGGGAGATGTATTTAAATGAGAAATGAGGAATGAGAAATCATGAATTTCCCTTTATTCATAGCCAAAAAGATTTATAGCGGAGGCGACAACCGCCGAAAGGTGAGCCGCCCTGCTATACAAATAGCCACACTGGGCGTGGCCATCGGACTGGCTGTGATGATAGTCACCGTGAGCGTGGTGATGGGCTTCAAGCACACCATTCGCGACAAGGTCATCGGCTTTGGCAGTCACATACAAATAGAGAACCTGCTGATAACGATTCCCGAAGTGGAGCTGAGCGACTCGACCATGAAGATACTGTCTGACATGCAGGGCATTGAGCATGTGCAGCGCTTCGCCATGTCGCAGGGCATACTGAAGACCGACTCTGACTTTCTGGGCATGAACTTCAAGGGAATAGACGAACACTACAGCACCGACTTCCTGAAACAGCACATTGTGGAAGGCGACATGCCTACATTCAGCAGCACGAAAAGCCAGAACAAACTGCTCGTCTCGAAGGTGACGGCCGACAAGCTGAGACTGAAGGCCGGCGACCGCATCTTCGCCTACTTCATTACCGACAACGGGGTGAAGGCACGCAGGTTCGACATTGCTGCCATCTACCAGACGAACATGAACAAGTTTGACCAGCTGCTCTGTTTTACCGACCTCTACACCACGCGTAAACTGAACGGATGGGACGGTACTAATGCGTATTCGGGCGCAGAGATGACGGTCAGCGACTTCAGTCAGCTGGATCCTATCTCCTACGATGTCTCTGAACAACTCAAGATGATCAATGCCAACGTGGAGAACCGAATGCTCACCATGGACTGCAAGACCATACAGGAGGCATACCCACAAATATTCACCTGGTTAGAGCTGCTCGACCTGAACGTATGGATTATTCTGGTACTGATGGTCTGCGTGGCCGGCTTCACCATGATTTCCGGTCTGCTCATTATTATATTAGAGCGTACGCAGATGATTGGCATACTGAAAGCCCTCGGTGCCCGCAACAAAACCATTCGTCACACGTTCCTCTGGTTTGCCACCTTCATCATTGGCCAGGGACTGTTCTGGGGAAACATCATAGGCATTGGAATTGTGCTGCTACAGCAACAATTCGGACTGATTACGCTCGACCCGGCAACCTACTACGTGAAAGAGGCACCAATGGAGCTGAATGTGCCTGTCATTGTGGCACTTAACATAGCCACACTGGCCATCAGCGTGTTCGTCCTGATAGCCCCCAGCTACCTCATTTCTTTCATCCATCCGGCAAAATCAATGCGGTACGAATAAAAAATTGCACAAAAAATTTGGAAATGTGCAACAAAGATATTACCTTTGCACAAAATTTTTGAATTTGTGCAATGAAAACTTTTGAAAGTTTCAATTCATATATAGAAAAGACCGTTATTGAGAACTGGAACCTCGATGCCCTGACAGACTATCAGGGGGCGACGTTGCAATATCACGACGTGGCCCGCAAGATAGAAAAGATACACATCTTCTTTGAAAACTGCGGCGTAAAGAAAGGCGACAAGATTGCCGTATGCGGCAGAAACTCTGCCCATTGGGCTGTCACCTTCCTGGCAACGCTGGCCTACGGTGCCGTGGCAGTTCCCATTCTTCACGAATTCAATGCCGAACAAATACACAACATTGTGAACCACTCTGAGTCGAAGCTGCTCTTTGTGGGCGACGTGGTTGCCACGCAGATTGACCCAGAGGCCATGCCCGACATTGAAGGCATTGTCTATATGCCCGACTACTCGCTAATGGTGTCACGGTCGGAATCTCTCACGTACGCGCGCGAACATTTAAATGAATTGTTCGGCAAGAAATATCCCAAGGCATTCCGGCAAGAACACATCAGCTGGTATAAAGACCAGCCAGAAGAACTGGCACTCATCAACTACACCAGCGGAACAACGGGATTCTCAAAGGGCGTCATGCTACCCTATCGCGCATTGTGGGGAAACCTGGACTTCTGTCTGAACCACTTAGGCGTTCACCTGAAGAAGAACTGCGACACGCTAAGCATACTACCCATGGCCCACATGTACGGCATGGCCATTGAGTTCATCTTCCCCTTCTGCTTCGGAAGCCATTTGTTCTTCCTCAACCGACTACCCTCCCCCGCCATTATTGCACAAGCCTTCGCTGACATTCGTCCGGCTGTCATCATAGCCGTTCCGCTTATCATAGAGAAAATTATCCGCAAGCGGGTGTTCCCGCATACACAAAGCAACGTCATCAGACTGTTGCTGCAGATGCCCGTGGTGAGCAAGAAGGTCAAGGAGCGCATCTGCTCAGAAGTGTATAAGGCCATGGGCGGAAATGCCTATGAGGTAGTGGTTGGCGGAGCAGCGCTCAACCAGGAGATAGAGCAGTTCCTTTACAGCATCCATTTCCCCATTACCGTAGGCTATGGCACCACCGAGTGTGCACCGCTCATCACCTTCAGCGACTATAAAGACTTCGTGCCCGGCTCGTGCGGCACTCCTGTTGACCACATGGAAGTGAAGATTCTGAGCAACGACCCGCAGCACATAGCCGGCGAGATTGTAACACGCGGCACCAACGTGATGCTGGGATATTACAAGAATGAGGAGGCTACCCGTAAGGCCATTGACGAGGAAGGCTGGTACCACACCGGCGACCTGGGCACCATGAGTGCTGACGGCCATGTCTTCATACGCGGACGTATCAAGAACATGCTGCTCAGTGCTAACGGACAGAACGTCTATCCGGAAGAGATAGAAGACAAGCTCAACTCCATGGCTATGGTCAGCGAGTGCATCGTGGTACAGAAGGACGACAAGTTCATAGGATTGGTTCACCCCGACTATGATGAGGCCAAGGCAATGGGGTTCACTACCGAAGACCTGGAAAACATTATGGAGCAAAACCGCAAGGAGCTGAACCAGCAGTTGCCCGTATATAGTCACTTGGCCGCCATTCGTCTGCACGAAGAGGAGTTTGCCAAGACCCCCAAGAAAAGCATCAAGCGTTACCTGTACAGGTAAGAATAAAGAAGTTAGAATAACTAAAACGATCAAAATAATATGGAACACATACCAAGTTTCAACGCACTCATTCAGCAGAGCATCATCGACCACTGGGACGCTGATGCGCTGACTGACTACAAAGGAGCGACACTGCAGTTCCACGACGTGGCACGCAAAATTGAGAAGCTCCACATTCTTTTTGAAAACAGCGGCGTGGAGAAAGGTGACAAGATTGCCCTCTGCGGACGTAACTCGTCACAATGGGCGGTGGCTTTCCTGGCCACACTGACCTACGGGGCCATTGCCGTGCCCATTCTGCATGAGTTTAACGCTGAGCAGATACACAACATTGTTAACCATTCCGAGGCAAAGCTGCTCTTTGTGGGTGACCATGTGGTGACCGTCATTAATCCTGACGAAATGCCCAAGCTGGAAGGCATTATCAACAATCCCGACTACTCACTCTTCGTGTCACGTTCAGAAAAGCTGACCTATGCCCGCGAACACCTGAATGAGCTGTACGGCAAGAAATACCCGAAGTACTTCCGCAAAGAGCATGTCAACTACTACATGGAACAGTCGCCCGACGAATTGGCGCTCATCAACTACACCAGCGGAACAACAGGCTTCTCGAAGGGTGTCATGATTCCCTATCGCGCGCTGTGGTCGAACTACGACTTCGCCATCAACGTACTGGGAAAGAAAATCAAGACCGGCGACCGTGTCATCAGCATACTGCCCATGGCACACATGTACGGTATGGCCTTCGAATTCATCTTTGAGTTCCTTTACGGCTGTCACACCTACTACCTGAGCCGCATACCCTCACCAGCCATTATTGCCGAGGCGTTCGCCAACATCAAGCCCATCATCATCATTGCTGTGCCGCTGGTCATCGAGAAGATTATCCGTAAGAAGGTATTCCCAAGGATTCAGAACAACCGTATGCGCCTGCTGCTGCAGATGCCGGTTATTAATATTAAGGTACACGAGAAGATACGCGACGAGGTGGTCAAGGCCTTCGGTGGAGAGTTCTACGAAATCATCATCGGCGGTGCTGCCTTTAACCAGGAGGTAGAACACTTCCTGAAACGCATTGAGTTCCCCTATACCGTGGGCTACGGAGCAACAGAGTGTGCCCCCATTATCTGCTATAGCGACTGGCATACTTTTGCACAAGGCTCCTGCGGAAGGGCCGCCCTGCACATGGAGGTAAAGATTGACTCGCCCAACCCACAGCTTGTTCCCGGTGAAATCCTTACCCGCGGACTCAATGTCATGCTGGGCTATTACAAGAACGAGGAAGCCACACGCCAGGCTTTGGATGACGATGGATGGTACCACACCGGCGACCTTGGCACCATGGACGAATACGGAAACGTCTTCATCAAAGGCCGCAGCAAGAACATGTTGCTCGGCTCTAACGGCCAGAACATCTACCCAGAGGAGATTGAGGACAAGGTCAACTCAATGGCACTTGTCATGGAGAGTGTCGTCGTACAGCGTGGCGAGAAACTCACGGCCCTGGTTTATCCCGATTATGACGAAGCCAAGAAGATGGGCTTCACTGAGGAGGACATCCGCAACGTCATGGAGCAGAACCGCACTCAACTCAACCTGGTGTTGCCGGCCTACGCCAAGCTCACCGAGATAGAGATACAAAAGGAAGAGTTTGAGAAAACACCTAAAAAGAGTATCAAACGTTACCTTTATAAATAAACAAAGTGGAAAAAGTGACAAGAAGCAAGGTTTTCGGCCTTGCTTCTTTCTTTTTGCTTGATTTATGTCAATTAAGTGACAAAAAGTAAACGTTTACGTCAAAAAAGTTGACAAATTGTTTGTCAATTCCCGTTTTTGCTTTAACTTTGCAATCAGAAAACAAAAAGACAACACAAAGAATAATATAAACAACAAATTTTAAAAAGGAAAAAGATTATGAATGCAGCAAAAATTGTTGAAGAACTGAAACAGCGTTTCCCCAACGAGCCAGAGTACATTCAGGCCGTTAGTCAGGTACTTCCCACTATTGAGGAAGAGTACAACAAGCATCCGGAGTTTGAAAAGGCCAACCTCATTGAGCGCCTTTGCATTCCCGATCGTGTCTTTGAGTTCCGCATCACTTGGGTTGACGACCAGGGCAAAGTCCAGACCAACATGGGCTACCGCATCCAGCACAACAACGCCATTGGCCCGTACAAAGGCGGTCTGCGCTATCACAAGTCAGTAAACCTGGGTATCCTGAAGTTCCTCGCCTTTGAGCAGACATTCAAGAACTCTCTGACCACTCTGCCCATGGGCGGTGCAAAGGGTGGTTCCGACTTCTCTCCCCGTGGCAAGAGCGACGCAGAGGTCATGCGTTTCTGCCAGGCCTTCATGAACGAGCTCTACCGCGTCATTGGTCCCGACGAGGACGTTCCCGCTGGTGACATCGGCGTAGGCGGACGTGAGGTAGGCTATCTGTTCGGTCAGTACAAGAAGCTCACCCACCAGTTCCAGGGAGTGCTCACTGGTAAGGGAATCCCCTTCGGCGGTTCACTCATTCGTCCTGAGGCTACTGGTTACGGCTGTGTATATTTCCTGACGTCCATGCTCGCTACCCGTGGCATCGACATCAAGGGCAAGAAGGTGCTCATCTCTGGTGCCGGTAACGTGGCCCAGTATGCTACTGAGAAGTGCATCCAGCTGGGTGCCATTCCCTTGACGCTCTCTGACTCTGACGGTTACATCTACGACCCCGATGGCATCACACAGGAGAAGCTGGAGTACGTCAAGGAACTCAAGAACATTGAGCGCGGACGTATTAAGGAATATGTTGAGGAATATCCTAATGCCGTCTATCATGCTGGCGAGCGTCCTTGGCACGAAAAGGCTGACATCGCACTGCCCTGCGCTACGCAGAACGAGATTAACGGCGATGAGGCACAGGCACTGGTTGACAATGGTATCATTGCTGTTGCTGAAGGTGCTAACATGCCTTCACTGCCCGAGGCTATTAAGATTTTCCAGGATGCCAAGATTCTCTATGCTCCCGGTAAGGCCAGCAACGCTGGTGGTGTATCGGTCAGCGGTCTGGAGATGTCGCAGAACTCTGAGCGTCTGTCATGGACAGCCAAGGAGGTTGACGACTATCTGAAGCGCATCATGAACGACATTCACGAGAACTGCGTGAAGTATGGCACACAGGCCGACGGCTACATTAACTACGTCAAGGGTGCTAACGTAGCCGGCTTCATGAAGGTTGCA
>ONRS01000153.1 GCA_900320255.1 uncultured Prevotellaceae bacterium
AGAATTCGAAGGCGAAACTTACCCAGTGGTAAAAATCGAAATTTCTAACACCTCTCACCCGTTCTACACCGGTAAGAGCAAGCTTGTTGACACGGCCGGCCGCGTTGATAAGTTCATGAGCCGCTACGGTAAGGCTGCGAAGAAATAAGATAAAGCCTACAAGAAGTATTTAAAAAGGACGCTTTCCAGTAGTTGCATATGCCGGAAGCGTCTTTTTTTGATGGACTACAGATTACGGACTATGAAGATTACGAAACTATTACCTACCCTGCTCCTGACATTATTCCTCGCTGCCTGTGGCGACGACAATGAGGACATCATCGTTAAACCCGGAGGCAACAGTGGCGGCAGCAGCTCGAGCAGCTCGGTCAACAACAACAAGAACACCACCGGCCCCACCGAGGCACGCTACAGGCTGGAGTTCCCGCAGATGAAGGGTGGCAACAGCGTAGTCGTGGTACACAAGGCCATTCTGAACAAGAACAACAAGCAGGAAGACGTCAACTACTGCGTGGAGTGGGACCCTGACGTGCAGTCGCAGCGTTGGAGCTGCTACCAGATGTACAGCAGCATCAACTACCATTCGTCCTACAATGTGTCCAGGTATAATGCTGACAACGACGGCACGCTGAATCCAGAATGTCAGTATCCCAATGACCCCGACCTGCCGCCACAGTACCGTTTTGCCACTGACCCCTTCAAGTATTCCGGCTACGACCACGGCCACATCTGCCCGTCGGCCGACCGGCTTCGGTCCAACGAGGCCAACTACCAGACGTTCTTCATCACCAACATGCAGCCCCAGCGCAACAAGTTCAACGCCGGCCTCTGGGAAAAGATGGAGAACCAGGTACGCACTTGGGCCAGCAACTGTGACACGCTCTACGTCTGCAAAGGCGGTACTATCGACATGTCAGAAAACATTCTCGGCTACATCGGCAGTGGGTCCAACCGCATTCCCGTGCCCAAATATTTCTTCATGGCGGTGCTCAGCAGGTCTGGCAACAGCTACAAAGCCGCAGGCTTCTGGGTGGAACACCTGAACGAAGACCGCAGCAATGACAACCTGGGCAACTATGTGGTTAACATCTACGAGTTGCAGAAACTGACCAACATCGACTTCTTCTGCAACCTGCCCGACGACCTGGAGAGTACCGTGGAGTCACAGCCTATAGTGAAGAAAGACTGGGGACTGAATTAGGCAAGAAACAAAAAGGGCGGCTGTCCACCCGCAGCCGTCCTTACTCTTTTTACCTTAATCCTAATACTCTATGTATATCTCTTTTTAGCAATGCAAAGTTACGAAGTTTCTCGGTTTGCCGCTAATAATCTGACAGTTTCCAATGTAATATGGCATACTTTTTGACATAAGTCAATAGAGACAAACATGTCTAAAGAAAATAAAAAAGAAAGAATTTCTTGCAGATTTCACAGAAAATGCGTAAATTTGCGACAAAAAGCAAATTCACCTATATTTATAAACAAGATGAAAACAATTTATGATTTCACTGTCAAGGACAGAAAAGGAAAAGACGTATCACTGAAAGAGTATGCCAACGAAGTGCTGCTCATTGTCAACACAGCTACCAAGTGTGGTTTCACCCCTCAGTATGAGGAGCTGGAAAAACTCTACGAAAAGTACCACAGCCAGGGCTTTGAGATTCTCGACTTCCCCTGCAACCAGTTTGGTCAGCAGGCCCCGGGTACCGACGAGAGCATCCACGAGTTCTGCAAGCTCAACTTCGGCACCGAGTTCCCCCGCTTCAAGAAAGTGAAGGTAAACGGCGAAGATGCCGACCCACTCTTCAAGTTCCTGCAGGGCGAGAAGGGCTTTGCTGGCTGGGACATGGAGCACCCCATCGCTCACATTCTCGACAAGATGCTGACTGAGGCTGACCCCAAATACAAGGAGAAGGCCGACATCAAGTGGAATTTCACCAAGTTCCTTATAAACAAGAAAGGCATGGTTGTTGCCCGTTTTGAACCAACGGAGAAGACAGAGCACATCGAAGAAAAGATTAAAGAACTTTTGTAAACATGACCAAGACAAAATGTTTGATTATTGGCAGCGGACCGGCAGGTTATACCGCTGCCATTTATGCCTCAAGGGCCAACTTGGCTCCCATAGAGTACAGCGGGCTGCAACCAGGAGGACAGCTGACACAGACCACCGAGGTAGAGAACTTTCCCGGTTACCCACAGGGAGTAGATGGCAACCAGATGATGATGGATCTTCGCGAGCAAGCCTCTCGTTTCGGTGCCGACATTCGCGACGGCAGCATCACCAAGGTTGACTTCTCGGCAGCTCCCTATAAGGCATGGGCAGAAGACGGCACCGAAATAGAGGCTGACACCGTCATCATTGCCACCGGAGCCTCCGCCAAGTATCTGGGGCTCGACGACGAACGTAAATATAACGGACAGGGCGTTTCGGCCTGTGCCACCTGCGACGGTTTCTTCTACCGCAAAAAGACCGTTGCCGTAGTGGGAGGCGGTGACACTGCCTGTGAGGACGCACTATACCTGAGCCATCTGGCAAAGAAAGTTTACCTTATTGTCCGTAAGCCTTTCCTGCGTGCTTCGCAGGTGATGCAGCAGCGAGTTCGTGAAGCCGAGAACATTGAGATACTTTTCGAGCATAACACCGTTGGGCTCTTTGGCGAGAACGGAGTCGAGGGTGCCCACCTTGTCAAGCGTAAGGGCGAGCCCGACGAAGAAATGGTAGATATTCAGATTGACGGATTCTTCCTGGCCATTGGCCATAAGCCCAACACTGACATCTTCACCCAGTGGCTCGAAACTGACGAAGTTGGCTACTTCAAGAAGATTGACGGCACGCCCCGCACCAAGATTCCCGGCATTTTCGTTGCCGGTGACTGTGCAGACCCGGTCTATCGGCAGGCCATCACCGCTGCCGGCAGCGGATGTCAGGCTGCCATCGAGGCCGAACGTTTCCTGTTAGGCTGAAAGGGACTTATACTGCATATCCATAAAAAATGCCCTGCTTCACAGCAGGGCATTTTCGTCTCAATACTTTTAAAAAACTAAATTAATCAACCATAAACCTTAACCATTAAAAAATCTTTTGTGATGCAAAGATAGTACACTTGAATGAATTATGCAAATTCTTTCACATAAAAAAGGTATAAAATTCATCAGGTTGGCAAAATTTAAACCAAAAATCGCTTATTTTACACCTTTTTACGTTCAAAATAACGCATTTTCAACCTATTTATTCACGTTTTTCGAAGATTTTTAGTATCTTCGCAGCCTAAAAATCTTCGTACGATGTATCTTAGTCTAAAGTTTTTCATACTCGGTCTAATCATTCTGGCTGCCCTCTTCTACCTGGGACGTTGGCTCTACCTGAGGAGTGTGCGCATGCGGAACCGTCTCCAGATGGAACGCGTCTATGCCAACATCACACACGAACTGCTCACACCCCTCACCATCATCTCGGCCTCGGTAGAACACCTGCAGGAAGAAGAGCCCAAGTACAGTCACGACTACGAGCTCATGCAGCTTAACATTCAGCGCATGGTACGCCTGCTGCAGACCATACTCGAGACCAGTAAGGCACAGTCTGGCGAGCTTAAGCTGCTCGTCAGCCACGGAGACGTCATGAAGTACATCCGTGAGACCGCCCTGACCATAGAGCCCCTCATGCAGAAGCACGGCTTGGAGTTCACCATCAAGTGCAATCCCGAAAGCATGATGGGCTGGATTGACACCGACAAGCTGGACAAGATCATCTTCAACCTGCTCACCAATGCCGCTAAATATACCACGCGCAACGACGGACGGGTAGAACTCGACGTGAGAACCAACAAGCGGTTCGACCACATCACCATTCGCGTCAAGGACAACGGCATCGGCATCCCCAAGGACAGGCAGAAGGGCCTTTTTCGCCGGTTCTACGACGGTCAGTATCGCAACATCAACACCTTCGGAACAGGCATCGGTCTGTCGCTGACCCACGACCTGGTGTTACTGCATCACGGCAACATCAGCTTCGAGACGCAGGAGAACAAGGGCACCACGTTTACCGTCACCCTGCCCATCTACAAGGAGGCTTTCTACAGTTCACAGATTGACGAGAACAACAATATCAACGTCAACGTTCCCAAGAGCGTACTCCTCGACTTCACCCACATACAGGAAACCCTGCCTGAAGGCGAGGAACCCAAGGAGGAAGAAGCCGACGACAATACCTATAAAGTCCTGTTGGTAGAAGACAACGTTGAACTGCTCATGCTGATGAGACAAGCGCTATGCCGCCAATACCGCATCTATACTGCCCAGAACGGCCGTGAAGCACTCAACATCATCCGCTCCACAGAGCTCGACCTCATTGTTTCCGATGTCATGATGCCCGAAATGGATGGTTACGAACTTACACGCAAAGTCAAGTCGAACCCCGATTACAGTTACCTCCCCATCATCCTGCTTACCGCCAAGATACAGGAGTCAGACCATCAGGAAGCCCTCAAGGCAGGAGCTGACGACTACATCACCAAGCCCTTCCGGTTGAGTAACCTGCAACTGCGCATTAATAACATTATTGAGAACCGCAAACGCATACTCCTGGAGTTCAAGCAGCGCCCCATCACTGAGACACAGAAGAAAGCCGCCGAGGCACCTACTCCCGATAACAAGTTCCTGGAGCGCGCCATTCAGTGCGTCACCGAACATCTTGACGATGCAGACTTCGACCGCGATGCCTTCGCCCGTGAGATGGGGGCCAGTCCGTCAACGCTATACAACAAGCTACGCGCCACCACGGGCATGAACGTCAGCAACTTCATCCGCCACATCCGCATGAAGGCCATTGATGACATTATCCGTCAGGAGCCCGACATCCGCGTCAGCAGTCTGGCCTACCGGGTTGGCTTCAAAGACCCGAAGTACTTTGCCACTACCTTCAAGAAAGAGTTTGGCATGCAGCCGAAAGAGTATATTGAGAAATTGAGCGTTGAGCGTTGAGCGTTGGGAGTGTTCAATTGTCCATTTTCAACGAGCTGAGCCACAGCATACAGAACGTCAGCAAACCGTTTAGCATCAGCAGTTCATAGCCGAAGGTATAACCTGCGGCGGCGGCAGCCTTGTCTATGGCCAGACAAATCAGCGGCGAGGCAACAGCAATATATGGCACATAGCGGTCACGCGGCATGCGCTTGGTCAGCAGTCCGAAGGCAAACAACCCGAGCAACGGACCATAGGTGTAGCTCACTAATATGTAAATAGCATCAATGACACTCGTTGAGTTCAGCAGTCTGAACATCAGAATGAACACAGCGAACACTACACTCATGCCCAGATGTACCCGCTTGCGCAGCCGCTCGTCGTCAGTACACTGGCGTATATCCACACAAAAGCTCGTCGTCATCGACGTAATGGCGGAGTCAGCACTCGAGAAGGAGGCCGCCACTACGCCCAGCGTGAAAAACACCATCACCGCACTGCCCAGTTCACCCGTAGCAGCGAACATGGGCAACAGCTCGTCACCCGCAGCAGGAAGCGTCACACCCCTCTGTCCTGCCAGCATTGTCAGCAGCACGCCAAGAGCCATAAACAGCAGGTTCACCGGCACAAAGGCAAAACCGTAGGTCGTCATGTCCTTCTGCGCCTCGCGCAGCGTCTTACAGGTCAAGTTCTTCTGCATCTTGTCCTGGTCCAGTCCTGTCATCACTATTACGATGAATATACCACTCAGGAACTGCTTCCAAAAATTCTGCCTCGATGCCCAGTCGTCCATGACGAAGACGCGCGACATCGGACTATCACTAACCGCCTGCACCGCCTCTGCTGCGGTCATATCCAGTTCGGCAGTCACCTTATATATAATAAGGAGAAGTGCTCCCAGCAGGCAAAGCGTCTGCAATGTGTCCGTCCATACCAGCGTCTTGATGCCACCGCGCCGGGTGTACAGCCAGATGAGTGCCACCATCACCACCACCGTAAGCGGGAAGGGAACCCCCACCCCGTCCAGCACAAAGCGCTGCAACAACATACACACTACATAGAAAGCCACGGCAGCCCCCGACATCTTGGAAATCAGGAAGAACCACGCTCCAGTCAGGTAGGCACGCGGCCCTAACCGCTGTCCCAGATAAGTGTAAATACTGGTCAGATTCAGCCGATAGTAAAGGGGCAACAGCACGAAAGCCACGACGAAATAGCCCAGAATGAATCCCAGACAGGTCTGCAGGTAGGTCATGTCCATTCTCATCACCATGCCTGGCACGCTGACAAAGGTAACGCCCGAAATAGAAGCTCCCACCATACCGAATGCCACCATGTACCACGGCGACTTACGTTCAGCACGGAAAAAAGTCTCGTTCGTTGCCTTCCTGCTGGTCCAGCGGCTTAACGCAAACAACACGAGAAAATATAGCAAAACTGTCAGTATCATCATCATGCCTGCAAAGGTACGATTAAGTGAGCGAAAAGCCAAATTTATTTGAGCTTTTCCGAACGACAAGTACATTCGACGAAGTCAAAGGTA
>ONRS01000152.1 GCA_900320255.1 uncultured Prevotellaceae bacterium
ATCTCCCAGAAAGCTGAATATAGTCTCAATGCTATATTGCTTTGTCTCGCCAGCCTGTCCTTTATAACAGTTCATGTCGCCAGAGATGACAGCAGGGTACTCTTTTAGGTATTGAGCATATTCCTGCAATGCTTCCATTGCTATCTGCGGATAATCTTTCGGAGCATTATCATCTGTTCTTGTAGGCCATGCAGCCACGATTGACTTATCCTCAATGATGATAGGAAGGAAATACTGATGACTGGGGTTATACCATTGTGGGACTTCTGCTTTCATTCCCGACTTCCAAATAACGCCAAGCCCTTTGAAGTCATAATTACCCATCCATTCCATTCTATACCCTTCTGGTATTATTATTTGAGAAGGGCAAGCTACTTCTGGAAGAATAAATACGTCCGCATTGAACTGCATGACTTTGTTTAACTTCTCCTGCGTAGATCGGTTAATATTATATGACAAAATTTTCATAATCTATTATACTCTTTTTATTTCAGCATCGACTACATACATGTCGCCATCAGCATCTATCAGAACATTTCTTGGAACAAGATCCCAGACGACATAATCGCCATTTGTGAAACGTCCTTCTATGTTTTCTTTCGTGAATCCAATAGCCGACATATATGTGTCAATCATAATCTGAGTTGCAGGCTGGGCCTCACAAATACGCTCTTGTTCTAAGACAGGCATGATGGTTCTCCTATCATAACCAGTAAAGCCATGAATCCTATACGCCGTATTTGGGAATATCAGATTATGAAGCAGGATTTTATCAAACAACTTACAGATGCCTCCACTATTCAACAGATTATTAACCTTGTAAATCGCATCCTCAGCAACACGCTGTTCTATTTCGAAGCGGCTTCCATAGCCTTTGCCGTCTCGAGGTTCCGTCTCATATAGTCGGCAAAGTCTTTGGAGTTCATTGGAGATTTCTTGAATTCTACGATTTTCTTCATCGTACGCTCCATAGCCTCCTTGTGAAACTGATTGAGATATGTCATCGTTCATCTTGTTTTTAGTTTGGTGCAAAGATATGAATATTATTCTATTTCTCCAAACATTCATCCACTTTTTTGTATCTCTCGATGGCCATATGATGCCATTCGATTAAAAGACAGTGGCGGGAGGACAGGGAGAAAACCCGTACCAAACGGGGAGTTTGTCGGTACTAAACAGGGAGTTTCTGGCAGGGTAGCGAGAATTACACGGGCGGGGAAAAACATTACCACGCCCGTGGAAAAACGTTACCACGGGCGTGGAAAAATAAATACACGGTCGTGTAAGACCATTGTTGTTTTTGTTTCCTATTTATTAATGGCCTCATAATGGTAGGCGGTCCCCTCCTTGAACCTGCGCAAGCGGGGCTTCTCGCCCATGCAAAGACCATCCAGATAGCGTTTGGCAGTCTGATATTTCAAGTCAGCCGTAGCGGCGAAGCGGTTGGTTGTGGTGTAGCCGCGTCGCAGACAGAGCTGCAGGGTGGCTTCGAGTTCGTCGGGGTCGGTCTGCGGGTGACGCTTCACCACGTCGGGCTTGCGGCGGTAGCCGTAGGGGTTCTTTTCGTCCAGCAGCTGCTGGAAGCGCTTGGAGGGTATGAACTCAATGCTGGCCAGGCTGACGTTCTTGCTCCTCACCTTGGTGGGGTCGGTATAGTCGCCGTCCAGTTTCAGCTTGGGGGCAAACGAGCCGATGGGGGTCTCCACGCGCGAGCCGTCGCGCATGAGTGTGGTGGCCACGTCGAGGAAGCACTCGAAGAGGCGTATCATGTCGCCACTGCTCATTCCGCGATACTTGTTGCAAAAGTCGTCAATGGCCCTGATGGTGTATTTGAAACCGATGGCCGGCCGTGCGTAGAGCAGCGGCTTGCCGTCCTCGCCTGTCGTGGGGCGCGGCAGCAGTTCAATGAGCATTCCGTCTTTCTTTCTTGGCATAAGCTGTTCCTCCTTATTTATATATAGTGCAAAGGTACAACATTTTGAGCGGAAAACCAAATTTTTGTTGTTAAAATTAGCCTAATGTTTGCATGGGAACTGAATATTTACTACTTTTGTAAAAAAGTTCAGACGATATGCCGACAGTCAAGGAATTATTGGAAAAGCGCAAAAAGCAGAAGGTGGTATGGCCTAAGTATCTGTCACCCCCTTCTGGTGGTGAGGTGAACCATCACTTGGTGGGACTGCCTACGGTGGCCGTGATGACGAAGGAGCAGGCCAGGACGTTCAAGGCGACAGGTTGGCGGATATCGCGAACGTTCTACCCTGTGGCGGGAACCAGTCTGTCTGAAACCCTGCAACAGGCCATCAGGGCTATCAAGGCGCGTCGGATTAACCTGCTGGTGAATGGCCGGTGCCATACCGTTGAAGTGCCCCGGCAATATCGCAAAGGACGCGTAATCAAACCAGACTTGAGGGTGCGGCGTAGAATGCAATACGGGCAGAGGGGCGGCGGTTATGTTGCCGGTCCGGTCAACATGTCGATGGACTTTGACGTTGAAAAGGAGATGGCTCCAGACGGAACGCCTGTGGTTGTGATTATTACGCGGACCGTGGAGATGCCCGTCTTCAAAGTCAGGCATGAGGTAAGGCCTAAGGTGGAAAAGGACGAAAAGGAGCGTCGGAAAGGTCCTACACCTCCTAATGGCGAACACCTGTATTTGAAGGCTCCACTGACCGACAACCTGCTTGTTGAGGCCCTGAAGAAGGCTGACGAAGACTTGCTGGGCACGGACCATGTGGGCACGGTGAAATGGAAGGAAAACCTGTCACGTCAGGAAAGAGCCATTGGCGACCACCATCTGCTGGTGTGCCTGTTCTTCTATGTTTATTTCCACCAGCTTTATGCCGATTCCCGTTTCTACGGCATCCAGCGTAAGAGTTTCTATGAGTTTTGCACGAGCCGCATGGGCGAGGGCCATACGTTCAATAAGCTGCGCAGTTTCCAGAAGACCGTCAACCTGCTGCAGGTAAGAAAGCTGAGTTTTGAGAATTATTACAAGGCGGCGAGTAAGGACGACGACGGCTACGAAAAAGACAAGCCCAGCCTGTCCATGTGGTATAAGCTGTACCTGATGGCAGCCGACAGCTTTGAAAAGGTGCTCATTCCCCGGGCGAAAGCATAGCCGGCCGGAGGGTTTTTCCGTACACTTCGTACACTTGTGCAGAAATGTACGTGATGTACGCAGCAGCCATTTTATTCTTTCTATCTTTGCAGCGGGAAAGGAGATCAAGAGCCTCCGATTCCGCAAAATAAAAAGTGCTCTTTGACAATGTTTCATTTTTTTAGCAAAGAAAGGAAAAAAGACTATGGCAGTACCAAAGCGTGTTGTAGAGTTGGACCTCGTGCCCAACAACAACGAGAAGTCGGATACCTACGGCAAGTATTTTGCCCGTATCCACTACATTGAGCCGCTGAATCTTCGCGGCGTGTGTGACCTGATTGCTCTTAGCGGCAGCCCCTATACTCGCGACATCGTGAGTGGGGTGGTGACCTGTCTCAGCACTACCATCGTACGTGTGCTCTCTGAGGGTCAGGGTGTAAAGCTGGACGGTCTCGGAACCCTTCGTCCTACCCTTGAGAACACCAAGGGTGGTGCCGAAAGCCCCGATGCCTTCAACGTCAACGAGAACGTGGCAGGTGTTCACATCCGCTTCATTCCCGAGGGTGAGGAGCTCGACCGCATCACCAGCCGTGAAATGAAGAACAACTGCGTGCTTCGCAAGACTTACAAGGTATCCTACACCACCATCAAGAGCGGTGGCAAGGAAGTGCAGATTCCTGTTTACACTCCCGTTAAAAAGGAAGACCCGGAAGAGCCTACTCCTTAAACCTGAAAAAAAATCCCCGCAGGCCGCGAGACCTGCGGGGATTTTTTTTTGCATTTTCACTTCCCCCCTGCAACTTTTCCGCCGCTGGTTACGTCAAACGGAAAAAGATAAACCCCAAAAAACGTTGAAGAAATGATGAAAAGAACTGTTAAGTGTTTAGTGTTGGGCACAGTCTGTTGCCTGCTGACGGCGTGCCATTGGAACGTGAAGGAGACGCGCCAGGCGCAGCAGCCCGTGGATAAGAAAACGGCAAGCGTGGCGGCCTTCGAGCGCATCATGCTGGTGGGTACGCCTACCATTTATTATACGCAGGGTGACACCACGTCGGTCATTGTAGAGGCTCCGCGCGACCTGATGCAGGACGTGGAGGTGAGCGTTGCTGACAGTTGCCTGACGGTGAAGATAAAGGACAACGTGAAGATGGTGAGACACAAGCTGTTTTCCGACGATGACGACGAGGTGAAGGTCTATGTGACCTCGCCCGACCTCATTGAAGCCACGCTGTCTGGTTCGGGCGACTTCAAGAGCAACGGGCCTGTGGATACTGACAACCTGAAGATTGAGCTGAAGGGCTCGGGCGACATGGACTTCAAGTACATTATCTGCGACAACATCAGCATCACGCTGGTGGGCTCGGGCGACATCGAGCTGGATCATGTCAAGGCCCAGACGGCAGAGATGGAACTGGTGGGCAGTGGCGACCTGAAGACGAAGCTAGAGGGCGTCGGACGTACGGACATTGTGCTGAAGGGCTCGGGCGACGTGAAGGTAGAAAACACCCAGGGCGGCACCGTCACGGCAGACCTGCGCGGCTCCGGCGACATCACGCTGAAGGGCGACGTGCGCCAGCTGAACCACACCCTGACGGGCAGCGGCGACTACCATCTGGAACAGCTCCGGGTGCAAAAATAATTCGGCACGATGCTTCTTGCATTCTGAATTATTTATTACCTTTGCACCATGAAATATGCAATTATTGCGGCTGGCGAGGGCTCTCGCCTTGCACATGAGGGCGTTACACTGCCTAAACCATTGGTCAGGGTAGGGGGCGAGACTCTCATTGACCGGCTCATCCGCATTTTTATGGACAACGACGCTGAGGAGATTGTTGTCGTCTGCAACGACCGTATGACACAGGTCGCTCAGCATCTGGCAACCGTGCAGCGCGACGGGCTGAACGGCAGGCCGGTGCCCTTGCGCTTCGTGGTGAAGAGCACGCCCAGCAGCATGCACAGCTTCTACGAAATCAGTCCTTATCTGCATGGCGGGCCCTTTGTGCTGACCACGGTAGATACCATTTTCCGGGAAACGGAGTTCCGCGACTACATCAGGGCCTTCAGCTTGTGCGACGCTGACGGGCTGATGGGCGTGACCGACTTCGTAGATGACGAGAAACCGCTGTGGGTAGGGACAGTTACCAGAGTGGAAAGTGGAGCGTTGAGCGTGGAGGGTGGAGAGAGGAGAGTGGAGATAACAGGATTCTATGACATTCCTCCTTTCTCTCTCCACTCTCCACTCTCCTCTCTCCTCTCTCCCTCCTCGGAAGAGAGACAGTTTATCTCCGCCGGCATCTACGGACTGAAGGAGAATGTCCTCACTACGCTGAACGGCTGCATAGAGCGTGGCGAGCAGCGCATGCGCAACTTCCAGCGGGCACTCATCAGCGACGGCCGCCGTCTGCTGGCCTTTCCCTTCACCAAGGTGCTTGACATTGACCATGCCTCGGACATTGAAAAGGCTACTCAGTTTATAGTTCATCATTCATAATACATTATGGAAACCCAACACCCATCACCCATCACCCGTCACCCATCACCCATCACCCATCACCTAACATTCCGGAAAATGCTCCGGCTGTCGTTCAAGTCAGACGATACGGAGGAGTGGCTCGACAAATACTTCACCCGTCCCATCGGACTGGTGTTTGCCATAGGGTGGATGAAACTGGGCGTTCACCCCAACGTGGTGACCATCCTCTCCATTTTTCTGGGCGTAGGGGCTGGTTACATGTTCTATTTCACCGACCTTACACACAACCTGCTGGGCGTGCTGCTGCTGATGCTGGCCAACTTCTGCGACTCTACCGACGGGCAGATGGCCCGCATTACGGGGAAGAAAACGCTCATTGGCAGAATGCTCGACGGTTTCTCGGGCGACGTGTGGTTCTTTGCGGTCTATCTGGCCCTGCTGCTGCGCATGGGACGCATGTGGGAGCCGGCGCTGGGCCTCTGGGCCTACCTCGCTTCGTTTGCGCTCTGTTTCACGGCCAGCATCGTCTGCCACTCGCCCCAAAGTTCACTGGCCGACTACTACCGCCAGATACACCTGTACTTCCTGTTAGGACGTGAGGGCAGCGAACTGGACAGTTACAGCAGCCAGCGCCGCATATACGAACAATTGCCCAAAAGTCGCTGGCTGGACCGCATCTTCTACTATAATTACGCCAACTACTGCCACTCGCAGGAGCAGCGCACGCCCTGCTTCCAGCGTTTCTTCCGGCAGGTGAAGGAGCGCTGGCCCAATGCTGAAGACATGCCGCAGCAACTGCGCGACGACTTCCGCCGCGGGTCACTGCCTCTTATGAAATATACCAATTTGCTGACGTTCAACTCACGTGCGATACTTATTTATATTACCTGTCTGTTGAACGTGCCTTATGTTTATCCGTTGGTGGAAATCACCATCTACTCCTTGCTCTACTGGCACATGCACCGTACGCATGAACGCCTTTGTCAGTCTTTCAGTTCAAAGTGCTGGTAGTCCTTGCACGACTTCCACGAGCCGCCCCACTTAAAGCCTGCCTTGGTGAAAAGACGGTAGCAGAGGTCTTGGCGGTCAATCTTGTAACGGAACTTCATCTTGCGGTTACAGTATTGTAATGCTGTAGCCGGCTGGACAATAATGGTGCCGTTGGCCTTCTTCTTATAATAAGGGTTATAAAGCGTGTTTATGTCAACGGCCAGCCCCAGCGAGTGCTTGGAGAGCACCTTGGTGCCCGCTACCACGCGGTAGCAGAAGCACGACGAGTTGTTGTGGCGCATCTGCGTCTCGTCGTCAGCATCATAGACGTCGGGCAGCAACATCTGCTGAATGGGGTACTTGGCATCGTACAACTGTCGGAAGATACTGACCAGGCGGTCGGCAATGCGCTTGTTGCAGACCATTTCGCCAATGTGTATCTGCTGGTCGTAGTCCCAGTGCAGCACGCGCAGATGGCGCAGGTCTTCGCGGTGTATGTAGGGGTTGTCTATGTAGCTCTTGCCCTGCATGCGCTGCCAGACACGGTCGGGAATGGTGTCGGCTGCAAAGCACTTCTCCAGTCCGCCAAAGGCCGTAATGGCTGAGGGGCTGACCGTCTGGCCAGCCTGCCACTCGGTTAGGGGAGTGACATCAGGTTCTGTGCCGGCAAGCGGTGAGCGCATGCTGACCAGACAAACTGCGAGGAGAAGGGCGCAGAGCCCTGTGATTACTGCTTTCTTTTTCATAATTTCCATTAAAGAAAAACAAGCCTGTCATCACGACAGGCTTGACTTTTTCTAACTAACTTATTATCAACTATTCATTACTCATTCTGAATTCTGGGTGCAAAGGTAGGCATAATTATAATTAAATTGAAAGTTTTTTGCGAAAAAAGTAACGTAAACGTTTGCAAGTTTGACGAAAAATGATTAATTTTGCAGAAATATCTGTTAACTATGGCAACAAGCAATAATAAAAACCAACCTCAGAAGCGGCGTACATCGCTGAAGGACTTAGCTCGTGAACTGGGCGTCAGTATAGCAACCGTTAGCCGGGCACTGCGGTCGTCACCTGAAATTGGCAAGGATATGCAGCAGCGGGTAAAAGAACTGGCAAAACTGAAGAACTACCGTCCCAACCCCTTTGCACAGAGCCTGCGGCGTGAAGCTCCGAAAATCATCGGAGTGGTGGTGCCTCACTTGGAAACCCATTATTACGCAGCCATTCTGTCCGGCATAGAGGCAGAGGCCGCCAAGTCGGGCTACAGCGTCATCAGTGCCAACAGCCATGAGGACTTTGAGGCGGAGGCCCGTGCGCTGGACAATTTTGTCAGCATGCACGTGGAGGGCGTCATTGCTTGTTTGGCTCAGACCACTACTGACTATAAGCACTTCGAAGAGCTGCCCGAAATGGGTATTCCCTTGGTGTTCTTTGGCCGGACATGCCTGCCCGAAATGTTCTCATCGGTAAAGGCAAATGGTGACGAGGCAGCCCAGCAGGCCACGCAGCACCTTATTGACACGGGCAGCAAGCGCATAGCCTTTGTGGGAGGTCCTAACCATCTGGACATGGTGCGCCGCCGTAAGCACGGCTATTTAGAGGCACTGCGCGACAACCGTATGCCCATATTGCGTGAGATGGTGGTGTGCGGACAAATAGACTACCAGTGGGCGCTGGACTCCACGATTGCCCTATTGCAGCGTGAAGACCGGCCAGATGCCATCTTGGCCTTTAACGACATTATCACCTTTGCCGCATTCACTGCCATTAAGCAGTTGAAGCTCCGTATTCCAGAGGACGTGGCACTCATTGGCTTTACCGATGATGCTCACGCTGCCTACGTCACCCCGAAGCTCTCGGCCATTATGGATCAGAGCCACCTGATGGGTGAGCGGGCCTGTAAGATGTTGCTGAAGAACATTGGCGGCGACCACACCATTTATCACGAAATTGTACCCCAAAAACTGGTCATTCGTGAGACGTCGGCCAAGCAATAATGTAAAATGTTGCCTTTTTGTGATACTATTTTGTCATTTTGCGAAAAAATGGCATTAAAAGTTGTGTATTAAAGAAAATGTTGCTTAACTTTGCAACGCTAACCGTGACGATTACTAACAATAATTAATAACAAATTGCAATTTATGAAAGAAACGTGCTCAATTCTGAGCCGTGTGTTTGCACAATGCAGATGCATCGCTCTCTTGGCTGTGATGTTCCCGCTCTTTGCGCTGGCACAGAGTGTGAATATTCACGGTACGGTAACTGACGCCTCGACAGGTGAGGAAGTTATCGGTGCAACGGTGAAGGTGAGGGGTGTCGCCGGAGGCACTATCACCGACGCTATGGGTAATTACAAGATTACTGCTAACGTGGGACAGACGCTGGAGGTTTCATACATCGGCTATACCACAAAGCAGGTGAAGGTCGCCAGGGGCGGACAACTCGACATTCAGTTGTCGGAAGACGCCACCTCGCTTGACGAGGTCGTGGTGGTCGGTTATGGTGTGATGAAGCGCTCTGACCTGACAGGTTCCGTGGCCTCCATCAACGAGGAACAGATTAAGCAGGGTGTGAACACCTCTGTCGAGCAGGCCATGCAAGGCCGTATTGCCGGTGTGCAGGTGACGCAGAACTCTGGTGCTCCTGGTGGTGGTATCTCGGTGCAGATTCGTGGTATTAACTCGCTGAGTGGTAACGAGCCGCTGTACGTCATTGATGGTATTGCCATGAGTGGTAATACGAGCAGCAACACGTCGGCTCTGGCCAGTATCAACCCCTCGGATATCACCTCTATTGAGGTCCTGAAGGATGCTTCGGCAACCGCCATCTACGGTTCGCGTGCTTCAAACGGTGTGGTTCTGATCACCACCAAGCGCGGCGAAGAGGGAAAGGCTAAGATTCAGTATGAGGGCTACATGGGCTGGCAGCAGCTGCCGAAGACCCTCTCAGTGATGAACCTGCCCCAGTATGCTGACTTCTATAACGTACGTGCTGCCATACAGGGATGGGGTACCCGCGAGGACTATAAGCACCCCGAACTGCTGACCAACGGTACCGACTGGCAGAAGGAACTGTTCCAGACAGCCTTCATGCACAACCACACCGTGAACATCAACGGTGGTAACAAGGACATGCACTACAGCATTTCTGGCGGTTACCTGGACCAGGACGGTGTAGGTATAGGCTCTGGCTTTACGCGTGCTTCGTTCCGTACCAACTTCGACACTAACATTACCGAATGGCTGCAGGTGGGAACCAATATGTCATACTCTAACACCAAGCAAATCATTACGTTCACGGAGAACAACGTAATCTCGACAGCACTCAGCCAGTTCCCCGACGTGGCTCCGCGTAACCCTGACGGCAGCTATGGCGTGCCTGAGGTGAACGACTTTGCCACTTACTACAGCAACCCGATTTTCGAGGCCAACATGAAGGAGAACCGTACTAATAACTATCAGCTGGACTACAACGTCTATGCCAACATCATGCCGGTGAAGGGGCTGAACGTACGTGTGGAGTACGGTGGAAGCCGCGGCTGGCTCAACTCCTACTACTTCGTGCCCGAATACAGCTATGGCTCCATCATGGTGGAGTCGCAATCTACACGCTCAAAGAACGTCAGCAAATATACTTCGTTCAAGCAGTATGCCACTTACAACTTCGACCTTGCCAGTGCCCACCATTTCTCTGTCATGTTAGGACACGAGGCACAGTGGGGTAACTGGGAGAGCCTGAGTGCGTCACGTAAGGGCTATATCTCTGATGCCATTCACTCGCTGAACGTCGGCGACTCCTCGACGGCTACTAACAGCGGTGATGACGGAACAAAGTGGGGCATTGAGTCATACTTTGGACGTCTGAACTACAACCTGCTCGACCGCTACCTGCTGACTGCTACGCTGCGTACCGACGGTTCCAGCAGCTTCGGTGAGAACAACCGCTGGGGTTGGTTCCCGTCAGTGGCTCTGGCTTGGCGCATCAGCAATGAGAAATTCATGGAGAACGTCTCCTTTATTAATAACCTCAAGCTGCGTCTCGGCTGGGGTCTCGTAGGTAACCAGAGCTCTGGCTCATACGCTTACGGTGCCACCATGTCGAACACCGCTACAGCCTGGGGTACGGGCTACTATCCCGGCAACTTCCCCAATGCCAATCTGAAGTGGGAGAGCACCAAGGCCTGGAACGTCGGTCTGGATATCTCTGCCTTCAACAACCGCATTGAGTTCATCGTTGACTGGTACTACAAGAATACCGACAACCTGCTGATGCAGGCTTCGCTGCCCTCATACGTCATCAACAATGACTGGATGGGTATGTCGGCTCCTTGGGTCAACTCGGGTGCTATTCGCAACACTGGTATTGAGTTCACGCTGAACACCGTTAACATCTCAACGAAGGACTGGCAGTGGCGCACAGGAGCTACGCTCTCGTTCAACCGTAACAAGCTGACCAAGCTGAACAGCGAGGGCTCCACCATTTCTGGAACCATCGGCACCGAAACCTACACCCTGTCTGACATTGGCGGACCGGTGGGCCGCTTCTACGGCTATAAGGTGATAGGCATGTTTAAGGACGAGAGCGACTTCTACCAGAAGAACGAACTGGGTGAGTTCCTGCTCGATGCTACAGGCAACCGTGTCCCTGTAGCCCGTCCGGTTGACACCGAGGAAAACCTGGAGCCCATTGCCCAGAACAGTATATGGGTGGGTGACTACATCTTTGAGGATATTAACGGCGATGGTAAGATTACCGAGGCTGACCGTACCTACATTGGTAACCCGAACCCCGACTTTACCTTCGGTCTGAACAACGTTATTACTTGGAAGGACTTCGAACTCTCCTTCTTCCTGAACGGTAGCGTGGGCGGCGACATCTACAACCTTGTCCGCCAGCAGCACACCAACACCCAGGGCTATGGTAACAAGATGAGCGAGGTGGCCAACTATGCCCGTGTCGCTCTGATTGACCCCGAGGGTTCTGCCAACGACATTACTAATGTCTATGTATCGAATGCTGAGTCGGCCACCGTACAGCGCATCAGTGCTGCCGGCACCAGTCTGAACGACAATAACCGTGTGAGCGACCGCTTCGTGGAGAACGGCTCTTACCTGCGACTGAAGACACTGTCACTGGCTTGGAACTTGCCGAAGACATGGCTCAAGCCCTTGAAACTGGAGTGGGTTCAGATTTACGGTAATGTGCAGAACCTCTTTACTATTTGTGGCTACGACGGCTATGATCCCGAAATTGGTGCTCAGGGTCAGAGCGTTATCCTGCAGGGTATTGATAACTACCGTTATCCCTCACAGCGTATCTATACCTTCGGACTGAAAGTGAAATTCTAAATCAAACATCGAATACGTATTATGAAGAAGATCAATATATATATAATGTGTGCGCTGGCAGGAGTTTCACTGGCTGTCACTGGCTGCAAGGACGACTTCCTTGACAAGAAGCCTACCGGCAATTATACGGCAGAGACGTTCTACTCGTCGGATGCTGCCGTCAGAAAAGGCACGGAGCCGCTCTATAACCGTGCATGGTTCGACTTCAATCGCCGTGCCATCATCGGTATGGGCTCTTATCGTGCTAACGATGCGTGGAACCCTTACGTAAGTGCTGAGTTTGCCAAGTTCCAGGTAACGGCACTGACCGAGGACATGGGACTGGCATGGTCGGCCCTCTACAATGTGGTGACCATGAGTAATGCTACGCTTTACAACCTTGAAAAGTACTGTACCGATGATGTCAGCGAGGCAACGAAAAACGCTGCCATGGGTGAGTGCTACTTGATGCGTGGCTGGGCTTACTTCTACCTGCTGCGTGGTTGGGGTGCCAACATTCTGTTTGAGAATAACCAGGACATGGTTGATAACCCGATTCGCCCGCTTAACCCGGAGAGTGACGTGCTGAAGTTCATTGTCCGCGACTTCCGCAAGGCTGCTGATCTGCTGCCTGAGACCGGTGTTGACCATCACCCGTCGAAGTATGCTGCCAAGGCTGCTTTGGCCAAGGCACTGTTGGCACAGAGCGGTTGGGACAACACTACCAAGGGTGACCACTCTCGTGACGAGGCTACGTTGCGTGAGGTGGTGACACTGTGTGACGAAGTCATCAATTGTGGGCAGTACAGCCTGATGGCTGAATATGAAGACCTCTTCAAGGCACAGAACAACGACAACCCGGAGACTATCCTTGCCATGCGCTGGGCAGACCCGAACACGGGAGAGTGGGGTGCCATGAACGCCCTCTACTCTGACCTGGCCTTCCCTGAGGTTACTGACGTCAATGTATGGGGTGGCGCACTCCATGCCTCCATCGACATGATTGACCTTTACAACGAAGACCCCGCTGACAGCATTCGTCGTGATGCCACATTCTTTACTCCCAACGAATACTACAAGTATATCAAGGCTGCTGACGGTGGCTACACCTATGCTCACAACTGGATGCAGTGCAAGAAGGGCGTGCTTGGTACTAAGGCCGACGTGGCTCCATGTAATGTGGCAATGATGGCTTCGCCGCTTAACACCTATATACAGCGTCTGGCTGATGTCTATCTGATGAAGGCCGAGGCTATCCTCGGCAATGCTCAGTCAACATCTGACGGACAGGCTCTGGCAGCTATCAATGCTGTTCGACTGCGTGCGAAGGTTGATCCTTACACGGAGGTCACGTTTGACAAGATTTTACGTGAGCGCCGTATTGAGTTCTGCATGGAGTACTTCAACTGGTGGGACATGGTGACATACTACCGTTGGAAACCGCAGACCATGCTTGACTTCTTTAACAACAAGCAGCACCGCGGATGGGAAATGCGTGAGGGCTGTGTGCTGAAGAATGTCGATGGCACCATCAGCTATCGTGCCGTCTTCCCTGGTACCAACAACTGGTATCTCTTCAATGAGCAAGGATATTGCCTGTGGAACGACTGCCTGCGTGCCGGCGAGAATGACAATACTGTCGTACAGCCGCTGACACAAGATGAGTATGAGGGCCTACGCGACAAGTTGCTGACCGATAAGGGCGCTGACTATCAGCCCATCAAGCTGAGCGACACTAACATCTTCATGCCTTATCCGGAGAGTGACGTCATTCAGAATGAGTATCTGAAGAAAGAGCCTGAGGCTTATGACTTTGGAGAATAAAAAGAGACAATGAACATATAACAACTAAAGATAATAATCTTATGAAGCATCAAATAAATAGCATCAGCCTGTTGGTCCTGCTCTTGTTAGGGGCAGTGTCCTTTAGCCTGACAGCCTGCAGTGACAATAACTCGGGTGGTGGACAGCCGGAGATTACGGGTGTGAAGATTCTTAGCTCTGACACCACCAACTATAAATATGATGAGTTCTATACCAAGGCTGGTCCCGGCACCATGCTGGCCCTGATAGGTAAGAACCTCGGTGGTGCGCTGAACGTCTATATCAACAATCAGGAAGTAACGTTCAATACCACCATGAACACGGACCACAGCCTCATTGTGTCTGTTCCCACTGAGGAGAAGGGCTTTAAGCTTTCTGCCTTCGACAGCACCATTCCCGACGAGATTCGCGTCGTGACTCATGGCGGCTCAGCCTCCTACAGCTTTAAGATTACTGCTCCCGGCCCGCAGATGCAGCGCATACAGGCCGTCTATCCTCGTGAGACTGGTAACGAGATCAATATTTTTGGTCTGAACCTTGTTGACATTGAGAAGGCTTACTTCTCTGACATTACAGCCGAAGAGCTGGCAGAAACAGAGTGGACGGAGATTGGTGGAAACCATGTGGATATATCAAATATTCAGACGGTACTCATGGATCATCACCTGAATGCTTCGAGCAATTCTTATGAGACCACGTCACAGGTGAAGTTCCAGATGCCTGAGGTGCCTTACGAGAAGGGCGTCATTGTGTTTGAATGTACCGCTGGTACTACTTACCTCCCGTTCTACAAACGTCCTGGTCAGCCCACCATTACTTATGTGTCCTCTGACATGCCTCAGATAGGGGAGAACCTCATCATCAAGGGTTCTGAATTCGTTCAGGTGGAGAGCATCAAGTATGGTGATGTTACGCTGACGGCCGATGACTTCTTGGTCTCTGCTGAGGAAGATGTGATTGTGGTTCCGTTTGGTAAGAAACCGACAGCCGGCAGTGGTACAACGCTCACCGTCACCACGCCTGGTGGTGTCGTCTCGGTTGATCGTTTCTATGATTACACCACCATCCTGACCACCTTCGACGGTGATGCTGCCGATAATGGTTGGGGGCCGAATGCTGCTTTCGTTGATAGCGGCACGGCTGACGGCATTTATGCTTACTTCGACATTCCTGTGGAGTATCAGCAGTGGTGGGGCACCATGATTTACTTCCGTAAGGACTGGAGCGGCAATTCGTTCCCTCTCTCACCCAATATTCCCGCTACGGCAACAGCTGACGAGGTGTATTTCGCCATCAATGTCTATAATGACAACTCTGACTATAACAACGGCGTGTTTAATGGTTACATCCGTTACATGTTCCAGCCTATTGGTGACGCAGAGAATCAGTACGACAATGGTTTCGTATGGGCTGACTACGACACGCAGACTGGCTCCTTCGCACGTCCTGTCCTTGCTGACATCGACGACGAGGCTCCTGTTGGCAAGTGGTATCGCCACGTACTGCCGCTCAGCGTGTTCAACTGCTATGCTGGTAAGACCTATGGCGAGATTATGAACGTCG
Organism: uncultured Prevotellaceae bacterium; assembly: GCA_900320255.1. Lineage (GTDB taxonomy): Bacteria > Bacteroidota > Bacteroidia > Bacteroidales > Bacteroidaceae > Prevotella. Next base: position 15,281 of record ONRS01000152.1, read on the forward strand.
GACTTAACCAGTTCCGTTTGCAGTCTATCAACCAGGGTACGCCCTCTGGCAAGATTAACGTCAAGTTCGACAATGCACGAATCATTTATATCAAGAAGTGAAAAAATTATGAACATTATGAAGATAAAAAGCATATTTAGTATCCTGCTGCTGAGCGCTGCCGTTCTGGGTTTCCAGAGCTGTAGCGACAGTGACAGCGGCAGTAGCGCAGTCAACATTACTGCACCAGGTACCGTACTGTCTCTCGTTCATGAGGACAGTCCTATTGAGGAGCTCAACATCCCTATGGGTGAACTGACTTCTTATATGATTTCTGTGAAGACCGATGGCGGATGGAAAGTATCTGTCCCCGAAGCCGATGCCAGTTGGGTGCACATTACGCCACATGCAGGGTACGGATGGGATGCCCTGAACAAAGACGCCGTCAACACCCGGGCTTACGTTAAACTGAGTGTTGACTATAACGAGGGGGCTGCCCGCAGTACACAGCTCACCTTTACAACGGGTAACCTCCAGGCAGTGCTCCGCATCAACCAGGCTGGTAAGGGCTCTGGAAGTGATCCTATTGAGAGTGTTTGGGACATGGTCGGCAAACTGAAGATGGGTTATAACCTCGGCAATACTCTTGAGTCGAACCACGACCTCAGCAACAGTTGGTTCAATCCCTCCGGACCTGGTGACTGGCAGACATGGGAGACCTGTTGGGGTCAGCCGCAAACCACTCAGGAGATTATTAATGCCATTGCTGACAAGGGATTCAATATTATTCGTGTGCCCGTTACTTGGTTCCCCCACATGGACGAAGAAGGTAACATTGACGAACAGTGGATGAACCGTGTAGAGGAAGTTGTCAACTACGTCCTGAACGCTAATTGCTACTGTATCATCAACGTGATGCATGACACTGGAGCACGTGGGGCAGACCGTACTGACCGCCACTGCTGGCTTACTGCCGACATTGACAAATATCCAGAGAACACCATCCTGTATCAGAAGATTTGGACGCAGATTTGCGAGCGTTTCAAGAATTACGACGAGCGTCTTATCTTTGAGTCCTTCAATGAGATTCTGAACAGTTCTTATTCGTGGACGGCCCCGTCTTCCGAGTCTGATGGTGCCTATGAGGCTATCAACAAGCTACAGCAGGACTTCGTCAATGTTGTTCGTGCTTCTGGTGGCAACAATAAGTATCGTAACCTTGCAGTGACCACTTATTCTGCAACGGGTAATGCCGATGCTCCTGTCAATGCCTTCAAGGCTCCTCAGGATCAGGTGTCTGACCACATGTACCTGACCATTCACTCCTATGACCCGTACAACTTCTGTAATAACAACTCGGGTAAGGCACCAGACGGTTCGACGTATGACTACAACATCTTGATTTTCGATGATGATTGCAAGGCCGTCATCGATGGTGTCTTTGCCCGTGTCAACAAGCGTGCCACGGAGTGCGGTATTCCTTTCATCTTCGGTGAGTTTGGTGCTCTTGACTATGAGAAGAGCATGGCAGAGCGTGTGAAGTATGCCCAGTACATGGCCTCTAAGTTCAAGCAGTACAAGACGGCTGGTCTCTGGTGGATGAACCTCATCAACCGCAACGACCTGACTACTACCATCAAGTACGATGCGAACCATATCGTGGATGAGAGCCCAATTATTGATGCCCTCTTCCAATAGCGCTTGATTGACTCAAGTCAAAGAAATGCCCTCGCAAACCACTGCGAGGGCATTTTCTTTTGGTGTCTGCCTTAAAGTCATTACCTTTGCATCAGTAATCGTGACGATTATGCTTTTTAGTTATTCATTAGGTTAGTTAAAGATTAATAGTTTTAAGGCAAAAAGTTATGTTATTAGATGATCAAACGGCAATGATGTTGGTTTCTGTCACTATTGTGACTGTGTTGAGCATTCTTGCTCTTGCAGTGCCAACATCTGTCAGAAAAAAGAGCGTGGAGTGAGTGACTCATACCGTGCTCTATTTCTTTTCTTTAGACCTCTGCTTATTTAATGGCGATGGTGTATTCGCTCATGAATGAGGCACCTGGCATCAAGTGATTCATCAGGGGTTTATCGCGGAACTCTCCGTCATAGCCGCGTGGGTCACCGATGCCGTACCACGGCTCAATGCATACAAAGGGTGCGTGCTTGTCGAACGGACTCCAGAAGGCAATTACAGGCGTGCGGAAACTGACAGTCACAGCAGGCTGGTCTTCCTCGTCAAGTAGCACGGCCTGGCGCACCTGGCTGTTATGGATTTTCACGCTGTCGTTACGGAAGAAGTGGTTATTGAATTCCAACACACCATATTCAGCCTCTACGGGCACGTCCTCCATGTCGTGCGAACCATCCACATAGCTCTTTAATGCGATTAGCGGCTCTTTGTTGTCGAGCGTGATACAGCCCTCCAACTGGTCACCGTCTTTCATGCCTGGCACGTTGAAGGCCGGGTGACCACCAATCTGGAAGTGTATTTCGCGGTTATCGGTGTTCTCAACGTGCCAGATGACATGAATGGTATTGCCGTCCAAACGATAGGTCACGGCCAGATTGAAGCAGAAGGGATAGACCTTCAGCGTTTCCTCACTCTCGTGCATGGCCAGCGTGACGCGGTCCTCACCTTTGCGAATAACCGTAAATTCCTTGTCGCGGGCAAAACCGTGACGCGGCAGATGATACTCTTTGCCATCTACGCGGTAGGTGTCGTTCTCAACACTGCATACTAACGGGAAGAGGATGGGACTGCGGCGTGGCCAGTATTTGGGGTCACCCTGCCACAGGTACTCATTTTCTTCTGCGTCTTTGATACTCTGGAGCTCTGCTCCCTTTTCAGCCACAACAATACTGATTTGTTCGTTTCTTAGTTCTATCATAGTCTTTATCTTAAATTAAGAATCCATGTCACAATATCCTTGAGAACCTCTTCGGCAAAAGTCTCTTCAATGTCGGCATATTCGGTAGGCATTCCCGTCTGGCAATGCTGGAAGAGGTGGTTCAGCCCGTCATAGGCCTTGATGCAGCTTTTTGCGTTGGCAGGCAGTAGCCGGCGCATGGCGGCAAGGTTCATGCCGGCATCTACCTGTATGTCCTTTGTGCCGTTCAATGCCAACACAGGACAAGTGGTATTGCGTATGTTGTCAGAAGGGTCATAAACCGAAAAGAACTGCAGCCACGGCTGTCCGGAAGCTTGCTGTTGCTGGCAGACCTGTTCCACCGTAATACCAGTATCAGTGCCCATTGCCTGAAGCTGTTTCCACACAATGCTGTCACCACTGACGGCTGGACCCGCCAGACTGACAACGAAATCAACCAGTCCTTTGCTCCCCAGTATAAAAGCAATCATGGAACCCTCACTATGACCGATGATGCCTATCTTATCGAAGCGTTTGTTCTGTTGTAGGAAACGGATGCCCGCCTCGGCATCACGGGCAAAGTCTTCGGATGTGGCATTTGTCAAGTCGCCGCCTGTTGATTGAGCCGTTGCACGGTCATCGTAGCGTAAGGTGGCTATGCCCTGACGTGCCAGATAGTCGGCGATGACGGCAAAGGGCTTGTGCCCCATCAGCTCCTCGTCGCGGTTCTGCTGCCCACTGCCAGTGACCATGAGCAAGACAGTCCCCTTCTCTGAGTCCCCCCAGGTGGGGAGCGACAGCGTTCCTGACAAAGTTGCTCCGTCTTGTTCGTTTTTGAAAGTTACTTCTTCAGTCTTATAGGGGAAGGGTGCCTTAGGTGTCTGTGGGCGACGGCGTTCTATGGTTCCTGCCTTCAGCGTCAGTGGCAAAGACATGGCACCCTGTGCGAACTGGCCTTTCAACTCATCCCCGACAAGTCGGGCTTTGTAAGATGCCCGCAGTGTCGGAATGCTGACTGCTATGGAGTCAGCAGAGAGAAAATCAGTTACAGCAGGAATTTTCTGGTCAGTTTGGTCTGGGCTCTCCATCGTAGAAGTGCCGTCAGGCAGAACACTGAGCACAATGGTAAGCTTTACCATTCCGGCATCCAGCTTACCCGTAAATGTGCCTTGCAGGTTCTGTGCCTTAGCAGTTGAGGCTGTCAGCAACAATGTAGCCACTAAAGCCAAAAGGAAGGCTGTCAACCCCACTATCAGTAAAAGAATTCTCTTATTCATGTATTCTGTTCTTTTTTATTTTTATGTACTCATGAAAATACCAGCATAGCAGCGGCACAAAGAGGAGTCCAAAGCCTGCCATTATCACTGTGGGATTGAAGCCGAGAAAGGCATTCAGCGTAATGCCGAATGACATGAGTGACATCAGCACGGCTACGTATCGTATAAACTTTACCGTCACAACAAACATTTCTGCAGGCGAATTGTCAGGAATGTTGAATGTCTCCGGCTTGTAGGCTAAGAAAAGCATCAACAGAACGCCAAAGCCTATGGAACCTGTCTGTAAGAGCATGCCGGCTCCCGCCTCGCGTACTTTTATAAAGAGTACGATGCTCAAGATGAGGGACAGCAGCACCAGCAATCCGCTTATCAGCTCGATGAGTGTGCTCTCTTTGGTGCGGTGTACCTGAAAGTTGATGTTATTCTTGTTCATTGTTGCTTCCTTTCTTCTTCTTTGGCAGACGCTTGGCCTTGCGTAGTGCTTCGGTTATGATCCACTGCAACTGGCCGTTGGTGCTGCGGAACTCGTCCGCAGCCCAAGCCTCTATTGCGTTCATCGTCTCAGCGTCAACGCGTAGGATAAAACTTTTTGTTGTCTTCTCGGCCATTAATCGTTGTATTCGCGTTTCAAGTACATCGAACAGTGATCTACAGCAACGAGTTCCCAGCCTTCGAACCCTAATTCGTTAAGTTTCTTTTTCTCCTTGAACAAGGGGGTGATGATCATATACTCAAACTTTTTCATCTTTTTGTTTAATGTTTATTGTTGAACGTCTTAGTGGTTCAGTGTTCCCGTGTTTACTACCGGCTGTGCTGATTCATCGCCGCAGAGCACAACGAGCAGATTGCTGACCATGGCAGCCTTCTTGTCGTCATCCAGTTCCACGACATTCTCATTAGAGAGCTTGTCGAGGGCCATCTTTACCATACTGACAGCACCTTCCACAATCTTCTCACGGGCAGTAATGATGGCTGAAGCCTGCTGACGACGCAACATGACTGCGGCGATTTCCGGTGCGTAAGCCAAGTAGTTGATGCGGGCCTCTACCACCTCAATGCCAGCCAATGCCAGTCGTTCGTTCAGTTTCTGTTCTAACTGCTCATTAATTTCCTCACCACCGCTGCGAAGAGTCAGCTCTTCGTTTTTGTTGTCTTCGTCGTCGTATGCATATTGTCCGGCAACCTGGCGCAGGGCAGCGTCACTTTGCACACGGACGAAACGCTCCAAGGCGTTCATGATGGAACGGACATCGGTGCCTATCTGCCCTTGTGCGCTGCCGGCCATGGTCTGTGAATCTACCTCGAACAAAGCCTTGTACGTATCTTTCAGCTTCCACACCAACACCAGGCCTATCATCACTGGATTGCCTGTCTTGTCATTCACCTTGATAGGCTCGGCATCAAGATTACGGGCACGCAGACTTACCCTTTTTGTGCCATAGAAGGGGTTTACCCAGAAGAATCCCGTCTCGGTGAAAGTACCGCTGTATTTGCCGAACCATGTCAGTACACGGGCTTCATTGGGTTCCAGCTGCATGAAACCGCACCAAAGAATGACGGTGACAATCAGCAATAAGGAACAGCCGCCCAGCATCCAGCCGCCCATAACCTCTTGTCCGTTCTCCTCAGACAATAGTATGATACCATAAATCATACCTACCATAGCACCAATGGTAAGCAGCAGGTTGACAAACAACATCAGGAAACCATTTAAAACACTTCCATTAAACTTAATCTCTTTCGTCTCCATATTACTTATATATTAAAAGTGAAACATTATTTTGATATCATTTTGATATCGCAAAAGTATGTACTTTTTGGCAAACGGCAATGGATACGCCCTCTTTTTTAACAAAGTTTTCAAATTGGGGAAAAAGAAAAGCGCATCAATGAAATCTTGATACGCTTTGTTTCAGAGTAGCGGGAGGGGGACCCGAACCCTCGACCTCCGGATTATGAATCCGACGCTCTAACCAGCTGAGCTACCCCGCCATTTTCTCGAAATCGGGTGCAAAGGTAATACATTTTCTTGAAACTGCAAAATTTTTACTGAATAAATTTTAAAATAAAAATAATTTGCAAATTTATTTTGTAATAAGCAAGCTTTTTTGTATCTTTGCCCAAAAGAACTAAAAACCAAGCAAAAATGAAAAAACTAACCGTAGAATATCCCCTTAATACCAAGTCGCCAAATATTGTGTGGGGCATGATAAGCACACCTGAAGGTATGCAGAAGTGGCTGGCTGACATCGTCGTGGCAGATGGTGAGGACATGATCTTTACATGGGGGCATCCGTGGACAGACCGTGACACAAAGACATCTCACATCCTGGAGTGTAATAAGTATAGTCATATTCGCATGCGTTGGGACTATCAGGAGAAGGATCCTCAGGCGTTTTGGGAAATCCGTCTTGAGCAAAGTGAACTGACGGGTCACCTGAACATGCTGATAACCGACTATGCCGATGATGCTGACATAGAAGACCTGCGAGGCATCTGGGACGACAATTTGGACAGGTTGCATCGTGTCAGCGGTCTTTGACGAAGTTGAAAAGTGAAGAGTGAAGAGTGAAGAATGGACAAGCTTAACAAAAAAAAGCTAAAGCGGCTGCAAATTCTTCACTCTTCACTCTTCACTTTTCACTTAAAATTTGTACCTTTGCAGCCGATTTATGTTTCGAATAAAGAAATTAGACGTATTTATTGCCAAACAGTTCTTGTTACTGTTTGCGGGAACTTTCTTCATCTGCCAGTTTGTGCTGATGATGCAGTTTCTTTGGCGATATGTTGATGACCTTATCGGAAAAGGCCTCTCGCTGACAGTGCTGGCTCAGTTTTTCTGGTACATGGGGCTGATGCTTTTGCCACAGGCATTGCCTTTGGCCATTCTGCTGTCTTCTCTGATAGCCTTTGGAAATTTAGGTGAGAGCTCAGAGCTGACAGCCATTAAGGCAGCCGGTATCTCGCTGATGCAGACCATGCGTTCTCTTGTTGTCATTACGCTGATTATTACTGGTGTCTCGTTCTACTTTCAAGATGTCATAGGTCCTGAGGCTAATAAATCGTTTGGCCAGCTGCTGCTGTCTATGAAACAGAAGAGCCCAGAGTTGGAAATTCCAGAAGGTGTATTCTACGACGGACTGCCTAACAGCAACATCTATGTGCAGAAGAAAAATCTCGATACCGGAAAGCTGTATGGTATCATGATTTATCGCCAAAATGGTAATTTTGATGACCATGCCATCATTTTGGCCGATTCAGGTATGCTACAGTCAACAGAAGAGAAGAAACATCTGTTGTTGACGCTGTATAGCGGAGAGTGGTTCGAGAACATGCGGTCCCAGGACATTGCAGGTAGTGCCAGTGTGCCTTATCGCCGCGAGACCTTCGGTACCAAGCGCATAGTGCTTGACTTTGATGGCGACTTCAATCTTGCTGATGTCAGTGGCATTGCAGCCAGTGCCAAGGCCAAGAGTATTCGTCGTATTTACCATGATTTGGACTCCATTCGTGAGTATAACGATTCCGTGGCCCATGCTTTCTTCTCTGATGCACAGTATTCTGCATTCCGCAAACCGCCCATCGAAAAGAAAGATTCTTTGAAGGCCGTTGCTCTTGCTGTAAAGAAGACGACCGATTTTGATTCTTTATACAGCAAACTCAGTACGGAAGAAAAGCAGCGAATAGTAAAGCTGGCTACTGACAATGCCAGGAATACCCAGATGGATTTGGAGGTAAAGAGTGAGTACTCCCGCTTACTGAACCGTAACGAACGCCTACATTCATTAGAGGCACTTGGCAAGATAACGCTTGCCCTTTCGTGCATTATCTTTTTCTTTATTGGTGCCCCGCTGGGAGCTATTATTCGCAAGGGAGGCCTTGGCGTTCCGGTCATTATCTCAGTTATTGTGTTCATCGTGTTCTATATCTTTGATAACACTGGCTTCCGTATGGCACGAGAAGATGAGTGGACAGTATGGTTTGGGCGTTGGCTGGGAACGGCAGTACTGACGCCTATTGCCATCTTCTTTACCTACAAGGCCAATAACGACTCTGTGGTATTCAACATCGACCTCTACAAGAACATCATCATGCGGATGCTTGGATTAAGGCTGAAGCGTAACCTGACGCGTAAGGAAGTCATCATCGAAGATCCCGACTATGCGAAGAACCGGGCACAGCTGGTGGAGATTAATAGCGAGATTGACCGCTATATTCGTGAACACAAACTGTTGAAGTGGCCCAACCCCATTAAAGTGTTCTTCCGTCCTGGCGATGACCACGACATTGCCGAAATCAATGAACGGCTGGAGGAAACGGTAGAGAACCTGAGCTACACCAAGGATTCCGTAATACTGAACGAGCTGAACAACATTCCCATCATAGCCACTCATGCCCATACCAGACCGTTTGTGCGTAAATGGCTTAACATTATCACAGGTATCATTCTGCCTTTGGGCCTGTTCTTCTATATCCGCATGCTGCGTTTCCGCTTCCGCCTGTATCGGGACCTGAAAAACATGCGGCAGGCCAGCGATGCTATTATAGCACGTATTGATGCAGCTCATACAGCTCTATAGAAACTATATATAATAGGTAATATAATACATATATAAATATGCAAGAGTTCAAACTAAATACGATTGACGAAGCTCTCGAGGACTTTCGGAAAGGCGATTTCGTCATTGTGGTTGATGACGAAGACCGTGAAAACGAAGGCGACTTGATTATCGCTGCAGAAAAGATAACACCTGAAAAAGTGAACTTTATGCTGAAGTATGCCAGAGGCGTGCTCTGTGCCCCCATTACTATCAGTCGGAGTGTAGAGCTGGACTTGCCTCGTCAGGTACAGGATAATACCTCAGTCCTCGGAACCCCGTTTACGGTTACCATCGACAAGCTCGAAGGCTGTACAACTGGTGTCAGTGCCCATGACCGTGCAGCTACTATCAAGGCATTGGCAGATCCGACATCAACACCACAGACCTTCGGTCGTCCTGGACACATCAATCCACTCTACGCCCAAGACCATGGTGTGCTGCGTAGAAGCGGACACACTGAGGCTGCTGTTGACTTGTGTAAACTCAGCGGTCTTTATCCTGCCGGCGCGTTGATGGAAATCATGAACGATGATGGTACCATGGCCCGTATGCCGGAGCTGCAGGTTTTTGCCCGCGAACACCACATGAAGATTATCACCATCAAGGACCTGATAGCCTATCGTCTGAAGAAAGAGTCGCTCATCGATGTGGGCGTTGAGGTCGATATGCCTACAGAGTATGGCCACTTCCACATAGTACCCTTCCGCCAGAAAAGCAACGGACAAGAGCATTTCGCACTTATCAAAGGAACCTGGGAGGCTGACGAGCCCATTCTGGTGCGTGTCCACTCCTCGTGTGCCACTGGCGACATCTTAGGCAGTATGCGCTGCGACTGTGGCGAACAGTTACATAAGGCAATGGATATGATTGAGAAGGAAGGCAAAGGCGTGCTTGTCTATATGCAGCAGGAGGGCCGTGGCATCGGGCTGATGAACAAACTTGCCGCCTATAAGCTGCAGGAGGAAGGCTACGACACCGTTGACGCTAACCTCTGCCTGGGTTTCAAGGCTGATGAGCGTGACTACGGTTGTGGCGCACAGATGTTGCGTCACCTCGGTGTGCACAAGATGCGACTGCTCACCAACAACCCTGTCAAGAGGGTAGGGCTGGAGGCCTACGGGCTCGAAATAGTAGAGAATGTCCCTATCGAGGTTACGCCTAACCAGTATAATCTGCGTTATCTGAAGACCAAACAAAGCCGCATGGGACATACTCTTCATCTGGAATAATCGTCATTTTGACGGAAAAACAAAATAAAAAGCAAAAAAAAGTTGTGATTTCTTCGCTATGAAGAATAAAATGATTACTTTTGCAGCTATAAAACATCCAAAACTGAATATGGCACAATTATCAGACCGCCTGCAAAGACTTGCACCCTCAGCAACACTTGCAATGTCGCAGAAGAGTTCAGAAATGAAAGCACAAGGTATCGACGTCATCAACATGAGTGTCGGTGAACCTGACTTTAATACCCCCGACCACATTAAACAAGCCGCCAAGCTGGCCATCGATGAGAACTACTCGCGCTATTCTCCCGTTCCGGGATATGCCGAGTTGCGTCAGGCCATTGCCCGTAAGCTGGAGCGCGAGAATCATTTGCACTACCAGCCTTCGGAAATTCTGGTGTCTAACGGAGCCAAGCAGAGCGTCTGCAACACCGTGATGGCATTGGTGAACCCAGGTGATGAGGTCATCATTCCCGCACCTTACTGGGTCAGCTATCCTCAGATGGTCCTGTTGGCAGGCGGCAAGCCTGTCTTTGTGGAGGCTCGCTTCGACCAGAATTTCAAGATTACCCCCGAGCAGCTCGAGGCAGCTATCACGCCTAAGACACGTCTGCTTATCCTCTGTTCCCCCAGCAATCCTACGGGTAGTGTCTATTCAAAGGCAGAACTGGAAGGACTTGCCAACGTTATCAAGCGTCACGACGACCTGTTTGTGCTGGCTGACGAGATATACGAGCATATTAATTATGTAGGCAAGCATGAGAGCATAGCCCAGTTTGAGGGCATGAAGGAACGTTCCATCATTGTCAATGGCGTTTCGAAGGCGTATGCCATGACAGGCTGGCGAATCGGTTACATCGCAGCTCCCGAATGGATTGTGAAAGGCTGTAACAAACTGCAGGGCCAGTACACCAGCGGCCCCTGCTCAGTAAGTCAGAAAGCAGCAGAGTTCGCCTATACCCAGAGTCAGGAGTGCGTGGAGCAGATGCGACAGGCCTTCGAACGTCGGCGTAACCTCATCGTGGAACTGGCCAAGGACATTCCCGGTCTTGAAGTCAACGTTCCCGAAGGGGCCTTCTACCTGTTCCCCAAGTGCAGCAGCTTCTATGGCAAAAAGAGTGAGGTTGACGGAACCACCGTTAACAACTCCACTGACTTCGCCCTTTATCTTTTGGAGAAAGGTCATGTGGCTACGGTGGGCGGCGATGCTTTTGGCGATCCGGAGTGCTTCCGTATGAGTTATGCAACGAGTGATGAGAACATCCGGGAGGCCATGCGGCGCATCAAGGAAGTGCTCTCGAAACTAAAATAATTGAGAAATATCAAGTTAAAAAATATTAACTCCGCGTTTAGTCCGTCTGAATTTGTTATCTTTGCCAAGAAATACGAAGACGAAAAGTTTCCCTTCAAGACAATAAATTGATGTAAATGACGTTAAATCAGAAACATAACAAACTTAATTTTTAACAAATAACTAAAATCAAAAACAATTAACATTATGGCAACTACACAAAAAGCAACAGCCCCAGCTAAGAAGAGCCAGGGCTTCCAGGGAATCAAAGCAGCGTTCTGGATCATCGTTGTATGTTTCATCCTCGCAGTTTGTTTCTTCAAATTCTTCCTCGGTAA
>ONRS01000149.1 GCA_900320255.1 uncultured Prevotellaceae bacterium
CTATCGATTCAGTACGACTCTTAAACAACTGTCTACTGTTTCAGCTAATGAAGAGAAAAAGTGTCTAGTGAAATCAGGAAAAGTCAAGGAGCAGTTTTGAAAGGAATTGAGCGGCCGTTCTATCTACTTTGAGCGGGCGCTCTATCCACTTTGAGCGGGCGCTCTATCTGTTTAGAGCGGCCGCCCTTACCCCGATGATTGCGCCGATCGCTCCCTAAGAGTGGCGCGATCCTCCCCAACGATCGCGCCACTTGCTCCCTTCGATCGCGCCGCTTCTTCTCACCAAGTTCCCCTTAAAAGTGACAATGACGGGCGGTTTTGTGTGCTTTTGTGTTCTTTTTGACGGGAATAGTCCCCGATAGCCATCAAATAAAATTTGCTGAAATATTTGGAGTGAAGCAAATTATTGCTTACTTTTGCAGAAGAAATGAACTAAAAGCAAGTAAAATGATGAGTAAAAAGGCAATTATCCTGATTTTGAATCTGCTTCTCTGCTGTGGTCTGACCTTTGCAGAGGACGTGCAGAAGAGTGACTTACAGCAGAAGGCTGAGGCCGAAAGCCAGAAGGGCAATGTGGCAGCAGCACGCTCACTGTTTATACGGGCGTTCGACGACTACGTGGCCAAGGGACAGATGAGGCCAGGCGTGGAGTGTGGTGCCAAGGCTGCCGCCCTCTACCATAAGGAGAATCTCTATCACGAGGCCTTCGAGTTTCTTAGACGTGTTGACGCGAGTATTGAAGCCAATGCCTCGAAGGCGGGAGCCAACAAGTCGGCCCTGCACTATTTCACCACCAACGAGCGCCTGCAGATGTACATCAAGATGAGGAAGGCCGACAAGGCCAAGGAGCAGCTCGGCATTCTGGAGGCACATGCTAATGCCTCGGGTGACGAGGGCATCAAGAACGACCTGCTCTACAATAAGACCATCTATTACTACACCTTCGGGCAGAACGACAAGGGTAATGCCGTGTTCAAGGAAATGGCCGACAAGCTGACGGCACAGAAGGAGTACGACAAGGTGGATGAGGTCTATCGCACGCTCATTGCCAACGGTCGCAGGAGCAACAGTGCCTCGCTCGTGGCCCAGAGCTACAGCAGCTACATGCAGTGGAAAGACTCCGTCAGCGCGCTGAAGTCGGCCGACGAGATAGCTGCCCTGAAGAAGCAGATAGCCGATAATGAGGCCACCATTGAGGACCTGGACAGCTCGCTCACCGCGCGTCAGGTCATCATTGTCAGCCTTTGCATACTGGCTGCTGCGCTGGCCGCTGCCCTGGTCTTTGGCGGCATCGTGCTCATGCGCTACATCGTCACCACGCGCAAGCAGAAGAAGACCATCAACCTGGCCAACGAGAACAATGCCCTGAAGGCAAAGTTCATCAGCAATATCTCTACACAGCTCGACCCGCCGTTGCGCAAGCTCGACAGCCGTCAGCCAGAGGTGAAGGCGCTGCTCGATTTCTCTGAACACATTCAGACACTGGCCAAGGTGGAGAATGCCGAGGCCGACAGCATTGAGCTGGAGGACGTGCAGGTGGCTTCCTTCTGCGAGAGTCTGGCAGAGCAGATTCGCCCGAAGCTGAAGAAGGATGTCAACTTCACGCTGAACGTGCCGAAGATGACGGCACCCTTCAACCGCGAGTACGTGTCGCACATTCTGACCCATCTGCTCAGCAATGCCGCTGAATATACGCCGGAGGGCGGCCACATCACGCTCGACTTCAAGAAGCGCGGTCCCCACACCTACCAGTTCCTTGTCTCAGACACTGGCTGCGGCATTCCCGAGGAGAAGCGCGACGACCTCTTCAAGCCGTTCCTCGAGGTGCGTGACCTTACCAAGGGTGACGGTCTCGGACTGCCCATTTGTAAGCAGATGGCCCTGAAGATGAAGGGCGACCTCGATCTTGACACCAGCTACACCAAGGGCACCCGCTTCATCCTCGATTTGCATTCATAGTTTTCCGTATGGAACAGCTGTTACACTACGTATGGAAACACAAGATGTTTCCACTGCGGGAGCTGACGACCACCGACGGACGGACGGTAGAGGTTATTGACCCCGGGCTGCACAACCGCAACGCAGGCCCCGACTTCTTCAACGCGAAGGTAAAAGTCGGCGGCACGCTGTGGGTGGGCAATGTGGAAATCCACGACCGTTCCAGCGACTGGTATGCGCACGGTCACGACCACGACTCGGCTTACGATAACACCGTACTGCATGTGGCGAGTGTCATTGACCGTGACGTGGTGACCACTACTGGGCAGCAGGTTCCGCAGTTGCAGTTAGACGTGCCGCCTGTGGTGCAGCAGCACTACGAAGAGCTGATCAGAACAGACAAATATCCGCCGTGTTACCAGATTATTCCCGACCTCTCCACGCTGATGATTCACTCGTGGATGGCTGCCCTGCAGACAGAGCGCTTAGAGCGTAAGACAGAGGATATTCGTCGCAGGGCCGACCGCTGCAACGGTTCGTGGGAGGATGCCTACTTCGTGACGCTGGCTCGCAACTACGGCTTTGGCATTAATGGCGATGCCTTCGAACAGTGGGCTTACCACGTGCCTCTTCCTGCCGTGGGCAAGCATCGTGACGACCTGTTTCAGGTGGAAGCCATCTTCATGGGACAGGCAGGACTGCTGAACCTCGACACCGTGCCCCAGCACTACCGTGAACAGGCACTGAACGAAGGCTATTTCGCCAAGCTGCGAAACGAATACCAGTACCTGGCACATAAGTTCTCGTTGGAGCCTATGGACGCTAAGCTTTGGCGGTTCCTAAGGCTGCGTCCTCAGAACTTTCCGCACATCCGCATTTCGCAGTTGGCCAATCTCTATTATGAGCGGAAGGCGAACCTGTCCAAGCTCATTGAGTGTGAGACCATCGGTCAGCTGCAGGACATGATGCTCACCCACGTCACCCCCTACTGGGAGACGCACTACACGTTCGGCTCGGAGAGTGCGCAGAACGGCAAGAACCTGTCGCCGTTCTCCATTAATCTGCTGATGATCAACACTGCCATACCCATGCTCTTTGCCTACGGCCGTCATGCGTCGAAGGAGCTGTTGTGCGACCGTGCGTTCGACTTCTTGGAGCAGCTGAAGGCCGAGAACAACTTCATTATCCGTATGTGGCGCGACTGCGGCCTGCCGGTCAGGACGGCCGGCGATTCGCAGGCACTGATACAACTGAAAAAGGAATACTGCGACCGTAAGGACTGCTTGCGCTGTCGCATTGGTTATGAATACTTGAAAAGGAAAGAATGAGAAAGTATATCTTTGAAACGAGAATGGAAGTGCGCGACTATGAGTGTGACATTGAGGGCATCGTCAACAATGCCAACTACCTGCACTATACGGAACATACGCGCCATTTGTTTCTGAAGCATTGCGGACTGAGTTTTGCCGAGATGCATTCGCGGGGCATTGATGCTGTGGTGGCCCGCATGTCGCTGGAGTATAAGGCTGCGTTGCGTTGTGACGATGAGTTTATCTCCCGCCTGTGGTTAGAGAAGGACAGCTTTAAGTACATCTTTCATCAGGACATCTACCGTGCTGCTGACGAAATGCTCTGCTTTAAGAGTAAAATCATGCTGGTGTGCCTGATTAACGGTAAACTGGGTGAGAGTGAAGAGTACGATCAAGCGTTTAAACCATATCTATGAACTTAGAAGAACAGTATTACGCCATTGCCCTGACCCGCATGACGGGTTTCAACGCTGCTATGGCCCTGCAGCTCTACCAGACGATGGGCAGTGCGCAGGCAGTATATGAACACCGTAGCGACATTGGCGACGCGGTGGCCGACGCTACACCACGGCTTCGGGAGGCCATGAAGAACTGGGACGATGCCCTGCGGCGTGCCGCTGCCGAGATGGAGTTCATCACGCAGAAAGGCATACGGGCACTGACCATGCAGGATGCCGACTACCCGCAACGGTTGCGCAACTGTCCTGATGCGCCTGTCGTACTATATTATAAAGGTACGGCCGACCTTAACCAGCGCTATGTGCTTGACATTGTAGGCACCCGCCATTGTACCAATTACGGGCAGGACCTGGTGCGCCGTTTCGTCAGCGACCTGCGCCAGCAGTGCCCGCAGGTGCTCGTGGTCAGCGGACTGGCCTACGGCATTGACATCTGTGCCCACCGTAGTGCCTTGGAGCAGGGCTACGAAACGGTCGGCGTTCTGGCACATGGTCTGGACCAGATTTATCCTTACCGTCACCGTGACGATGCTGCCCGCATGTTGCGACAGGGAGGGCTGCTGACGGAGTACATGAGTCAGACAGAGGCCCTGCCAAACAACTTCCGGCAGCGTAACCGACTCGTGGCGGGCATGTCGGATGCTACCATCCTTGTGGAAAGTGCCATCAAGGGTGGGGGACTCATTACCTGCCGCATAGCACAGGAGTATGGTCGCGATGTGTTTGCCTTCCCGGGGGCTGTGGGCATGCCTTACTCTGAAGGCTGTAACAGGATGATTCGCAACAACACGGCGGCGCTTATCACCTCAGCAGAGGACTTCCTCGAAGCGATGGGGTGGCAAACCGCCAGCCAACAGCCGCAGGCCGTGGAGCGCCAGTTGTTTCCTGACCTCTCGCCCGAAGAGCAGCTCGTGGTCAACGTGTTGCAGCAGACCAACGACCTTCAGCTGAACGTGATAAGTGTCAAGACGAATATTCCCATCGGCCAGCTCGCCGCCCTCCTCTTCCAGTTAGAGCTGAAAGGTGTCGTCAAACCTTTGGCAGGCGGGACGTATCATTTACTTAATTAACGATTACACATTGAAGATAGGAACGATTGATTTGGGCGAACGCCCTGTGCTGTTAGCTCCGATGGAGGATGTGACCGACATCGGGTTCCGCCTGCTTTGCAAGCGTTATGGCGCCGCTATGGTCTATACGGAGTTCGTGTCGGCCGAGGCACTGGTGCGTAACGTCAACAGCACCGTGAAGAAACTGACCATCAGCGACGAGGAACGTCCCGTGGGCATACAGATTTACGGCCGTGACGTGGCGTCGATGGTGGAGGCGGCGCGTATCGTGGAAGAGGCCCGTCCCGATGTGATAGACCTGAACTTCGGCTGTCCGGTAAAGAAGGTGGCCGGCAAGGGTGCCGGTGCCGGCATGCTGCAGAACATTCCGCTGCTGTTAGAGATTACACGTGAGGTGGTCAAGGCTGTCCAGGTGCCCGTCACAGTGAAGACGCGCTTAGGCTGGAACCACGAGCAGCTCATCATTACCAGTCTGGCCGAACAACTGCAAGACTGCGGCATTCAGGCACTGACCATTCACGGCCGGACGCGCAGCCAGATGTACACGGGCGAGGCTGACTGGACGCTGATAGGTGAGACCAAGCGTCGTCTCTCCTCCTTGGGGGGAGCAGGAGGGGGCTCCATTCCCATCATCGGCAACGGCGATATTCACTCCTTGGCTGAGGCCGACAAGGCTTTCGACACGTACGGCGTCGATGGTGTCATGATAGGCCGTGCCACATTTGGCTGTCCGTGGATTTTTTCGCGACGCGAGTTGTCGTTAGACGAAAAGATTGACGTGCTGAAGGAGCAGTTGCGCATCAACGTGGAGCGCATTGACGAATATCGTGGCATACTGCACACCCGCCGGCATCTGGCAGCCAGTCCCGTCTTCAAGGGCATTCCCGACTTCCGCCAGACGCGCATCGCCATGCTCCGTGCCACAAAGGTTGACGAGCTCATCGCCATTATTGACCAAGCCCACGAACGGCTGCAAGAATTATAGTTTCCGCTCAAAAGGTACGGCGGGCAGGCCGTTGATGCCCCGAAGGTTGGCACGGAGCGGGTTGTCTTTCCACGCATAGCGGACATGAAGCGGGACGGGAATGTCCGATGAAATCGTCAGTTTTGTGCCTTCGGCAGTGGCTTTGGCATTCTGGAAACGATAGTCCTTGCCAGCCAGTTCCACACAGAGTATTTCACCACTGAGCAGCGGTTGGTCGAAGGTCAGCACGACAGTGGAACCCTTAACTTCTGCTTTCACCACTTCGGGCGAGAGCAACACCTTCTTATGAAAGACCAGTTGGTCCAGGCAGCGGCCTATACGCTCAGCCGCTTCCTTCTTGCGAAGCGGGTGAATATCCACCGTTTCACCGAGGTCGATGAGGCAGGCCAGTGCGGCATTCGGGTCACTGCCGGCCACCCGATGCTGCTGTTCGCGCAGAGCAGCCCAACCAGAGTTTGTGGGTTCGGTCTGAGGTGTGAGTGGAGTGGGAGACCCCGTCTGCTGCCGTCCGTCGTGGTTAGCCAGCTGCACGATGACGAAGGGCAGCTGAGGCTCGTTCCACAGTGTGCGCCAGTTGCCCATCAGCTTCTGCAGGTAGTCACCGTATGGAGCGGGATTGCCCGTGTTCGACTCACCCTGATACCACACGACACCGGCAAGAGCGTAGGGAGCCAGCGGGTGAACCACCGCATTGTAGAGCGTGGTGGGCAGGTTCTGCAATGACACGTCGCCACTGGGGCAGGGTGGCATGTCGGCACCGGCATGGTGAAGCCACTGCGTGCTGAGTGGCAACACGTCCTGCGGCATGGGGTTCTGGCTCATACGGTCGTCGCCAAAGGCTAACAGGTATGGCTTTTCAGGAATGAAGTGCGCTATACCATATTTATTAATAAAGCGGATGGTGATGACATTGTCGCCCTCACGCAGCATTCCCTCTGGAATATCGTAGCGGCGGGGAGGATACTGATAGTACGTGCGACCAATCTCCTTGCCATTCAGGAACGTGCGGTCAGCATCGAACAGCGTGCCCAACAGCAGACGGGCTGGCTTGCCGGCATGTGCCTTGTCGATGGTGATATGCTGGCGCAGCCAGATGCTGCCCACGATGCCGCGGCCGTTCTTCTTGGCCCAGTCGGTAGAGAACTGTTCGACGGTCTGCCATGCGGAGTCGTCGTAGCTGAGTTCTGCAAAGTGCTGCTGAATGCCAGGGTCGTTAGCGTCTAACAGCTCATTCCACCGCTGGTCGGCCAGTTGGTTTGCCTGCTGCTGCGCCTTGACGTAGTCATCACTTTGGTAGAGCTTGGTACGCTCCACGAGCAGCGGATAGTCCTGTTGCAGGGAGTCAGCCGATATCCAGGCCTCGATGGGCGTTCCACCCCAGCTGTTGACGATGATGCCCTGTGGCACGCCTGTCTCCCGCTGCATACGCAGTCCAAGGAACGTGCCGACGGCAGAGAAGGACCATGCGTTCTGTTTAGTAACGGGTTTCCAGTTAATGCTGGTAGGCCGAATGTCATCTTGTGTACAATGTGTATTCGTCTCGTTCTGCACACGAAACAGGCGCACCTGCGAGTTGTTGAAACCGTCGATTTCATCGGTGTATTGAGGATAGACGCGCTCAATGGTCACATCAATGTTGGATTGTCCGGAGCAGAGCCATACATCGCCAATGAGGAGGTCGGTGAGCTCTATTTGAGTGCTTGCACTCTCAATTTTCATGGTGTAAGGTCCGCCGGCCTTTTGTTCGGGCAGGTTAATGCGCCAATGTCCGTCAGCGTCGGCGGTGGTGACGTACTGTTTCTTGCGGAAGGTGATGGTAACCTGTTCGCCAGCATTGGCTTTTCCCCAGACGGGAATGGGCTTGCCACGTTGTAATACCATGCCCGACTGAAAGAGTTGGGGTAATGTCATTTGAGCCTGAAGCGTCAGGGGAAAAAGGCAAAGTGCCAGCATCCAGAAAAGAATACGATGTCTCATGTCCATTTGTTTTAAATTAGCAACGCAAAAGTAGCAAAAAAAGACGATGGAACCGTCTAAAAGCAGAAAATATTTAGTGAATGAAACAAAAATGAAAGCATCTGTTACATCCTAAAACTTCTGATTGCAGAAAAACCATTACCTTTGCAGCAAATAACTAACAAACAAAGATATTATGGAATCAAACGAATCTAAAGGCTTTTACAAACTCTCTTGGCTGCAGCGCATCGGCTTCGGCGCCGGTGACTTAGCGCAGAACCTTATTTATCAGACCATCTGCATGTATCTGCTGTTTTTCTACACCGATGTCTATATCCTCGGTGGCGACGCTGCCAAATCAGCAGGACTTGCAAGTACCATGTTCCTCGTAGTGCGTCTGGTTGATGTGCTGTGGGACCCGCTCGTAGGTACGTTTGTAGATAAACACAACCCTCGTCTGGGTAAGTACCGTTCGTATCTTGTGATGGGAGGTATTCCCCTGACCATTCTGGCCATTCTCTGCTTTTGGGATGGTTTTAAGCCCTCCATTCTCTATGCGTACATTACGTATGTGGGCATGTCAATGCTTTATACATTAATTAATGTGCCCTATGGTGCCTTGAATTCGTCGCTGACGCGCGATACCGATGAAATCACGATCTTAACCTCAGTCCGCATGTTTATGGCTAATGTTGGCGGACTGTGTGTGTCAGCAGGTGTTCCCCTCCTCGTGGCTGTGCTGGCATCGAAGGACCTGCCGTGGGAGATGGCTGCATTCATGGGCTTGGGTTCGCTGCCCTCATTCATTTTTATGCCGATGGTTCCCGCCATTAAAAAGAAGGTTGGCAAAAAGAATATGTTCTATATCTTCCTGTCGGTAGCCATTTTGGGTATGGCCATGCTCTATGTAATCAGCCACATAGGAACAGTCAGTGAGAATATTGTGTGGGTTTATATCGCCCAGTTCATCAAATCGACGGGTGTTATAGTGGCTACAGGTTATATGTGGGCACTCATACCAGAGGTTATCTCCTACGGTGAATATACCACTGGCCGCCGTATCTCGGGTATTGTCAATGCACTGACCGGCATTTTCTTTAAGGCTGGTATGGCTCTGGGTGGAGTTGTTCCCGGCTTTGTGTTGTGGCTGGTCAACTACACACCCGCAGAGGATTCAGCAAGCACACTGCCCAAAGACTCTCATGCCTGGTTCCTTACCATGCTTATCTTCTCGCTGGTTGGCTTGGCACTGCTCATCTTCTGCTTCTCGCAGACCAAGGAGCGTGTGGTAATGGACGACAGCGAAACGAAGAATGTGAAGGTCAGCGACCTGTGGACAGAATTCCTGCGCAATCGTCCCTTGCGTATCATTGCCCTGTTCTTCATTACGGCATTTGCCATGATGTCTGTAGGTAATGCTGCCGGTGCATACTTCATGAATAATATGGAGGTGCTGTCTCCCACTGTTCAGGAAGGCATCCGCTGGCTCGTATGTGTCATTCCTGCCTTACTGTTAGTTCTTGCCATGTTCATCATTTCGAAGTATGAACTGACTGATGAGGTCATCGACAAGATTAACCAAGAGATTGAAGCACGTCAGAAATAAACACAATACTTGACACACAATGAAATCATCGTTTAAGTTATTAGTTATATTATCGTTAGTAGTTTTTGTGTTAGGAACCGTGTCTGCGCAGAGCAGGCGCGGTTTCGCTGATGCTTATCGCGACTATTGGTTTACGGGTGTCAGCGTCAACCAATGGCAGGTGGCTGCCGACCTGACAGGCACTAACGAACACGATGTGACAGGCTTTATTGCGGGTGACCAGACCAATGACTGGCCAGCCATTGTCGAGAACTTTAACTGGGTAGTGGCCGAGAACTGCATGAAGTGTGAGGTCATTCACCCCCAGGAGGGCGTATATGACTTTACGCTGGCTGACCAGTTTGTCAACAAGGCCAAGGCCGCCGGACTGAAAGTACAGGGGCACTGCCTTATCTGGCACTCTCAGTGCGCACCGTGGTTCCACTACGACAAGGACGGCAAGCTCGTTTCGCCCGAGGTGCTGAAGCAGCGCATGCGCGAACATATTTTTACTATAGTGAGCCATTTCAAAGGCCGCGTTGATGCTTGGGATGTAGTAAACGAAGCCTTCGAGGACGACGGCACGCCGCGCAAGAGCCTTTTTTGGCAGATTCTTGGGACCGACTATATTCCCTTGGCATTCCAGTATGCCCATGAGGCAGACCCCAGCATACAGCTGTTCTATAACGACTTCTCCATGAATAAGCCTACGAAGGTGGAGGGAGTGGCTAACTTCTTCCGTCCGCTCATTCAGCAGGGGCTGCCCGTGACGGCTATTGGCATGCAGGGGCACATGATTATGGAGGATAATGTCAATAACAGTGTTATCAAGCAGTACGAGCATTCTATTGAGACGATTGCTTCCCTGGGTGTACCCACCTTCTTCTCAGAGCTCGATCTCTCGGTACTGCCCAATCCCTTTGGTTTCTCCGGGGCTAATATCAGTGACAAGTTTGCCTATCGTCCGGAGATGGACCCTTATAAGAATGGGCTCACGCGTGAACAGGAGGCCAGGATGGAGCAGTTCTGGATTGACTTCTACAAGATGCTTATACCTCATCATAAGGATATCTTGCGTGTCAACTTCTGGTGCTTGAACGATGCAAACTCCTGGCGTAACGACTTCCCCATCAAAGGGCGTACAGACTATGCCACGCTCTTCGACCGGCAGAACAAGCGCAAACCAGTGGTGGATCAATTAATTGAATTAGTGAAATAAAATCGTAAATAGTAAATCTGTAAATTGTAAATAACTATGAAGCCTCGTTATCTTTTCCCGAGTGATTATATGGCTGACCCTTCAGCCAATGTGTTTAACGGACGCCTGTATGTCTATCCCTCGCACGACTGGGATGCCGGGGAGTGTTTCGACGATGATGGTGGACACTTCCAGATGAAGGACTATCACGTGCTGTCGTGGGACGATGTGGAGAACGGTGATGTCACTGACCATGGTGTGATTCTTGATGTGAAGGATGTGCCCTGGGCAGAGAAGCAGATGTGGGACAACGACGTCGTTGAGAAGGACGGAAAGTACTTCCTTATCTTCTCAGCCAAAGGTTACGACGGTGTGTTCCGTCTTGGCGTGGCTGTCAGCGACACACCCGAAGGCCCGTTCGTTCCGCAGCCCCAGCCCATTCGTGGCTCGTTCAGCATTGATCCTTGTGTGTTCAAGGACGATGACGGAGAGATTTACTGTTACTTTGGTGGACTCTGGGGTGGCCAGCTCCAGTGGAACCGTTCGCTCTATCATGGTTTTGCTACCATCCCCGGTAAGTATGGTGACCAGAATGGGCTTGCTGACCTTGGTGCAGCCCCTGACCACAAGACAGAGCTCTTTGCCAAGCCTGATGCTCCCGCACTGCCCAGCAATGTGGTACGCATGAGCGACGACGTGCTCCAGTTTGCTGAGGCCCCACGTCCTGTTATTATTCTCGATAAGGATGGCTGTCCGCTGAAGGCCAGTGACCCGCACCGCTTTTTCGAAGCCAGCTGGATGCATAAGTATAATGGTAAGTATTATTTCTCTTACTCCACAGGCGACAGCCATTACCTCTGCTATGCTATTGGTGATAATCCTTATGGCCCGTTCACCTATCAGGGCGTTATTCTCGACCCCGTCGTCGGTTGGACGACGCACCACAGCATTGTAGAATACAAGGGACAGTGGTATCTGTTCTATCATGACTGTGTGCCCAGCAATGATGTTACTCACCTGCGTTCACTGAAGGTGCAGCGCCTCTTCTATAACGAGGACGGCACCATCCAAAAAGTAGTGAATGAATAACCGCCAGACGATAGCAGCCTATTATGCCCAACATCGCGATGAAATCGTTGGTTTCGTCGCTTTACGGTTGGGAGGGAGCAATGTCGCAGAGGACATTGTGCAGGACATTTTTGTACGTCTGCTACAGTCTGACAAACTCATCAGCCCCACCACGTTGCCCGCCTTGGTGTTTACCATGGCGCGCAACGCAGTGGCTGACTGGTATCGTCGGCATAGGGTGCACGAGGAGTATGAGCATTATCTGAAGTGTTCAGGTAACGTCAGTGAATCGATGGAATCGGTGATTTCTGCCCATGAGCTGATGGAACGTATGGAATATACACTGGCCCGGCTTGCGCCAGAATGCCGTGAGGTTTATCGCCTGCATATTTACGACGGCATGCAAGTAGCCCAAATAGCCAAAGAGACGCACCAAGCCTACCGTGCGGTAGAATACCGCATCGGTCAGGCTCGTCGTGCTGTGCGTCGGTCTCTCCGACAGGCACTTTAATTCATCAAAAGCTTTTGGTTAATCGTCAGCCAGGGTAAAGTCAAGCTGGCGCTTTTCAAGATTGGTACGTGCCACCTGAATACGAATGGCATCGCCAAGCTGATATCGGTGATGATGGCGACGGCCAACGAGACAGTAGTTCTTCTCGTCGAAGTCGTAGTAGTCGTCGTCCAGATCGCGCATGGGCACCATGCCCTCGCAGTGGTTCTCGTCTATCTCACAGTAAATACCGTACGATTGTATGCCGGAGATATGAGCATCGTAGATGTTGCCGATTTTGTCCTCCATGAACTCCACCATCTTGTACTTAATGCTGTCGCGTTCAGCCTGCTGTGCTACCTGCTCCATGTCGGAACAATGTTCGCAGAGCTCTTCGTATTTGTCGCGGTTAGCCGAACGCCCGCCGTTCTGATACTTCGTCAGTAGCCGGTGGACCATGGTGTCGGGATAACGGCGTATGGGTGACGTAAAGTGGGTGTAATAGTCGAAGGCCAGGCCGTAGTGCCCAATGTTGTGGGTGGAGTATTTGGCCTTCATCATCGCCCGCAGGGCAACAGTCTCAATGAGTTTTTGTTCACGTTTGCCCTGACAACCGTCCATCAGCGCGTTAAGGCTTTTCGAGATAGCTCCTTTGGTGCCGGCAGTCTTCAGCTTATAGCCGAACTTCACCACAAACTCGCGCAGCGTTTCCAGTTTGGTGGGGTCAGGCTGGTCGTGTACTCGGTAGGGCAGGGTCTTGGCTTTCTGTCCTTTCTTCACTTTGCCTATCATCTCTGCCACAGAGCGATTAGCCAGCAGCATGAACTCCTCGATAAGTTGTGTGGCATCGTTCGATTTCTTGAAATAACAACGGGTTGGCTTGCCCTTCTCGTCGATGTCGAAGTGTAGCTCTTCGCGGTCGAACTTTACAGCACCGCCCTTGAACCTGCGTTCACGAAGCTTCTTGGCTAAGCGGTCGAGGGTGCGGAGCTCTTTTGCATAGTCACCGTCTTTGCCCATCAGCATCTCCTGCACCTCCTCGTAAGCATAGCGGCGGTTACTCTTAATAACAGTGTGAGCCAGATGCCAGCGCTTGATATTGGCATCCTCGTCAAGCTCAAAGATGGCTGAGTAACACAGCTTTTCCTCGTCAGGACGCAGTGAACAGATGAAGTTACACAGGTGCTCTGGCAACATAGGGATGGTGCGGTCAACCAGATAGACGCTGGTGGCACGCTTAACAGCTTCCTTGTCGATAATGGTTCCTTCTTTAACGTAGTGGCTCACGTCAGCAATGTGGATGCCCACCTCGTATAATTTACTGTTTGACAATTTGCCATTGACAATTACTCTTAGCGACAAGGCATCGTCAAAGTCCTTGGCATCTTTCGGATCGATGGTGCAGGTCCATACGTCACGGAAGTCCTCGCGACGACTGATTTCATCAGGGGTGATACCGGCATCTATCTTGCTGGCAGCCTCCTCTACGTTCTTTGGATACTTATAGGGTAGGCCATATTGTGCCAGAATGGCGTGCATCTCGGCATTGTTCTCTCCCTGTTTACCAAGGATGTCAATAACCTCGCCTACAATGTTCTTTGACTCCTTTGAAGGCCATTGGGTAATCTTGACCACTGCCTTATCGCCCGTCTTTCCGCCTTTCAGCTTTTTCTTCGGTACCATGATGTCGTGTACGAAGATGTTGCCTTCGGTAATAAGGAAGGCGTAGTCCTTCTCAACCTTCAGTTTGCCTACAGCTTGCTCGGTCTTATGGGCAAGAATATCCGTTACCAGGGCCTCCTTAATGTGGTTCTGGCGCCGCGCCATGAGCGATACACGGACACGGTCGCCGTTCAAGGCGAACATGGAGTTACGCTCCGATACAAAGATTGGCTTTCCACCGTCATCGGGCTGGAATGAATTTTTGCCGTTAGCCTTACGGATGAAGGTACCTTCTTGCACTTGTCCCTTGGTGTTGAGTCTGTAGGAATTGTCAGAGACTTTCGAGAGATAATCGTCCCATGCCATTTCCTCCATAGCGTCAATAGCGAGCATCTTGGCAGGGTGAGTGTCAAGTTTTAATGCACGGAAAATTTGTTTAAACGAGAATGTTTCGTTTGGGTTCTGCTGGAAAAGCGTCTGTAGCATTTCCACTACCTGTTTCTTGTTGAGGCGTTTGCCGCCTTTTTTCTTACTCATAGGCTTTGTTATTAAGTTATGGTTGCAAAGTTACGAAATAAATTCTAAAAAACGAAATGAAAAAGGATGTATTTATATTGTTTTTTGTACCTTTGCACTCCAGATGGATAGAATACTAATTACAGGAGCGAGCGGATTCATAGGCTCGTTTATTGTGGAAGAGGCACTTCGAAAGGGCTTCGAGACATGGGCTGCTGTGCGTAAGTCGAGTTCTCGGGAGTTCCTGAAAGACGAGCGTATTCACTTCATTGAGTTGAATCTTTCGTCGGAAGAAGACCTGAAACGTCAGCTGGCCGATGTCCAGTTTGACTATGTGGTACATGCTGCCGGGGTGACAAAGTGTCTGAATGCTGCCGATTTTCGTCGTATCAATACCGAGGGCACACAGCATTTGGTCAAAGCGCTCATTGCTACGCACCAGCCGCTCAAGCGCTTTGTCTTCATCAGCAGCCTGAGTATAATGGGAGCCATTCGTGAGCAGCAGCCTTATACGGAGATTCTTGAAACCGATGCTCCGCAGCCAAATACTGCCTACGGGCTCAGTAAACTGGAGGCTGAACGGTGGTTGGATGCTTTGAATGCGGATTTTCCTTACGTCATTCTGCGGCCTACGGGAGTCTATGGTCCCAGGGAGCGCGACTATTTCCTGCAGATCAAGAGCATAAAGAACCACACCGACTTTGCTGTTGGTTTTACGCGTCAGGACATTACCTTTATATATGTTACTGATGTGGTACAAGCTGTGTTCTTGGCCTTAGAAAAAGGGCAGACTGGCCGGAAGTATCTGCTCAGCGATGGTGAGGTATATCAGTCGGCCACGTTCAGTGACTATGTGCATGAGGAGCTTGGCCGCCCTTGGTGGATTCGTATCAAGGCTCCCATCTGGCTGTTACGCATCATCACGTTCTGCGGTGAATACTGGGGACGGTGGACGAAGAAGATGACAGCTTTGAACAAAGATAAGTTTAACATTCTGCGTCAGCGCAACTGGCGTTGCGATATAAGTCCTGCACGGCAGGAGTTAGGGTTCGAGCCGCAGGTTAAGCTCAAGGAGGGCGTAAGGCGGTCAATCAGATGGTATAAAGAAAATAAATGGATTTAAGATTTTGAAATATAAACATTTTTTTCAGATAGAGAAGAAGCCAAAGAAGGGGCTGTTTGCGGCCGAATGGGTCATTTTAGCCTATTTGGTGCTGACCACGCTCTTCATGTTCTTTGCCTATGTGAAGCTGCAGAATCCCGAGTCAATGCTCTGGGGACGTTTCCGTGTATTGGCCATCATGGCAGCTATGTGGGCCGTTTATCGGATGATTCCATGCCCGCTCACACGCTTTTTCCGTATTTCGGCACAAATGCTGATGCTTTCGTGGTGGTATCCTGATACCTACGAACTGAACCGCTTGTTGCCCAATCTCGACCACATTGCTGCCGCTGCTGAGCAATGGCTCTTTGGCTGTCAGCCGTCGTTGCTGTTCTCACAAACGTTTCCAAGTTTCACAGTCAGTGAACTGATGAACCTTGGCTATACCTCTTATTTCCCCATGATAGCGGTAGTAACGCTGTTCTTTTTTCTCTTCCGTTACGAACAGTATATGCGTGCCTCGTTTATCATTCTGGCCTCGTTCTTCTGCTATTACGTTATTTTTGTATTTGTGCCAGTCACAGGACCGCAGTATTACTATCCTGCAGTTGGTCTTGACCAGATAGCAGCAGGTGTCTTCCCCAATCTGCACGACTATTTCATGACGATGCGTGAGGCTATGCCCACACCAGGTAACCCCGACGGGGTGTTCTATCAAATGGTCGTCGATGCCCACCGTGCCGGTGAGCGTCCCACTGCGGCCTTCCCCAGCAGTCACGTTGGGATTTCTACTGTTCTCATGTTGCTGGCTTGGCAGTCTAAGAATCGTAAACTGTTTTGGATCCTCATGGTGTTCTATGTGCTGCTATGCCTTTCCACGGTCTATATTTATGCCCACTATGCCATTGATGTCATAGGAGGCTGGCTTTCAGCATTACTGATGTTTACCCTGTTACATTTTGGCTATAAGCGGTTTGCAAAAGACAAATAGTTAACAAAAAGGCATAAAAAAAGGGACTTCGCCAAGTCCCAACCTTTGTTAACCTTAAATCTAATACTATGAAAAACACGATGCAAAGGTAATGGTTTTTTGGTTACTGTGCAAGGAATTTGCAATAAAATCGGTGTATTAGTAACACTTTCTTGACATAAATCAATCATTTTGTAATGAATTTGAAGAAAAAAACAACCAAAAACGTTTTTTTCGAATCTTAAATTTGGCTGGAAAGAAAAAATGTCGTACCTTTGCAAAAGCAAAATAATGAACTTACGAGAAACGAGGATTCCGACATGCGCCTGTCGGGATTCTTTCTTTTTGATGTTCAAATAAAATTGTAAATAATAAATCATTAAATAGTAAATCATTATGGCTTATATGTCACAGGAAGGCTACGACAAGATGGTAGCCGAACTACAGCGCCTTGAGGCTGTAGAGCGTCCAAAGGCTTCTGCAGCCATTGCCGAAGCAAGGGACAAGGGTGACCTGAGCGAGAATTCGGAGTACGATGCTGCGAAGGAAGCACAGGCACATTTGGAGAATAAGATTAATCAGTTGAAACTGGCCATTCAAGATGCCAAAATCGTTGATACGTCTCGTTTGAGTACTGATAGTGTACAGATTCTGACAAAGGTCGATATGACCAACCTTACTACCAGTTCGAAGATGAGCTACACGATTGTTAGCGAGAATGAGGCTGACCTGCGTGCAGGTAAGATTTCCATTAAGACTCCTATAGCCCAGGGATTGTTAGGTAAGAAAGTGGGCGAAGAGGTTGAAATAAGGATTCCTCGTGGAACCATTAAGTTACGAATCGATAATATCAGTTTAGCATCATGAGCATATTCAGTAAAATAGCAGCGGGAGAGATTCCCAGCTACAAGTGCGCTGAGAACGATGAGTTTTACGCATTTCTCGACATTAATCCGCTGGTGAAGGGACATACATTGGTCATTCCGCGCCGCGAAGTAGATTATTTCTTTGACATGGAAGATGACGAGTTGGCACGCTATCAGCAGTTTGCCAAGCGCGTCGCCGTTGCCATCAAGAAGGCCTTCCCCTGTAAGAAGGTTGCTCAAGTGGTACTTGGACTTGAGGTTGCCCATGCTCACATCCACCTTATTCCGATGCAGTCAGAGCAGGATGCTGACTTTCGTCGCGAAAAGCTGAAACTCAGCGAAGAGGAATTTAAAGAGATTGCTGCAAAAATAAGAGAGGAGTTCAGATGAACTCCTCTCCATATTTTATATTGGCCTCATTCACGTATTTCCGGATGAGGGCCGACGAGTCGCCTTTCTTGCAGATTAGTAACACGTTGTCCTTCTCTACAACAATGTAGCCGTCCAGTCCGTTGATGACGGCCAAATGGTCTTCAGGCAGCTTGACTACATTGTTGCGGGAGTCCTCAATAATGGCCTTTGTGTTGATGACTACATTGTCTCCCTCGTTCTTACTCATATATTCGTAGATGCTGTGCCAGGTTCCTAAGTCTGCCCAACCGAAGTCACAGCGCATGACATAGACCTCGTCGCATTGTTCCAGCACGCCGCTGTCAAGCGATATGTTTGGCAATGAAGAATAGTTATTGCTAACAAACTCAATCACTTCATTCAGCGTATGGTTGTGGTCCTCGGGCAGGGCTCCGCTGAAATTCCGGGAATAGATGCGTCGTACACATTGACGCAGTTTCATGGCAGAAGCAAGAATCATACCTGTATTCCAGAGAAACTCGCCACTCTCCACAAACAATTGGGCAAAGTTGCGCTCAGGTTTCTCCGTAAACGACTGTACGCTGAACACGTCGTCGTCAGGCTTTAATTCTCCCATTTGTATGTAGCCGTAGCCAGGCTCTGGGCGAGAGGGCTTTACACCCATGGTCAGTACTACCTGATGAGCGGCTACAATCTCAAGACCTTTACTCATATTATTATAGAACGCTTCCTCGTTCATCACGAGTTGGTCACTCGGCGTTACCACGATACATGCGTCGTTACAGCGCTGCTGAATTTTCAGCGTAGCCCAAATGACACTGGCTGTGGTATTCCGGTTGACAGGCTCAATCATCAAGTTGTCGCTTCCAAGTTCTGGTAGCTGCTCTCTAACAATGGGGGCGTATTCTGAGTTAGTACAAATATAGATATTCTCTACAGGCAACAGGTGTACAAAGTGGTCGAATGTGGTTTGTATCTGTGTACGTCCTGTTCCAAAAAAGTCGATAAACTGCTTTGGATATTTGTCACGACTATAGGGCCACAGCCTCCGGCCTCTTCCCCCTGCCAGTATAATACAGAAATTCTTAGAGTTTTTCTCCATTCGTAATAGATTTAGTATTTCGAGGGCCGAAGGTAATAATAATCCATGAATTGTGCAAGTATTTAAACATTTTTCGCACAAAAATTTGGCAATTAAAAATAAATTTGTACCTTTGCACCCGCTAAAAGGCCCAGATGGCGGAATCGGTAGACGCGCTGGTCTCAAACACCAGTGGGGCAACCCGTGCCGGTTCGACCCCGGCTCTGGGTA
>ONRS01000148.1 GCA_900320255.1 uncultured Prevotellaceae bacterium
CGCGCCCGTGTATTTATTTTTCCCCGCCCGTGTCAATGTTTTTCCCCGGCCGTGTCAATGTTTTTCCCCGCCCGTGTAATTCTGGCTTCCCTGCCATAAACTCCCTGTTTGGTACGGAGAAACTCCCCGTTTGGTACGGGGTTTCTCCCTGTCTGCCCGGCACTATCTTTAGCTGCTGTGTAAAAAAAGTCCTTGAAATTTGTGACGTTAGGGAAAAATCATTAACTTTGCACCCATATATATAAGGTATATAATTAAATAATAAGGTAAGATGATGAGTAAGAAACAATATCAGGAACCTAAGATGGATATATTCGTAGCAGAGCTGCGAACCAAACTTTTGACAGAAAGCGAAGAACACTTGCCTTTTAATCCAACTCAACCAGGAAAAGGTGCCCTCTCTCCACGTTATGAGGATGAGGAATATGAAGATGATGACTACTAAGAAAAGCCACCACTTTGTTGAAACAAGTTACGAACCCTAAAGTCAACACAGAAATGAAAGAAAGATTGTTAATTCTGATTTCCATATTGGCATCGGTCAGTGTGACAGTTGCAGCCCAGACGCCGAGTTTTGACCTCTATTTTGCCAATAACGTGACCGACGTGGAAAACCTCAACGAGGAGACCATCGAGCAAAGTGACAACGGACTGGTCTGGACCAAGGTGAACCGTGAGACGGTGAACGTCTATGGCAACTACGTCGAGGTGAACCAAATCAAGGAGATGTTTGCCTCCACCCAGATGAAAACCCTTGCCGAACAGCAGCAGTTCTGGCGTATGCGCGACCACTCGCTGGTCTGCTTCCGGATCAACGACGGCAAGGGAACCTACGGCTCCTTCGGCGTAGAGGTGGACGACGGCTACGGCACGAAGCTCAATCTGACGGTCAGCAAGTACTTCTATTCCAACATACCCCTGCAGCATAAGCCCCTCTCGTTCAAGGTGTGGAAGGTGGATGCCGTGGGCGACACCATCCGCTTCAAGTACGAGAGTGATGACTGGAACGACGAGAACCTCTACGTGTTCCAGCTCGACTCGAAACGTCAGGTGACGGGCGAGACCTACGTGCTGGAGTACGACCTGAGCTATGCCGACGACGCGGGTGACTTGCAGGAGGAGAAGCACTATTTAGACATTGCCAGCCGTAACTTCCAGAGTTTCTACGTGCCCGAGGACAGGACACTGGCCGACATCTTCCTGATGAGCGGAAACCCCGAGACCACCCCCCAGGCCGACCTGAAGAAACTGCGCATCAACAAGCGCAGGCTGCACACCGGCGTCACCCCCTACAACAAATACTACAACCTGACGCTGACACCGCGCTTCGAACTGGACAAGCACGAGAACCGTGAGCTGGTGAACTTCAACTGGATAGGCACAGGGCTCTACGAGAAGTTCGACACCCTCTACATCAAGCTCAAGAAAGCCAATGGCGACGATGTGCGCAGCGCACAGATGAACGTGGCCCAGGTGGACAAAGACGGCAACGAGGTGGTCAATGGTGCCACCGTGAAGTACATCGGATGGGACGAAGGGCGCAAGACCCACAAGGTGCTGACCAACGGTAACCCCGCCTATATTGAGATACTGCCTCCGCAGAGCAACAGCAGCTTCTTCCCCATGATGCTGAAGTACCGTGGAAGCACCGACCCCCTGACCAACATTGTTGACGAAGAGCGTTGCCAGGCAGAAGCCGTAGTGGTGGAGGGCAACGTGCGCACCGCCGACTTTGCCCTCAGCAACCAGCACTTCCACGGCATACACGACGGGAAGAGCATCATCATGTACCGAGGTGAGGAACATGCCCTCTGCATACTCGACGACCTCGACCTGGCCGGCCGTGCCACGACTGACGTGGTGGAGTTTGCCAACGACGGCTGTCAGGAAGGAAAGAAACTGATGAACGGGCGGCCCATCGAGCAGTTGGCTGAGCTGGTGCTGACGTTCTCGGAGCCTAAGGACAGAACGGGCGACATCACGGTGCCGCGGGTAGAGGTCAGCGAAGCCGAGACGGGCACCGTGCTGGCCACGCTGACGGCCAATGCCAACGCACAGACCTACAACATCAGCAAATTCACCCGTAACTACTACGACGTCAGCTACGACCTGACGGGGCTGAAAGAGAACACGCAGTGCCGGTTGGTGCTGAAGACCGACACCAAGGCTTACGACAAGCTGCCCTATTTCCGCCGCTTCTATTTTGACAGGGACGAAAACGAAGATGACGTGGATGACTACGTGAACGACCTCGTGGGCAACTCTACCAGCGACGACCCCACCAAGCAGGTAGGCGGCACCAATTCCGACTTCAACGCCGAGTGGGCCATCCCCATCAACTTCAAGTGGGAATCCCCCGTCAAGGGACTCTCCATCAGCTCGTCGTTCTACTTCAACATCTCGAAAAAGGTGGTCAACTTCCTTATCTCTGCCGACTACAGGCGGCAGAGCAAAGATACGGATGAACAAGGATGGCCCGACGGCAGCCGTGTGTCTAAGATGCGGCAGGACATATACGAATACCGCAACTGGGACAACATACGCGACTATACACCAGCCAACAGTGCCGACCTGCGCAACTATGAGGTGATGAAGGAAAACGGATTAACTGGCGGCTTGGTCAGCACCTCCGCACAGCAGAAGCTCGACAATTGGGTATTCTCGGAGTTTGACGACATCTTCTCGCTGCCCACGCCGGGATTCAGCGTCTCGGGCGGACTGAAGTGTGCCGGTATGATTACCAAGTTAGGAAAGTGGAGCAAGGAGGAGAAAGAAGACATGGTTCCCATACCCGTTATCTCTGACATCTCGCTCTACTTCAAACTGGCCTACGGTGCCTTCGTGCCCAACGCCCTTGAGCGCTTGGGACGTAAGCTGTTAGGCAAGCCGGGCGAGACGCTGTTCAAGTTCGGCTCGTGGCTCAGCATGAATGCCGTGGCCGAGTTAGCCTTCGAGGTGAGCGGCTCCTATAAGAACTATACCGCTGACTCTTTAGGATGGGCCAGTGGCGGACATGGATTCCTGATTTCCGCTACAGGCAAGGCGCGTGGTGGCGTTTCGGCCGAGATACACACACCGCCCAACCCCGTGCTGCACGTGGGAGCCGGCGTGAGGGCCGGAGCCAAGTTAGGACTGGGCGGTGCCTTCGGTACTGACTTCAACGGCCATAATGACGTGGGTGGCATGCTCACCGCACTATTAGGCATAGAGGCCTACGCCTATGTGCGTTCCCTGGCCGGAACGCTGAATGCCGCTGCTGAGGCCCACCTGGGCAACCGGTTCCTCATAGGCCCGCAGGACGACCATAACCCCTTCCACAAGGACTACCCCTACTGGGCACCCAAGGCGAATAGCAGTAGTAATACCAATAAAATAAGGCGGGCTGACGACACCCTGCCGGAGGTGGTCTATGGCAACGAGCTGGTCACGGGGCTGAACAGCACCGCCAATCCACACTATATAGACGCCAACAGCGTGGTGTATAACGACCCGGCAAACCCCGACGACTTCAACGACGACCGCATAGCCCTGCTCAACACCACTGACAACACCACCACAACGCTGTCGGCCGACGGCGTGAGGGCCTCCAACCACATGCGCTCCAAGCGGGGCGACCACGAGATAGTGGCCTTTGAGGAAATGTCCCGTGCCATCGAAACCGGCGACCAGGATACCGAGAACAGCTCCGACAAGGCCAACGAGCTGTCAACCCAGCAGCGCATCGTGGCCAACATGCGTACGGCTGGCGGAGCGTGGAAGCGGACCGTCATCAGCGACGTGGCCGGCCTGACCGACTCCAAACCCATCGTCACCATGCAGGATGACGGCCACGCCGCCTGCGTATGGCTCCAGGGCCAGGTGAAGAAGAACAATGAAGAGTCGGATGACGAGGAAGACTTCTTCAATACCTATCTCGACGGTCAGATGCTGCTCTCCACCTACGACGGCACGTCGTGGAGCGCACCCGTCAGCCTGTTCAGCGTTAACAAGGACAACGTGGCCAAGCAGTACGACCTCATCATGCGTAACGACACGGTACTCGTAGGAGCCAACTTCACCAAGAACTTCTATGACGAATCACTCCGCACCACGCAGTTCACCTACGCCTCTGTGCCCCTTTCCACCAAGACACCGGCATACGTAGAGGAGAGCCTGCACCCCATGCGCTTCTTCATGAACCGCGTTGGTGAACACGCCGTCATTGCCCTGCTCTACGAGAAGAACGACACGCTGAGCGACATCTACGTGAAGACGCTCGCCATGAACGGTCACGACGACGGACGTACGGGTAACGACTTGGGAGCCCGCTTCTGCTCACCCCGCCAGGTGAAGATCATCTGCGACCGACAGGCCGACGACCTCTCTGACTTTGCCGTGCTCTGGACGGAGATGAGCAACACCGTTCACGGTGAGGATGCCACGGCGGCAGGCAACGGACAGGCACGTATGATACTCAATGCCTCGCGTGTTGCAGTGCAGCGTTCCATCAGCGTGACGTCGCCCCTGACCATGGGCGCCGAGAAGGACGGTTTGCTGATGACCGACTTCGACGGATTCCTTGACGACCAGCACATCAAGGTGGTCTATTCGCTCACCGATGTGGAGAACGAGACGGCGGTCATCATGGAGAACGAGCGGTACTTCACCAACAGCTTCCGCTTCGATGTCAATTACACCAAGGAGGCCCTCTTGGGCAGTAGCACGCTGCCCGTCAGCATCACCATTGCCAACACGGGCACGTCGGCCATTCGCCATGCTACCGCCATTATCAACGGCAGCGAGTTCTCCATCGACGATTCCAAGGTACAGCCACTGAGCGTCAAGGAGTTTATTGTGAACTATCCCATCAATGCTTCGTTCAACGGCTATTTGGAGACCTCGGTCCAGGTGGAGTACGACAACGTGTTCCGTGCCACTCGTCATGCGCTCAGACGAGGGCTTAGCCTGACCACCCAGACTTCAACCTCCGTCAGGTCGCATGCCGCCATGGAGGACGTGGAACTGCGGCTCATCGGTCAGGAAATAGTGAACGGTGTGAACACGTTTGGTGTGGAACTCATCGACCGCTCCGTCAACGGACTCAGTGACGACAGCGAGCTGCATGTGGGACTCTTTGCCTCGCCGCTGCCGTCGTCACTCATCGCGTCAGGGGCCAAGACCATTGTCCGGGCTTCCGACTTCGTGGAGTTCGGCGGTGTGCGCAAGGCTTACGCCAAGGTGCAGGTGAGCGGTGTTGCCGAGACCACGAATGCCCTGCTCAACCTCTTTGTTGTCAGGAAGGTCAACGACAACGGTAAAGAGACAGAAACATTGATAGACAATGTCCATGCCACTGACAAT
Source organism: uncultured Prevotellaceae bacterium (assembly GCA_900320255.1). Taxonomy (GTDB): domain Bacteria; phylum Bacteroidota; class Bacteroidia; order Bacteroidales; family Bacteroidaceae; genus Prevotella. Next base: position 5,341 of record ONRS01000148.1, read on the forward strand.
GCACACTACGTCTATCTGCAGCCCAGCAACAACCCGACGGACATTAACCCCGTGAAGTTCCAGGACACGAAGGCGCGGCTGACCGTCACGGTGACTGCCGAGGCCGGGGGCGTGCGCATCAGCGGACTGCCTACGGGAAGCGATGCAGAAGGTCGCCCGTACCATGTACGTATCTATAACGCTGCCGGCATGGGCATGTACAGCCAGCCCACCACGAGCGAGAGCATCTTCGTGCCGCTCAACCAGCACGGTGTCTATGTGCTCAGCACGGGCAAGGATATACTGAAATTCCAGTTCTGACAAACAAAATACACTACAATATGAAAGCAACGAAAAGAATATTTACAGTCCTGACACTGGCATTGCTCTGCGTGCTCAGCACGTCAGCCTATACTGAGGTGCCTGGCATCAGCGGACCTACGTGGATTGACTACAGAATGGATTTTAGCGGCAGCGGAACAGAGGAAAACCCTTATGTCATTACGCAACCAGAGCATTTGGCAATGTTGGCTTATAACATCAATAATGATATACTCGATTTATCAGGATGTCACTTTATCCTTGGTGCTGACATCGACTTTTCATATCGCAAGGCTCAAGATGACCATCTCAACTACGTAGTGCCGAGTTGGGTGCCCATAGGTAAAGGCGGCTATAGCGGCAGCCATTATACCTTCAAGGGTATATTTTCCAACCCCCATGGCTATGTCATCAAGAACATGATTATCAGGGCAAGTGGCGACTTGGGGGGCATGGACTACGGACTCTTTGGCCATGTGGAAGGTCGTGTTGACGGCCTGCGCTTACAGAATGTCACCATCGAGGGTGTTGACGGTGACAATTGCGGTGCCATCTGCGGGCGTGCTGGTAACTCTTCTACACAGGCATCGATTACGAACTGTCAGGTGGAGAATGTTAACATCGTGACCAATTACGGCACCGTCGGAGGCATCGTGGGTGATGCCTACCACTGTGTGCTGAGGAACTGCGTGGTCAAGGGCAGTCTGCAGGGCTTGCTCTGTGGTGGCATAGCAGGGTGTTACACTGACTTGGGCTTTGAAAAGGACAATGATGACCCCTTATCCTTTGACAACTGCCACAGCGTTGTGGATCTCAGGGGCATCTGCCCCGACGGCTACAACCGTCCGAGTATCTATATGGGGGGAATAGTAGGCTTTTGCACTGGCAATGCCCATCAGGTCATACAGTTCTGTTCCTCATCGGGTACTATTGCAACTGTCGGTGAGCCAAGGGGGCTCAGCTACGGCGGAATCATCGGCTTCCTGCAAGACCTGAACATAGAGAACTGTTGTTCGTCTATGTCTATCTCCGGAGCTAATGTCATGGGCGGACTGGTTGGCCTCATGGCGGCACCGAGCACTATCTTATCAAGCTTTGCCAATGGCTATATTGACACGACCCTTCCCGACTGGACAAAGCTGGACCTCAGCTTTAGGGGTATGTATGCCGGAGGACTGGTGGGCTACATTAACAATGCCGACATCGAGAATGGCGACGTCTATGTTGGCTATTCTCTGTCTGCCGGTAGCCTGGTGGAACCGCAGATACCCGACGAGGCCCGTGAGTACTTTGGCTTCGGTATCGGCAGCATAATAGGAAATGCAAAGAATACCGCCAACTTCGGCGACACCATGAACGGGCTTACCGTTGACAAGAACCTCTGCGGACTGCCCGCCATCCCTACGGAGTATGGAGAGATTGCCAACGTGGAATACCAAAAGACCAAGTATCTGACGAGCGACGACGACCCATACAAGAGTTTCTACAAACTGCCCATTGACATGCTCACCCAGTACAAGAGCCAGTACAGTCAGGATGTGGCCTTCCCCGACAACTTTATGCTGGCCGCCGTGCCGTTCTATGTAAAAGATGAACACTTCGCCCACTACAGCGTCTGGCAGGTGACCACCAAGTTCGACATCACGCCCTTGGCCTACAACCGTGCCACGCAGAAGGCTTTGGCATCGTTCTACTTCCAGCCAGGAGAGGATCTCTCGTTCCTCAAGATTGAGGAGGACGAGGAGTCGGCAGTGAAGACCGTCACACCGCTTGATCCGGGCAAGGCTGACATCGTGGTGGAATATGCCGGACTACACCGCACCATCCACCTCGACATCACCTATGGCGTGCCCTGGAACGACAAGGAACCCACGGAGTTCCCCGGCGGCAACGGCGCCAAGAATGACCCCTATATCATTCAGAACGCCTCGCAACTCATAGCCGTTGCCAACAGCGAGGTTTATAATCGTGAGGATATGTACTTCCGGCTGGCCAACGACATCTTCTTCAACACCCACCTAATCCAGAAGGACGAAACGGCGAAGGCTGATGCCAGGGCTTGGACACCCGTCAAGTGGCATGCTAACCTTGACGGTAACGGCAAGACCCTTTACGGTCTCTACGTGAATACTCATGTTGATGAGACATACAGGGAGGAGGACCCTAACTACTCGACAATCCATGTAAAATCCTTCGATGTGTCGGGACTATTCTCAGTACTGTACGGTCACGTTCACGACATGGCCATTGTCGATTCGTATGTGGATATGAACATGGTCGGTAGTACACCTTCAAGTCTATGCGCTGGTCTGTATGCCGGCCTGATTCGTGGTGGAGCCAGCATTGAACGTTGCCTTGCCCATGGCATCGTGCTTGGGCCCAGGACCATGTGTGGCGGTTTCGTGGGTCATGGATATGAATTGGATGGGGAACGCGGTAATATATCCGACTGTTTCAGCTGTGTGCATGTCATGGGAAAGGATTGGGTAAACAGTGCTAATACTGATGCTGGTGTGGCTGGTGGTGGTATTTCCGGTGGTTGGGCCTGCGACCACATCACCCGCTGTGTCAGTGTAGGAAAGGTGGAAGCTTTTAACAGCCGACGTGGTATTGGTACCACCAATAAAAATAGTGCTGAAGACTCGAAAACCTGGTATTTCGACAAGCAGCAGATGACCACAGAGTTCAATGCCACCGATGACGACAGACGCGGCGACTGCACCACGGCAGAGATGATCCAAGGTGACATCTTCACCGACCAGCCGGCGTGGCAGCACGAGAAGGGACGCTATCCCATGCTCCGCCAGTTTGCCAATACGCCCTACGGGGACATCCTCTCCATGCCAGTCCACTTTGCCGACGGCGACCGGGCGGGGCGTGTCACCCAGATATTCGAGTTTCCTACGGAAAACGTCACGTGGGCGGCCGTAGGTGAAGATACCTATGTCGATATCATCAACGAATGCGGAGCCGCCACCCCCATGAGCACCGGTTTTGACCATATCTATGCCGAGACCAAGGAGGATGCCTTGGTCAGCAAGTGTACCAAGGCACTGCGCGTGATGCAGGTGGACCCCGTAGTGACCGAGGGTACCGTTATAGGCATTCAGTTTGAAGACCCGAAGTGCGAGGCTGCCTGGCTCACGGCGTTCGGTAAGGAGACGGGCGACGTGGTGACGCTGCGCAACGCCGTAACCGTCAGCAAGCAGCAGGCTTACGACTTTAACACTAAAGCCAGACTGAACGGTGTGGAGACGTTCAACGAGATGCGCTATTTCGTGGGCATCAAGAACCTGCTCGCGGGCATGCTCTCCGGCATCAGCACCCTGAGTGAGGTGCAGCTGCCCAAGCAGTTGGAGTATATCGACAAGGAGGCATTCAGCGGCTGTTCAAGTCTGGCAGAGGTGACACTGCCTGCCACAACTGAGGAAGTGGCAGGTGGAGCCTTCGACGGCTCGGCGGTCTCCGACATTCAGGTGGAGCCGCGATGCACGGCCTTTGAGGTGCGCGACCATGCCCTCTTCACTACCGATAACGACCTGTGGCTCGTGGCCTATCCACCGGCACGCGACGAACAGACCGTCATCCTGCATGGGCCGTTCCATAACATCATGTACCACGCCTTCAACAAGCTCCCCCAGCTCGACGAAATCTACATCGACTATCCGAAACCTGAGGGAAGCGCCATACAGATGGACGATGAGGCCATCGTACACAGGAACGCTGAAGAAGGCCAGCTGATGGACATCTACATCAACGACGGCACCTTCGACGGCCACGATGAGAACTACCACTACGAGACGGGCGGCAATCTGGACGGCATCTTGATGAAGGAGTATTTAGAGAAGTCTTACTGGCAGACGTATGCCAATGCAGGCCGGCTGCACCGTTACTTCCCACTCACCGTCACCAATGCCCTGTGGGCCACCATGTACATCGGCTTCTGCACCCAGCTGCCGCCGGAGCTCAAGGCGTATGTGGTGCCCAAGTCGCTGAATGAACTGTACGAAGATGGAGAGACCGACATCACGCTGAAGCGCGTCAGCAACTTGCTGCACCACACCGTGCCTGTGGTTATCAAGGCTGAACATGCCGATACTTACTTGTTGCGGCCCTACGAGGGAACGGTCCAGAACATTCCCATGTCTGCCAACAAACTGATGGGCAGCGACATCGGGCAGAACGGTCTGTACGGCATTCCCGTAAACCAGATGGACATTCAGAACGAGTACAGCGTGCTCACCCTGAGCTACAACAGCGCCGGCACGCTCGGGTTCTATGGCTATACGGGTGAACGCGTGCCGCCTTACAAGGCTTACCTGTACTACAACTGGCTCAGTTCAAGCCCGACCCTGTTAGGCAGCTTAGCGTCGTACGGCATCGTCATTGACGATACCATCGACGATAGCACCACCTCGCTCAACGCTCCACCCTCCACGCTCAACACCCAACCCTACTACGACCTGAGTGGTCGTCGGGTGGCCCAGCCCACGAAGGGCATCTACATCGTAGGAGGAAAGAAAGTGGTGAAGTAAGGTGCAAAAAAACGGACACATCGTTGTGATGCGTCCGTTTTTTTTGTATGTTGTTTTTTCTTTTATTTAATCACAACCTTTTTGCCATTGTGAATGAAGACACCGTTGGCGGGCTGAGCCACGCGGCGGCCGCTCAGGTCGTAGTAGGGTTGAGCGTTGAACGTGGAGGGTTGAGTGTTGAGCGTTGTTTTCTCAATGCCGGTAGAAGGTGAAACTTTGCCGAGAACCACGTCGCGCAGACGGTTTTCACCAATCATTGCCTCGTCACTCTGGTCGTCACCGTCGGCCCACATGCAGGCGAAGGTGAAGCGGTCCTCAATCTTATCAACCACGCGGGTGCAAAGACCTGTGGTAATGTCGATGGCGTAGAGCGACGTGTCGTACTTGCCGTTGGTCTTCCAGGTGCGGTCGGGCAGCTGGCCCCATGAGCCGTAGTCGTTAATGCCCTTGCCGCTGTTGTAGAAGCCGTTCCAGTACATGATGTTGGGGTTCGACTTCGAGAAGCAGGCACTCTGGCGCCTGTACTGTGAGCAGTAGCCCAGCGCCGTCTCCGACTTCAGCAGACCAGTCTCCAGGTCAAACTCGCAGAGCGTCGTGCCGGTCAGATTGCCGTTGATGTCGTAGTACTTGCCGTCGTCGGCAGCAGGAGCGTTCACGCCGCCGCTGGTCAGCGCGAAGGCGCGGCCCTCGGCGTTGATGGCAAAGGCCACGAAGTTGTAGTAGTACAGGCCCGGCGTAATGGGTGTTACGGTCATCGTGGCCAGGTCGATGGTGCACAGGCAGTAGCCAGCGTCGCCGTCGGTCATGTCAGCATCCTGGTCCTCGAAGTACTCGGGGTCGCTGGTAATCTCCTCGGGCAGGTCCTGACCGGTCAGGTAGAACAGGCCATACACCTTACCATTATAATAGCACATGCCGGCCGACTCAAGGGTTGCTGACTTTGGGTAAATCTTGTTGGAGAGCAGCTCGCCCGTCTTGGCATCCCACTGGCGAACGGCAAACAGCTCCTCGTCAACGGTTGACTGCTCGTCGCGTGACATCACGGTGGTTACGATACCGTCAGTATAAACAGCACCGGAGTTGCCGTGCATCATGTTGAAGTTGCTGGCCCACTGAGCCTTCTCCAAGTCAATGCCGCCATTGCCGTCGGAAACGGTCTCCTTTGTTACGGCGGGTTCCTTTTCAGGATAAGTGATGCTTGTGCCGTTCACCGTGAAGGTGTAAAGACCCTGAGGCACAAAGTAGAGTGTCTGGCCCGTGTAGTTGCCTTCACCGTCGTAGATGGAGCCCACCCACTCGCGGTTCACCTCGTCGCCTTCGTTATTGCGGGAGTTGTTATACACTGCATTCAGTTTTACTGACTGAGCACTGAGGAATGTGCTTCCCAGCATGCCCATAGCCATAATAAGTAATTGTTTCTTCATTTGATATTTGTTTGTAATTGTTATTAGTCCTTTTGATAAAAGTTATTTTAATTTGCAAATTTTTGCGCGGCAAAGGTAATAAAATAATTCCTAAATGCAAGAAAATGCAAGAAATTTTTACAATCTCTTTAGCTTTTTTATGAAGAGATACGGAGTGTGCAATTTTTTCTCAGGAAATTGCACACTCTCCACTTTCACGGTTTCAGAATTTGCAATTTCTTCAATTTCCTTTCCTTTTGATGAAGATTTAACAGCGTTTATCGTACGGAATTGCAAAACTTTTTGTACCTTTTTAGCCGAAATTCAAATTAAATACGTATTGTATTATCTCCCTCTACCGCACGGGTACTCACTCCGACATTTTTGGTAAAGGCAAGAAAAGGTAACCTCCATTCACACACAAACTACAACTATTCCCTTCTAAAAACGAATTCCGCCCCTTGTCCCTAAATTTATTAGTGGATAAAATTAGTGGCAATTGGTGGATAATTGTTCCCCTTTTCCTGTTGAGTGTTAAAATTACACAACACACTTGATATTTATCAAGAAATGTTTGGGTGTTACATTTACATTTATTACCTTTGTCGGCAGAATGTTGTTACGTATATCCTCAAAAAGTATCGTGCACGTTCTTTTAAAGTATAATCTACTAACAATTTAATTTATAACTAAAACTAATAATTTATGATGAAAAAGCAATTTTTGCGTAGAGCACTCCTTACGCTTGTAGGGGGCGTAATCCTTAGTATGTCTGCGTGGGCAGATGATGAATCTGCAACGCTTGTTGGTAAAGAAGATAATTCTAATGGTTTTTGGCAAGGAGGACTATCTGAATTATATGAAATTAAGCCAGATGAAACTCTGAAAGTAGAGTTTACAAGTTATACCGCTACAGATGAACAGCTTGGTGCTGGAGTCAATTGGAAAGGTCATATGGCATGGGTAATTCAGTTTTGGGATTTAGAACAGAAAAATGTGTTTTTGAGGGCTGATGGTTATGCTTGGCAGCCTGAAGGTTATAATACTGTTGATAATCATGATTGGTATGCATATACAATCAATAATTATCCTACAGATTTTAGAACAGCTATAAACGGTGCTCAAGTTGTATTAACATTTAAGCGTAGTGGTGCTGAGGTTATTATATGTCAGGATGTCACGACTACGACAAATGTAACATATCATCAACAATTTGCCATGACCTTCGGTGATGGGGTTAGCCGTTCAATTACTGCTCAGTTAGCAACGGAAAAAGCTCACATTATTATTGATAATACAAAAACGACCATATCTAAAACAGAAATTCCTACTTATACTGGTACTCTGTTTGGTAAACTTAGTTTAGCAGGAAAGTTTGGTCAAGGAGAACGCACAGATTTTACTATAAAGCCCAATGAAACTTTAAAGCTGAATTTTAAGAATTATTCTTCTAAAGTATATAATTGGCATAATTGGGTTTTAGAGCTTCAAAATGGAGATAACTATCTCGATTTACGTGCTGATAAAGCTGGATGGGGTGCTTATTGGACTGAGGGAAACTGTAGTACCGAAAACTATGATTTTGGATCATTCTTAAATGATATGGATGGTGCAGATGTAGAAATGACTATTGAACGTGTTGGAAGCACTGTGAAAATAACCGCGAAACAAACTTCTACGAATAATAAGGTTTTTACTGAGAAATATACATTCTCTAATAATGAAATAGCTTCAGAAGATATAATAGCTCGTTTGTTGACTGAATGTTCATATCTTGACCTTCTCCCTGTAACTGCTACCATCAGCGAGTACAATTGGGCAACATTTGCAAGTGACTATGCACTTGATTTCTCTAAAGCAACTGAAGGCTTGAAGGCATATATGGTTACGGGCCATAATGATAATGCTATTAATAAGACTCCTGTAGAAGGAACTGTGCCTGCTGGAACTGGTTTGCTGTTGTATGCAGAAACATCAGGCGATTACAATATCCCCATTGTAGGAACCAGCACAACTTCAACTACAGGAAACAAACTTGTAGCCGGTACTGGTGAAGAGGTTGGTTTTGTGTCAGAAAAGACACGTTATGTGCTCGGTCTTAATTCAAGTGCAGGTAATGCAGGTAAACTCGAGTTCCAAAAGTTAGTAGATGGTGGTGCTAAAGCCACAGTTCCTGCAGACAAGGCTTATTTGGAATTTGATGGTAACGTTAATGCACCAGCTCTTTCATTCGAAGGTGACGGTGAGACGACGGGTATAGCTAATGTTAACGTCAACGCTAACAGCTCTTGGTACGACCTTTCAGGCCGTCGTGTTGTAAATCCCACCAAGGGTCTTTATATCGTGAACGGAAAGAAAGTTATCATTAAATAATAATAAGGAGGAAGAACATTATGAATAAGAAAACATATATTGAGCCCAATATCGAAGTGCTGAATATTGCCACACAGCAAGTGCTGGCTGCATCAGACCCGAAGTTAAGTGGAACTTATGAAGGAGGAAGCGTATTTAGTTCTGAATACGCTGGCGACGACTCCAACGAAGACTGGTAAACAAACTACTAAAACAAATATGCGTATGAAACAATTATTAAAGAAATCCTGCCTCATCCTGTTAGGAGGAGTGATGGGCACAGCGGCTTGGGCGCAGAATGCGGGCGACTACAAGTACTTCAATGACTTTGAGCTTGGGAGTGCTGACGCTACGCTGACTGTGCACGGAGATGGAACATTTGTGGATAATGGCGACGACATGGGCTATGTATTCCAAAATGGTGGAGGAGCCAAACGTACCCACTATTTACAGTTACCTGCCGACGTCTTGTCGCATTCTGCTGAGAGTCACGAAATGACAATCGGTTTTTGGGTTAAAAGAAACAATGCCGTAGATTTCTGGTTCTCACCCATCTTCACTGCATACGGCGCGGCACCTGTAGATGGAGCTAATACGTGGCCAATGTTTGCTGTTGAGTCTCGAGGATTGATGTATCTTAACAATACAGGTTGGTGTGACTTTACTAATAATGACAATGATAAAGGTACGAACTATGAGGGTACGTTCTGGCTGGATGACAACAAGTGGCATTACTTCACCATCATTCTGACTGAAACAACTGCAAAGGTTTCTGTGGATGCTAACAACGTACTGAACTCTTGGACTGTTGACAATACCGATGGTCACTATATTAAAGGTCTTTTCGATAATGGAGCTGACCTGAAATACATTTGTCTTGGTGGTAATCAGGCTTGGAACTGGAGTGATAATGACCCTGCCTACGCTTTTGATGACATCATGATCACTAACAAGGCTCTGACTGATGCAGAGATTAAGCAGATTATTACCGACAAGAACCCCAAAACTGTTGTTGGAAATACAGATAACACTACTGGCTGGTGGTCTGCCTTTTCTGAATACTTTACCCTTGAGGAGAACAAGACGCTGAAGTTGGAGTTTGATAACTACTCAGCCATGTCAGCCAATAGCGACAACTGGATTCTTTTGCTGACTAACGACAAAGCTCGTGGCGAGGAAGGATATGCCGAATATGCTGCAATTCGCGTGGACAATTGGGGATGGAGCCCTACTGGAGATAAAGATAATACTTCCTGGTACACTGCCTGGACAAGTAACTATAACTGGGATGTGTTCAAACAGGCCATGAATGGTTCACATGTTGTAATGACGATTACCCGAGGTGGCAATGTCGTGAACGCACATGCTGACATTGCGGGCTCTGACGGGAATAGTTATTTTGAGGATGTTGTACTGCCTTGCGGTGAAGACGGCACTCAGAATATCCGTGCATTCCTGACTACTGAGAGGGGGCATCTGTTAATTAATGACACGAAGACCACCGTGACCGACACGAAGATTACGGGCGAGATTACTGAGTCGGGCTATAGCAGCTTCAGCAGCTTCTTCCCCTTGGACCTGTCAAGCATCGACGGTGCTACGGCAAATGCTGCTACTGGCATTCAGAACTATTGCTGTCCGCTAAAAGTTGAAAAGCCATAAATCATGTGTCCGCAGTGCCTATAAACAGTCATTGCGGACTTATTTTTGAAAAAG
>ONRS01000147.1 GCA_900320255.1 uncultured Prevotellaceae bacterium
AGCCGAGTCCGGATAAGAAACCTAACTACTTCTTTATTCCTCCCAAATTTGCGTAATCTCGTTTCTTGGACTTCCCCGTTTTTCCTCGTAATGCCTTTATTTTCAAGTCAAACTGCGTTAATCTTCCAAAATCGCTTTGTTATCTCGCCGATTCTTTGTATTTTTGCGACAAAGGTACAAAAAAATCCTAATTAGTAATCCATTATTCGTAATTATTTTATACTTTTGCACTCAGATAAACCAAACGACTATGGCAGAAAGACTGGTTTTTACCACAGAGGAACGCGAAGAGACGTTCCGGCTCTACGCTAAAGTGAAGGAGATGCTGGGCTCCTCGTTGCAGGAAGGTGACGAGGAACGCATTCGCCGTCATCTGACAGAATACATGGAGCATACCGAGAGCGGGCGTGATGTCTTCGGGCTGAACCCTGTGGTGGAGAGTCTGCGCATGGCGCAGACGGTCGTAGAGGAAATCGGACTGCGCCGTGATGCTGTTCTAGCCATCATGCTCCGTCCCAGCGTAGAGGAAGGTTTTACCACAATCGAGCAGATAAGGACCGACTACGGAGAAGCCGTAGCACGCATTCTGCACGGACTGCAGCGTATTCAGCAGCTGTACAAGAAGAACCCCGTCATAGAGAGCGAGAACTTCCGCAACCTGCTATTGTCGTTTGCCGAGGACATGCGCGTCATACTGATCATGATAGCGGACCGTGTGAACCTGATGCGTCAGATTCGTGATGCCAGTAACGACGAAGCCCGCCGCCGTGTCAGCGAAGAAGCTGCCTACCTGTATGCGCCACTGGCTCACAAGTTGGGTCTGTACAAGCTGAAGTCGGAACTCGAGGACCTCTCATTGAAGTATCTGGAGCACGATGCCTACTACCACATCAAGGAGAAGCTGAACGCCACGAAGAAAAGTCGCGATGCCTATATTGCCAACTTCATCACCCCCATTCAGGAACGACTGGAGGCCGCTGGGCTGAAGTTCCACATGAAGGGCCGTACCAAGAGCATACACTCCATCTGGCAGAAGATGAAGAAGCAGAAGTGCCCCTTCGAGGGTGTGTATGACCTGTTTGCCATTCGCATCATCATAGACTGTCCGGAAGAGAAAGAGAAAATGCAATGCTGGCAGGCCTACTCCATTGTCACCGACATGTACCAGCCCAACCCGAAACGACTGCGTGACTGGCTGTCGGTACCCAAGTCAAACGGCTATGAGAGTCTGCACATCACCGTGCTCGGACCAGAGCAGAAATGGGTGGAAGTGCAGATACGTACCGAGCGCATGGACGAAGTAGCCGAACGAGGCGTGGCTGCCCACTGGCGCTACAAGGGCGTGAAGGCAGAAAGCGGTATGGACGACTGGCTGAACTCCATTCGCCAGATGCTGGAGAACAGCGACGGTGTAGAGGCTATGGACCAGTTTAAGATGGACCTTTACGAGGACGAGGTCTTCGTGTTCACCCCCCGAGGCGACCTGCTGAAGTTCCCGAAGGGAGCCACGGTGCTGGATTTTGCCTACCATATTCACTCCAAGATTGGCAACCAATGCGTAGGTGCGCGTATCAATAATAAGGTAGTCAACATTCGCCACCAGCTGCAGAGCGGCGACCAGGTGGAGGTGATGACGCAGACCAACCAGAAGCCCAAGCAGGAGTGGCTCAGCATTGTGAAGACGAGCCGCGCCAAATCGAAGATAAGGCTGGCCCTGAAAGAGACGCAGCAGGCCGACGGGCTGTTTGCCAAGGAAGCCCTCGAACGCAAGTTCCGCAACCGCAAGATTGAGATGGAGGAACCCGTGATGATGCGCGTCATCAAGCGAATGGGGTTCAAAGAGACCAGCGAGTTCTACCGTCAGATAGCCAACGGACAGTTGGACACGAACGTGGTAGCCGACAAATACTTAGAGGAGAAGCAACGCGAAACACTGCCCACGGGCGATAACCAGGCCCGCTCAGCCGCTGAGTTCCAGTTTGACTCCACGCTCAACGCCCCACCCTCAAGCCTCAACCAGAATGATGTACTGGTCATCGACCAGAACCTGAAAGGCATCGACTTCCAGCTCGCCAAGTGCTGCCATCCCATTTATGGTGATGCTGTCTTTGGCTTCCTGACAGCTGGAGGCGGCATTAAGATTCACCGCGACGACTGTCCCAACGCTGCTGAGCTGCGCAAACGCTTCGGCTACCGTATTGTGAAGGCACGCTGGAGCGGCAAGGGCTCGTCGATGTACTCCATCACGCTGCGTGTCATTGGCACAGACGACATAGGCATTGTCAACAATCTGACGAGCATCATCTCGAAGGACGAACGGTTAGTGCTGCGCAGCATCAACATTGATTCGCACGACGGACTGTTCAGCGGTAACCTCGTGGTCATGCTCGACGACACCTCACGACTGGAAATGCTCATCCGCAAGCTGCGCACTGTGAAGGGTGTGAAGCAGGTGGTAAGGATATAAGGTTAAACAATAAACATTAAACATTTAAACCATTAAGTAACTATGAAGAAAATTCTGTTTGTATTACTGATGCTGGTAGGAGCATCAACGCTTTGCACAGCACAGACGTTGCGAAACAGCAGTAACGCAACGATTGGCAAGATTGAACGTGACGGCACCATTCGCGACCGTAACAACTCAATGGTAGGAAAGATAGAGAGCGACGGCACCGTGCGTAATCGTAACAATGCGAAGATAGGAAAGATTGAGAGCGACGGCAGCATTCGCGACGCCAACAACTCCTACCTCGGTAAGATTGACAGCGACGGCGTCGTACGCAACAGTAACAACTCTACATTAGGAAAAGTGGAGCGTGACGGTACTGTGCGCAACAGCAACAACAGCACAATCGGCAAGGCCGAGGGCATCAACCCGCGTCACGCTGCCATCTTCTTCTTCTTCAGCATGCCTTAGGCTAACAGCGCAGCCATTTGCTGCTGCAGCTCCTTAGCCTTGGCAGCTGCCACCGTGGCAAAGTCATCGCCGTCACTGGCGTAGATGATGCCACGTGACGAGTTGACCAACAAGCCACATTCGCCGGGTATCATGCCGTAACGACAAACCTCCTCCAGACTGCCACCTTGGGCACCAACGCCAGGCACGAGCAGGAAGTGACGCGGAGCTACCCGGCGAATGTCCTGGAACATAGCTCCTTGCGTAGCACCCACCACATACATCATATTTTCTTCTGTGCCCCACTGCTGGCTCTGCCGGATGACCTTCTCGAACAGCCGTTCGCCGTCAGCGTCGGTGGTGAGCTGAAAGTCATGCGAACCTTTGTTTGATGTCAGCGCCAGCAGAATCACCCATTTGCCTTCGTAGTTGAGGAAAGGCATAACGCTGTCCTCCCCCATATAGGGAGCAACGGTCAGCGAGTCAACGTCGTACTCCTCAAAGAACGTGCGGGCATACATGGCTGACGTATTGCCAATGTCACCACGTTTAGCATCTGCTATAATGAAATGGTCTGGATAGTTCTGTTTCAAGTAGTTAACAGTCTTCTCGAACGACATAATGCCCTTCACGCCGTAAGCTTCATAAAACGCGAGGTTCGGCTTATAGGCCACACAGTATGGAGCCGTGGCATCAATGATGGCGCGGTTAAATTCGAAGATGGGGTCGTGCAGGTCAAATATCGGCAACTTCGGCATTTTGCGCGGGTCGCTGTCTAATCCTACACAAAGGAAACTCTGTTTCCGGTAGATTTCTTCTACAAGTTCTTTTCTGTTCATAATTCTGTTTCTTTCATTCGTTCTGCATTCTCTGCCACCGTTAGGGCGTCTATCATGGGCTGAATGTCGCCACCCAGGAAGCCCTGCAGGTCGTGGGTGGTGTAGCCGATGCGGTGGTCGGTGACACGACCCTGTGGGAAGTTATAGGTGCGGATCTTGGCGCTACGGTCACCCGTAGAGACGAGGCTCTTACGGCGTGAGGCGATGTCGTCCATGTACTTCTGGTGCTCCTTGTCATAGATAAAGGTATAGAGGCGCGACAGCGCACGCTCCTTGTTCTTCGGCTGGTCACGCGTCTCGGTACACTCAATGAGAATCTCTTCGGTCTCGCCCGTGTTAGGGTTCTTCCACATATAGCGCAGACGCACACCCGACTCCACCTTGTTGACGTTCTGGCCACCAGCACCGCTGGAACGGAACGTGTCCCACTTAATCTCTCCCTCGTTGACGTGCACCTCAAACTTGTCAGCCTCAGGCAGCACAGCCACCGTAGCAGCCGAAGTGTGCATGCGGCCCTGCGTCTCTGTGGCAGGCACTCGCTGTACACGGTGAACACCCGACTCATACTTCAGCGTACCATAGACATCGGCACCGCTGACGGCAAAGTCTATCTCCTTATAACCGCCAACGGCCCCTTCGCTCACACTCGTGATAGAGAGTGTCCAGCCCTTGGAGTCGCAGAAGCTCTTGTACATCTTAAAAAGATCGCCGGCAAAAAGGCAGGCCTCATCGCCACCCGTTCCGGCGCGAATCTCCATCTGCACGTTCTTGGCATCCTCAGGGTCCTTCGGAATCAGGGCAATCTTGATTTCCTCCTCCAGCTTAGGCTGCAGTTCCTCGTTGACGGTCAGCTCCTCGCGAGCCATTTCCTTCATTTCCGGATCATCCTCGTTGGCCAGTATGTCCTTGGCCTCCCGAATACTGTTCAGGCAAGCCACATAACGTTTCCGGGCATCCATGATGTCGCCCAGGTCCTTGTATTCTTTCGTCAGTTTCACAAACCGCTGCTGGTCTGCAATGACATTGGGGTCAGTAATCAGCGTCGATACTTCCTCAAACCGCGCTTCCAACCCGTCAAGTTTCTGTAATATGCTGTTATTTCCCATAATTGGCCACAAAGGTACAAAATAATTCATAATTCATAATGCATAATTCACAATTTTTTTATACTTTTGCAGTCAGATAAAGAAGCAAAGAAGTTATGCGAAACATTTGTATAGTCACCGGCGCAAGGCCGAATTTCATTAAAGTAGCACCCATTCTCAAGGCGTTGCAACGTGCCAAGAACGAAGGCAGACAACTGAATTACCAACTGGTGTATGCCGGAACAGAGAAGGACTCGTCACTCGAACCCTCGCTCTTTGAAGACCTGCAAATAAGCCGTCCCGACATCTACCTCGGCGTGGATTGCATGAACATCAACGAACTGACGGGCCGCGTCATGGGGGAGTTCGAGCAATACCTCAATGCCCACCCTACCGACGTGGTTATCGTTGTCGATGACCTGGCCTCCACGATGGCCGTCGCCATTGTTACCAAGAAGCGCGGCATCAAACTGGCACACCTCGTGGCCGGCACACGTTCGTTCGATATCACCATGCCCAAGGAAATCAACCGACTGGTCATTGACGGACTCTCTGACCTGCTCTTCACAGCCGGACAGTCGTCGAATACCAATGCTTCGCGCGAAGGTGCCGACCTGCACAAAATATACATGGTGGGCAACATCCTGATGGACACGCTCCGTATGTCGCACGGTCGTCTGCAACGTCCGCACATCATGGACAAGTTGAAGTTGGACGCACAGTCATACCTCGTGTTCACGCTGAACCGAAAGAAACTCATAGCCGACGAAGAGCTTCTGGGTCGTCTGGTTACTACCATTGCTGAGGCCGGCATGCCTGTCATTGCCCCGTTACGCAATGATGCCGTGAAGGCTGTTACACCTTATATTAAGAATGTGCCCCATTTCCACATCGTGCAACCACTAAGCTACCTGGAGTTCGGCTGGCTTACCGCTAATGCCAAGGGAATTGTCACCGACTCGGGCAACGTGGCCGAAGAAGCAACATTCAATGCCGTGCCCTGCATCACACTGAACAGCTACACCGAACACATTGAGACCGTGAAACAAGGCTCAAACGTACTCGTGGGCGAAGATATTGAACAACTGCAGGAAGCCTTGGCAACCATCAAACGAGGCGAATGGAAGAAGTGCTCCCTACCCGACCGCTGGGACGGACGCACGGCAGAGCGCATTGTGCAGACAATACTTGAAATGGACCTGTAACTCCGGACAAAATGATGAAACACACCACTTCTTACCTATTGGCCCTGGTCTTGCTCATGGCCTTTGGCGCATGTTCGTCACACAAAACCGACACGAACAAGCAAGAGGGCGACACAGTGAAGTTCAAGTATGCACAACTGCTCCAGATAGTTGATTTCGACGACCATTCGGAAGTCACCATCTTTAACCCGTGGAAACCCGGCAAAGTGCTGCATACCTACACTTTGTCACCTATCAACGCTCAACCCTCAGCGCTCAACCCTCAACACTCAACCCTCAACCCTCCACCCTCAACCCTCCACACTCCCCTGACGAAGTCTGCCGTGTTCACCACCGTACACTGTGCGCTGCTCATGAGCTTAGGACGCCAGGAAGCCATTGCCGGCGTGGCTGACCTGCAATACATTAAGATTCCCTGGATTCACCAGCAGGTAGCCGAAGGGAAGATTGCCGACTGCGGCGGAGGACTGAGCCCCGTGGTGGAAAAGATTATGGACATTAAGCCCGATGCCATTCTGCTGTCACCCTTTGAGAACTCGGGCGGCTACGGTAAAGTGGAAGACCTCGGCATTCCCATCATTGAGTGTGCCGAATACATGGAACCGTCACCTTTGGCACGCGCTGAGTGGATGAAGTTCTACGGAAGACTGTATGGTTGTGAGGCTCAGGCCGACAGCCTTTTTGCCGTTGTTGACAGCAGCTATCATGCGCTGTGCGACAAAGCCCGCAAACTCGGCCCTGGCCGCCGGGTACTCATTGACAAGATGGCCGGTAACGTTTGGTACGTACCTGGCGGCAAGAGCACCATCGGACAAATGCTCAAGGATGCCGGAGGACTGTACCCATGGGCAGACGACGACCACAGCGGAAGTCTGGCCCTGCCCTTTGAGACGGTACTTGAAAAAGCTGCCGACTGCGAGGTGTGGCTCTATCGTTTCAGTGCCAAGAAGCATACAACGCTCAGCGAGTTGCAGAGTGAGTTCGACGGCTACAAGATGCTCACCCCCTTCAAGAATGGCGAGGTGTATGGCTGCAATGTTGACCAGTCACTCTTCTACGAGGAGGCCCCGTTCCGTCCCGACTTCCTGCTGGACGACTTTATCAGCATTATACATTCTGACGGTTCTGACCATCAACTGAGGTATTATCAAAAAGTGAAATGAAGAAAGGTACGCTCTACTGTCTGGCACTGACCGTTGTCATGCTACTGCTCTTTGCACTTAACCTGGCAAAAGGCAGTGTTGATATTCCCCTGGCCGACGTATGGAACATTCTGACAGGCAGCGATGCTGACGTGAAGCCATCGTGGCAATACATCATTCTGGAGTCACGTCTGCCGCAAGCCGTTACTGCCGTATTCTGCGGAGCAGCTCTCGCCGTGAGCGGACTCATGCTTCAGACAGCTTTCCGTAACCCGCTGGCAGGCCCCAGCATCTTTGGCATCAACAGCGGTGCCGGCCTGGGCGTGGCTCTCGTCATGCTGTTGCTGGGCGGTTCGCTTTCAGTGGGCAGTGTCAGCGTGAGCGGTTTCTTTGCCGTGCTGCTTGCAGCCTTCGTAGGGGCAATGGCTGTCATGCTGCTCATCTTCTTCTTTTCCAACATTGTGCGCAACAACGTCATGCTGCTCATCATTGGCATCATGATAGGCTACATCAGCAACTCGGCCGTCTCGCTGCTTAACTTCTTTGCTACCGACGAAGGAGTGAAGTCGTACATGGTGTGGGGCATGGGGTCGTTTGGCGGCGTGTCCATGAAGTACATGCCGGCCTTTGCCTCTATCTCGGCCTTAGGGCTGTTTGGTTCGCTGCTGCTTATGAAGCCGCTCAACGCCCTGCTACTGGGCGACCGCTACGCAGAGAACCTGGGCGTCAACATTCGCCGGGTGCGCAACTGGCTTATTTTCATTACCGGCATTCTAACAGCCATCACCACCGCCTTCTGCGGACCTGTGGCATTTATCGGACTGGCCGTTCCCCACATAGCGCGTCTGCTGCTCACCACCGACAACCACCGTTGGCTCATGCCTGCCACCATGCTGTGCGGCGCTGTCGTCGCCTTATTGTGTAACGTCATTTGCGTGCTGCCTGGCGAGTCGGGAGTTATACCGCTGAATGCCGTTACCCCCATCATTGGTGCCCCCGTCATCATCTATGTTATCATCAAGGAACGGCGAGGATAACAGCCTGTCAATCAATCTCTTGAAAAGAAGCTAAAAATCTCTCAGAGAGAAACGGCACTTCTCTCCAAGATATCAATAGCCTGGATTCTGCTCTATGTTAGGAGCAAGCACACAAATGCTGGAAGGAATGGGGAAAAGCGTCGTGTGACCGTCGCTCTCGTCAACGGCATCCGGGCCATCGTAGAGTGAACGGTACTGCCCGAAACGAATGAGATCCTGACGCCGCCAACCTTCCCAACAGAGCTCCAACATACGTTCGTCGAGCAGATTCTGCAGCGTATATGGACGCTTGGGCAGCCAGAAACGTTGGCGCACAGCATCATAGTCTTCGTGACCGTCCAGCCCCACGCGTAGCTTTGCTTCGGCCCGCATGAGCAACACATCAGAATAGCGGAAGAGCACGATGTCATTATCAATGAGTTTTCCGTCCTTGGTGCCGTTCCTGTCAATTTCATATTTTCTCATACGGGCACCGGCAGTCTCCTTGTAGGGCGAGTTACTAAGGTCGAGTGCCACCTCACGCGGATAATAAATGAGCTGGTTTCCCGTTCGGTCCGTTACGGGACCCATTTCAAGGTCTATCACCTCGTCAGCGTAGAAGTTATAATAGAAGCGTGGATCAACATCATCCGTTCCGTAGCCATAAATGTCGAGTACGCGCTGTGTAGCACTGGTTCCGTTCTCCCCCACAAAGCCGAAGGCCGCAGCATGACGGTAGTGCAGCGAACGGATAATGTTCTCCTGGTGGTTGGTGTAGAAGAAGTCGTCCATGGGAATAGAAAAGATGTTCTCCACCGAGTTATGGTTATGCACGGCAAAGCAGTCGGAATAGTAGTCCTCCAACTTAAAGCCCATTTCTCCTAACAAGTCACACAACTCAATGCAACGCTTGTAATAAGCCTTGGCCTCTTGGCTCTCGTTACTGATGGAGAGATAGACAGGAGCATTGAGCATGAGCTTAGCCAGCACGAAGCAGGCCACGGGCATTGTTACGCGGCCGTAATAATCGCCCTCAGCGCAGCTCTTTTCAGGAGCAAGCGCATCAATATGTTCATCCAGTTCACTGACACAGAACTTGAAGACCTCAGAACGCGGTGATTGCTTCACGTCCTTAATAGGTATGGAGGCACTGGTTACGATGGGCACATTGCCAAACAGGTCGAGCAGATACCAATAGTAGATGGCACGGAGCGCATGCACCTCTGCCTGGTACTCCTCCAGCTCACTTGGGGTGAGCAGCGACTTGTGAGTCTCCAGCACTTCGAGCGATGTGTTACAGAGCGTAATCACCTTGTAGAGGTACATCCACGACTTCGAGACCAGTTCGTGACCGGCCGACCATGAGTGCTTGTACATTTCCTGCCACATTCCACCGTCATACCAGTCGCCGCCGCGTGTAGGCAGCATAGCCTCGTCGCTGCCGAAGGTCTGCAGGTCATAGACGCCACGGCAGGTGCCTTGCAGTCCCTCGCCGTCAACATGACCGCCTATGTAGTTATAAAGGGTTGCAACTGTGTTCTGGAAGAGCGTCTCCTTCGTGGTGTAGGCCATTTCCTCGGGAATCTGGTCGCGGGGCTTCTCTTCGAGCGAACAGGAGGAAAGTATGAGAGGTAAAACAACCATCAGGCAAAAAGGTAATATGCCCTTCACCATGATCTCGCGTACCTTATTATATTTATATGCGGAATTTTTCATTGCTTATCTGAATTTGTTGTCCTTGTTACTAAAACTTTATGCTCAAGTTGAACGTGTATGACCGATAGACGGGGAACGAACGCTTGTCGTCAATGCCGAGCGAGGAGTTGACCACCGACGAGTTAATGATGGGCGTCAGACCCGAATAGCCCGTCATTGTGGCCAGGTTGTTAATGGAGGCCGACACGCGCAGGGTCCTGATGAAGCGCGACCTGAGGGGAATGTTCCAGCCCACGGTGACGTAGTCAATGTTGACATAGTCGCCACGCTCCAGCCAGTAGTCGCTGATGGTCTGGTCCTTGATGTTCTGTTCGGGTGCTCCCTGCGTCACGTTGTAGTTGGGCAGCGAGAGCATGTTCATGTAGGTAAGGGCCGTTCCGTTGTAGATTTTGTGGCCGAAGGCTCCATTTGCCTGAATGCTGATGTCCCACTGACGAAAGCGAAACGAGATGTTCGAACCCATGCGGGCCATAGGCATGGCCTGACCGCATATCTGTTTGTCGGGAGTCACGTCATAGCTGTATGAGCCGTCGGCGTTCTTCACCAGGCCATTGCAGTGGGGCAAATAGAACACACCGAGCGGCTGTCCCACAATCTGCATCACCACATCGCTGGAGCCATGATAGCCGGCACCATACAGCGAACCGATGCCCTTGATGTCTGAAGCTGTCAGGTATTCACCGTTGTACTCACCACTCAGGGTGACCAGTTTGTTACGTTCGAAGGTCCAGTTCATGTTGATGTTCAGCTCCATGTCGTGACGGCGCAACGGTGTGATGCCGAAGCCTATCTCCAGTCCGTGGTTGCGCATCTTACCCAGGTTGGCCAGCAGTTTGTCGTAGGTGAAGGGCGGCACGCTGACATCGTACTCATAGAGCATGTCGCTGGTGCGTGAAGTGTAGAAATCGACCGCCAATGCAATACGTTTGTTCCAGAACGTGGCATCAAGACCGATGTTGAACGTGCGCTTCACTTCCCACTTCAGGTCGGGGTTTGCATTACGTGTTACGCCAAGCGTCGTGGAGGGGGCTCTGTTAACGGAGACGATGCCGTTAGGCTGCACCAGGGCCAGCGACATGTAAGAGTCTATACCGCCCAGGTTTCCGCTTCGTCCGTAGCCGGCACGCAGCTTCAGCGAGTTCAGCCACGTCAGAGGCTTCATCCACGACTCTTCGCTCACTACCCATGCCGCACTGACTGAGGGGAAGAAGCCCCAGCGGTTGTTCTCACCCACCTTCGACGACCCATCCACACGGGCATTCGCCGTCAAGGTGTAACGCTTCAGCAGTGTGTATTGTCCGCGCAGCAGAAATGACTCCATGGTGTTGTCACGATAGAACGAGCCCGTGCCCTCCCACGGTCGCACAGCTCCAGCCTCCAGGTTGTAGTAACCGAAGGCATCGGTATTAAAGTATGACGAGGTAACGAAGAAGCCCTTTCGCTTTTCCTTCTCCACTTCGGCCAGTGCCAACAGCTCCACATGGTGTATCTTGAAGTCGTGATGCCAGCCAAGCGACAGGTTGCCCAGCCCTGTCTCACTCTTGGTGTGATGGCGGTAGGCCTCACCATGGCTCCACACATAGGTGGGATAATAGTGTCCTCTGTCTATGCTATTGTAGGTGAACGAGCCGAAGGCTGTCAGTGTCAGTCCATAGCCCATGTCGGCCGATGCACGCAAGTGAACGTTGAAATGGGCATTGTTCTCATCGTCCGACATGTCCAGCAGCGAGTTGGGGTTGCTAATCCAACTGGCCTCGGGCACCTGTGTGTAGCTGCCATCAGCATTGCGCCCCGAAGGCAGCGTCGGGTTAAAGGTGGCCGCCGAATAAAACAGCTTCTGCGAGAAGGGCAGATAGTCGTACTTCAGCAGTGAGCCGAACACGCCGAGGTCGAACGATATGCGGTTGTCAAACGTCTTTTGCGATACGTCGAGCTTGGCTATGTAGTTGCGTACGCGGTTGTTGCGGATGACCGTCTTATGGTCCTGAATACCCACCGAGGCACGGTAGTTCGACGTTGGTGTACCTCCGCCGAAGGCAATGTGGTGGTTCTGCACCAGACCCGTTCGCGTTATATCGTCACGGAAGTTGGTGTCATGACCGTAGTCCATGATGCTGACACCCAGCTGTTGCGCAGCACGGCGGAACTGGTCGGCATTGAGCATTTCCACATTCTTATAGATGCTCTCGAAACCCACGGTGCCGTCGTACGAAATGTGGAAGCGCTCACCCTTGCCCTTCTTTGTCTGCACCTGTATGACACCGGCAGCTCCACGGCTGCCATACTGTGCCGTTTCTGAGGCATCCTTCAGAATGGTGAAGCTCTCAATGTCAGCAGGATAGATGGTGGTCAGCGTAGAAAGGTCCGACGACACACCGTCAATGATGACCAGCGGGTCGTTGCCACCCGTCAATGACGTGGTACCACGCACACGCACCGCACTGATCATGGCTTCCTGATTGCCGCCTGTCTGCACCTGCACACCGGCTGACTGACCTGAAAGGGCATCAAGCGAGTTATTGACAAAGCCACGGTTCATACGGTTCTCTCCCACTTTATCGACGGCACCCGCCACCGTCTGCAAGTTTCCCTGGGTGTAACCTACCCTTACCCTGGTGGTATCAACGTCTTGTGCCGAAGCCGAAAGTGCGGCAGACAGCACGACAGATAACAGTAAATATCGTTTCTTGTTCATGTCATAGTTAGTATTAGACTGCAAAGATAAAGAAATATTTTCAAATACTTACGCATTTCTTTTGGAAATATCATAAAAAAGTTTTACCTTTGCACCCGATTTTCAGAAAAGAAATTTTCTGGTTCCGTAGCTCAGCTGGATAGAGCAACAGCCTTCTAAGCTGTGGGTCTTGGGTTCGAGTCCCAACGGAATCACGGAAAAGGGAGC
>ONRS01000144.1 GCA_900320255.1 uncultured Prevotellaceae bacterium
CTCGGTCTCGGCGGTGCCGTCCCAGTGGCAGAGGAAGAAGCCGCCGTCCTTGACGCGCTCCTTGAACTCCTCGTAGTTGTCGCACTCATAGACATGCTCGTCGCGGAAGCGGCGGGCCTTCTCGAAGATGTTCTGCTGGATGTCGTCCAACAGCTGCTCCACATACTGGGCGATGCCCTCCAGCGGACGGGTCTCCTTCTCCAGTGTGTCGCGGCGCATCACCTCGATGGTGCCGTTCTCCAAGTCGCGTGCACCCAGTACCAGACGTACGGGGACGCCCTTCAGTTCGTAGTCGGCAAACTTGAAGCCGGGACGCTTGTTGTCAGCATCGTCAAACTTCACGCTGATGCCCTTCTGTCGCAGTTCCTCGATGATGGGCTGCACCTCGCGGTTCACCTGCTCCATCTGCTCGGGCTTGGTGGCAATGGGGATGATGACCACCTGGATGGGCGCCAGACGCGGCGGCAGCACGAGTCCGTTGTCGTCAGAGTGGGTCATGATGAGGGCACCGATGAGGCGGGTGGAAACGCCCCACGACGTGGCCCAGACGTACTCGGGCTTGTTCTCTTTATTTAAATAGGTAACCTCGAAAGCCTTGGCGAAGTTCTGGCCGAGGAAATGGCTGGTGCCGCTCTGCAGCGCCTTGCCGTCCTGCATCATGGCCTCGATGGTGTAGGTGTCGAGAGCTCCGGCGAAACGCTCGGTCTCGCTCTTCACGCCCTGCAGCACGGGAACAGCCATCCACTCTTCAGCAAACTTGGCATAGACGTGGAGCATCTTCTTGGCTTCGGCCTCGGCCTCCTCCTTGGTGGCGTGGGCGGTGTGGCCCTCCTGCCAGAGGAACTCCGAGGTGCGCAGGAAGGGGCGCGTGCGCATTTCCCAGCGCATGACGTTGCACCACTGGTTGCACATCAGGGGCAGGTCGCGCCAAGAGTGAATCCAGTTCTTATAGGTGTTCCAGATGATGGTCTCAGAGGTGGGGCGCACAATGAGCTCCTCTTCGAGCTTGGCAGCCGGATCGACCACCACGCCGCCGTCAGCAGCCTTCAGGCGGTAGTGGGTAACGACGGCACACTCCTTGGCGAAGCCCTCCACGTGTTCGGCCTCGCGGCTGAGGAACGACTTGGGGATGAGCAAGGGGAAATAGGCATTCTGGGCACCCGTCTCCTTGAACATCTTGTCAAGCTGCTGCTGCATCTTCTCCCAAATGGCATAGCCGTAGGGCTTGATGACCATGCAGCCACGAACAGCCGATTGCTCAGCCAGGTCAGCCTTAACTACTAAGTCATTATACCACTGACTGTAATTGTCGGCTCTTTTTGTTAAATCTTTTAATTCTTTTGCCATAATATCGATAATTTTCAAAAATTTTGGCGCAAAGGTACAAAAAAGTTGAGAGTTGAGTGTTGAAAGTTGAAAGTTTTTTGTACTTTTGTCCCAAAATATGGAAGTTTAACACTAAAATGAAATCAAGATGAAGGTAAAAACATTGGTTCTGGCACTTGGAATGTGCATCACGCTTTCAAGCTGCGGTTTCTTTCAAGGCCTGTTCAAGAAAAAGGCGGCCCCCGCTCCTGCCCCCGTCGTAGAAACGAAGACGGCCATACGTAACCACATGGACAAGGTGAAGTCGGAAGCCCTGAGAATTAAGAATGCCGACATTCAACAGGTCATTGACGAGAACGGCCTGGATGCCATCAAGGTGACCTTCAACAGCGGCATACTGTTTGCCACGGGCGATGCCGACGTGGCCGCAAGCTCAAAGGAGCCGCTGAACGACCTGGCCGAGGTGCTGAACAACAACCAGATATGCGACGTGGCCATTCACGGCTATACGGACAACGTGGCCTTCCGCGGCTTCACGCCCGAGCAGAGCGTGCAGAAGAACAA
Organism: uncultured Prevotellaceae bacterium; assembly: GCA_900320255.1. Classification (GTDB taxonomy): domain Bacteria; phylum Bacteroidota; class Bacteroidia; order Bacteroidales; family Bacteroidaceae; genus Prevotella. Next base: position 1,891 of record ONRS01000144.1, read on the forward strand.
GGACCTCTCGCTGGAGCGTGCCGTGGCCGTAGCGCAATACCTGCAGTCGCTGGGTGTGAGCATCGACCAGATAAAGGACATTAAGGGTTTCGGAGCCGACAACCCCGTTGCCAGCAACGACACGGAGGCTGGTCGCCGCCAGAACCGCCGTGTGGAGATTTTCCTCTACGCCAGTCAGGCAATGATTAACGCCGCCGAGACAGGAACACTGGAATAATGCACAATTAAACATTTTATAATCATTTAAAGTATGAAGTTTTTAAAAGTATTTTCATTGGCACTCTGCTTAGGCATTGTGCTCGCAGGATGTAACAACCTGCAGAAGGGAGCAGGTATTGGCGCCGCCGGTGGTGCCGTACTGGGTGGTATCATTGGTAACATTGCCGGCAACACCATCGTTGGCGCTGCTATCGGTGGTGCTGTAGGTGCAGGAACTGGTGCCCTCATCGGTAAGCACATGGATAAGGTGAAGGCTGAAGCTGAGCAGGTAAGAAACGCTGAGGTTCAGGAAATTACCGACGCTAACGGACTGGACGCCGTGAAGGTTACCTTCGACAGCGGTATTCTGTTTGCTACGGGTAAGGCTGACCTGACTGCCGCTTCGAAGACGTCGCTGAGCCAGCTGGCTGGCGTGCTGAAGAAGAATGCCGACTGCGACGTGGCCATTCAGGGTCACACCGACAATGTGGGCTTCCGCGGCAAGAGTGCCGCTCAGAGCGTAGAGCTGAACAAGGCCCTCTCGCTGGACCGTGCAGCAGCCGTTTCATCTTATCTGCAGTCATTAGGTGTCAACACCAGCCAGATTAAGGAAGTGCAGGGTCTCGGACAGGAGAGCCCCGTTGCCAGCAACGACACAGAGGCCGGCCGCGCCCAGAACCGCCGCGTGGAGGTTTATCTGTATGCAAGCCAGGAGATGATCAATGCTGCCGAGGCAGGAACACTGCAGTAAGTTTTAAAAAGCTAAAAGGTTTAAGCATTGATTAAACGGATAGTAAAATACGTGAAATGGATAGTGGTGGCGTTCTTCGCCTCCACTATTCTTTCTGTAGTTGCCTATCGGTTTGTTCCCGTTTATTTCACACCCCTCATGTTCATTCGCTGCGCCCAGCAGATAAAGAATGGCGGGGAACTCGCCCTGCACCACCACTGGGTGCCACTCAACGACATTGCCCCGGCGCTGCCCGTGGCCGTCATGGCCAGCGAGGACCAGCGGTTCTTGGAGCACCACGGCTTTGACTTCAAAGCCATAGAATACGCTGCCCGACGCAACAAGCAGCACCCCGAGAAACGAAAGCTGGGAGCCAGCACCATCAGCCAGCAAACGGCCAAGAACGTCTTTCTGTGGCCGGGACGCTCGTGGGTGCGCAAGGGCTTCGAAGCCTACTTCACCACGCTCATTGAGCTGTTCTGGAGCAAGCAACGCATCATGGAGGTCTATCTGAACTCCATCGAGATGGGCGAAGGCATCTACGGTGCCGACGCCGTGGCCGAACGGCACTTCCGCTGCGAGGCCAAAGACCTGACGAGGTCGCAGTGTGCGCTGATAGCCGCCACGCTGCCCAACCCACAGAAATTCAACTCTGCCAAGCCAAGCGCCTACATGCTGACCCGGCGAGACAAGATACTGCACGAAATGAAGTTTGTGCCGAAATTCCCTGAAGAGGGACAGGACGTGAAGAAATGACAATTACATCAAACCTAAACTATATATGAGGTACATTCAGAAACTGATGATTATTGACGACATCCGCGAAATGTCGGACACGTATCACCGTATTTTCGACGGCGACAAGAACATACAGATTGTCTCCTCATCATCGGACTTTGAAGAACTGAAGGCGAAGCTACGCTACGACTTCTACATCATCAACATACACTGCGACGGACTGAAAAAGGAACTGAAGGAGCTGGTGGTCTTCATCAGGAGATTCCTGGACCAGGTGAAACCCTACATGCTGGCCATTACCTCTGAGCGGAAACGCATTGCCGCCATGAACATTCCCGGACTGAGCCTGATGCCCAAGCCCGTCAATCCTGACTATCTGTACGACCAGACCAAGAACTCGCTGAACATGCTGGCCGCCAACCGAAGCATTGACGACATTACCCACCTGCCCGGCAACTACGTCATCGACACCACGCTGAGACGGAAGATAAAAGAGCAGGACAAGTTTGTGCTGATTTATTTAGACATCGACAAGTTCAAGCCCTACACCGACTACTATGGTGTGTATAAGGCTGGCGTGCTCATCAAGTTCCTGGCTGACCTGCTGACAGAGACGGTGACGAAATACGGGTGCGAGAACGACTTTGTAGGACATGTGGGCGGCGATGACTATGTACTGATACTCAACGACTTCGGCTATGCCGAGAAGATTGGCCAGGAAGTCATACGCAGGTTTGACGAGAGCATTGCCTCGTTCTATGCACCCGAAGACCTGGAACGCGGCTACATTGAAATACAGAACCGCAAGAACCAGCTGTGCCGCTTCAGGCTAATCAGTGTCTCGGTGGCCATGGTCAGCAATGAACACTTGAAATTCACCACCACCGACGAGGTGTATAAGCACATGATGAAGGTAAAAGAAGAGGCCAAGCAAATCAGTGGCTCGGTGATGCTGTGCGACACCTCGAAGAATATATAGTCATGAAGGACGATGCCAAAAGAATAGCCCTGTTGCGTGGCGACCCGAAGAAGTCGGTCATGCAGATTGCGTTGCCAGTCATGGTGACCATGATCTTCACGTCGCTATACAACGTCATTGACGGCATCTGGATTGCCGGACTGGGCAATTCGGCCCTTGCCGGCATCGGCATCGTCACACCGCTCTGGATGATTATCAACGGCGTGTCGAACGGACTGGCCCACGGTGCCACGAGTACCATCAGCCGTTATGCAGCCAACGACAAGGAGAAAGCCCAGAAGGCTGCCGAACACGCTATCATGGTATCACTCACAGGAGCACTCTTGCTCACGGGGCTGCTGACAGGTGCGCTATTCCCCTACCTCACACTGTATGACATTGAGAGCGACACAAGGCATGAGGCCATCTGCTACTCCATTCCGCTCTTCCTCGGACTGTCCACCCATGCACTCTCCTGCGGGCTGGCCGGCATACTGCGTGCCGAGGGCGACACTAAGCGTCCCATGTATGCCATCACTACCGGTGTGGTGCTCAACGCCCTGCTCGACCCTGTGTTCATCTACGTGCTGGGCTGGGGTTCGGCCGGTGCTGCCATATCGACCATCGTCACCACCATGCTGAGTGCCTGCATGATGTTCTACTGGATTTTCGTCATGAAGAAATCGTACCTACGGTTAAGGCTGGGAAACATTGCCAGGCGGCACTACGACAAGGAAATCATCAACGACATACTGAAAACGGGCATTCCGGCATCGTTCGAACTGCTTATGCTGTCGCTGGCCTCGGTGCTGTTCTACTCGTTCATCAGTGCTGTAGGCGGTGACCAGGGAGCAGCCATCTATTCGTCAGGCTACAGGCTCTACCTTATTGACCTCATGCCCATCTCGTCCATCAGCCTGGCCTCAATAGCCATCTTCGGCACACACTACGGCGCAAAGAACCCCATCTACCTGCGGCGCACCCATACCTACTGCTGCATGTATGCCTTCATCATTGCCTTAGTCACCACGCTGCTCATCAACCTGTTCCCGCATGAGTTCGCATCGCTCTTCGCACTGACGTCAGACGACACGCAGCTCATTGACGGCATCAGCCACTTCATACGCATCACGGCATTCTGTATGCCATTCCTGGCCCTCGGACTGCCATCTACCTTCATGTACCTGGGACTGGGCAAGGGAAAGATGAGCCTGATGTGGACCACCATCAACGAAATAGTGTGTGCGGTGCCCGCCACCTATATTCTCGGAGTGGTCATGGGCTACGGACTGACTGGCATCTGGTTGGGATTCGTTGTAGGAAGAGGCATTGCCTGCACGTGTAACTTCTGCGTGTCCCGCTATTACCTGCGCCGCCTGGAGAGAGAAATGACTGCTAAAACGTAAACAAATTCCACAGCAATATGGAAACACGAAAGACCATCGTCATCATCGACGACAGCGGAGCACTGCTCAACCGCCTTCAGCAACTCTTCAGCGCTGACAGCGACATCAGAATCGTTGCTTCCACATCAGCTAAGGACGACTGGGCCGACAAGCTGCATGTGGATGACTACCTCATCATCATTAATGAGGACGGACTGAAAACCAGCATGAAACAACTGGTTGACAACATCAAGCACCGATTCCTGTACTGCATCACGCCCATAGCCATCTCGACCGAGAACAAACGCGTGCTCGAAGCTGACAACATGATGGCCGAACCCATTATGACCTACATACCCATGCTGAAACTCAGAGACAGCGTGTCGCTGCACGAGCAACTGCGCAACATTGTGGAGACCTTCGACTCTGCACGCAACCTGAACTCGCTGACCGGTCTGCCCGCCAACAACATCATCGTCAAACAGATACAGGCAGACATCGACAGCGGAAAAGACTTCGCCATGATGTATGTTGACCTGGATAACTTCAAGGAGTACAACGAGTACTACGGTTTCCACGAAGGCGACAAGGTGCTGCTTTTCCTGTCGGACATCATCTACACTACGTTCCGAGAAATGGGCAGTGACGAGGACTTCATCGGACACGTGGGCGGCGACGACTTCATGGTGTTTGTTCACGACAAGAGCAAGATTAAAGCAATGGGCGAGCACATCATCAAACGCTTCGACGCCAAGATACGCGACTTCTATGCTGCCTGCGACCTGAAGAACGACTACATAGAGGTGCGCAACCGTACAGGAGAAATGGAGAAAATCAACATCATGGGCATCTCCATCATTGTCATAGACGGTGAAAAGATTCGGGCAACCACACCCGACCAGCTCTACATCAACATGATGACAGAGAAGAAAAAAGCCAAAATGATTAAGGGCAGCGTTATGTTATAAACAGAAGATTATGAAAGAATTTATAGAGATAAAAGGAGCCCGGGTTAACAACCTGAAGAATGTAAGCCTCAAAATACCACGTAACAAATTTATTGTCATTACGGGTGTCAGCGGCAGCGGAAAGTCGTCGCTGGCCTTCGACACACTCTATGCCGAAGGACAAAGGCGCTACGTAGAGAGCCTGTCGAGCTATGCCCGGCAGTTCTTAGGCCGTATGAACAAGCCTGAGTGTGACTACATCAAGGGCATTCCACCCGCCATCGCCATCGAACAGAAAGTGATAGCCCGCAACCCACGCTCCACCGTGGGAACCTCGACGGAGATATACGACTACCTCCGACTGCTCTATGCCCGCATTGGGCGCACCTATTCGCCACTGAGCGGCCAGGAGGTGAAGAAGCACTCCACGGAAGACATTGTACAATGCGTGCAGCAGTACCAGAAAGGCACCAAGTTCGTGGTCATGGCCCCCATACATCCCGCCGAGGGACGTACCATGAAGCAGCAGCTGCAGCTATACGTCAAGAATGGCTATGTCCGCATCTTTGTCAAAGGCCAGCTCGAGAGAATTGATGACTACTTGGATGCTATAGATACTATAGATGCTATAGACACTATCTACCTCGTCATCGACCGCCTCACGGTCGATGACGCCAAGGACAGCATCTCACGCCTCATTGACTCTGCCGAGACCGCTTTCTATGAAGGTCACGGAGAACTGCGACTGATGTTCCTGCCATCAAACATCACCTACGACTTCTCCATGCGCTTCGAAGCTGACGGACTGCAGTTTGAGGAGCCTTCCGACCTGATGTTCTCATTCAACTCGCCCGTAGGTGCCTGTCCGGAGTGTCAGGGCTTCGGCAAGATTATCGGCATTGACGAACACCTGGTCATTCCTAACACCACACTCTCCGTTTATGACGGTTGCGTGGTGTGCTGGCACGGAGAGAAAATGGGCCTGTGGAAGGAAGAGTTCTGCCGACGCGCTGCACAAGAAGACTTCCCCATCTTCGAGCCCTACATGAACCTGACACAACAGCAGAAGGACTGGCTATGGCATGGGCTGCCCTCCGACCGCCATCGCGACATTCACGAACAGGTAAGCATCGACGCCTTCTTCCAGATGGTGAAAGAGAACCAGTACAAGATTCAGTACCGCGTCATGATGGCCCGCTATCGTGGCAAGACCACCTGCCCCACCTGTCACGGTACCCGGCTGAAGAAGGAGGCCGACTACGTGAAGATTGGAGGCCGCAGCATTACCGACCTGGTACAGATGCCCGTAGTAAGGCTGAAGGAGTGGTTCGACCATTTAGAACTGACGGAACAGGAGCAGGAAATAGGCAAACGACTGCTGACGGAAATAAAATCCCGCCTGCAGTTCCTCTTAGACGTAGGACTGGGCTACCTGACGCTGAACCGCATGTCGAACACCCTGAGTGGCGGCGAGAGCCAGCGCATCAACCTGGCCACATCATTAGGCTCCTCGCTCGTGGGTTCCTTATATATATTAGACGAGCCAAGCATTGGCTTGCACTCACGCGACACCCAACGGCTCATCAAGGTGCTGAAAGAGCTGCAGGCACTGGGCAATACCGTTATCGTCGTAGAGCACGACGAAGAGATTATGCGTGCTGCCGACTACGTCATCGACGTAGGCCCCGATGCCGGCCGGCTGGGGGGAGAGATTGTGTATGAAGGAAGCCTCCCCCCATCCCCCTCCCAAGGAGGTGGAGAAACAGAAGCCCGCCAATCCCCCCTCCTTGGGAGGGGGCAAGGGGGAGGCTCCTACACCCTCCGCTATCTCTCCGGTCGTGAGCAGATTCCCGTCCCCACGAGCCGCCGCCCCTGGAACCGGAGCATCACCGTGAAGGGCGCCCGCATGAACAACCTGAAGGGCATCGACGTGCAGATTCCCCTGAATGTGCTCACCGTGGTGACAGGCGTCAGCGGAAGCGGCAAGTCAAGCCTCATCAAGGGCATACTCTACCCTGCCCTGAAGCGCGGCATGGGCGAGGCATTCGATGCCCCGGGTGAATACCGCGGTCTGGAGGGCGACATGAAAGCCATCAGCCGCGTGGAGTTCGTTGACCAGAACCCCATCGGCAAATCCACACGCTCGAACCCTGCTACCTACGTGAAGGCCTACGATGCCATTCGCGACCTCTATGCCGAACAGCCACTGGCACAGCAGATGGGCTTCTCGAGCCAGTATTTCTCGTTTAATGCCGACGGTGGCCGCTGCGAGGAGTGTAAGGGTGCCGGCACCATCACCGTCGAGATGCAGTTCATGGCCGACCTTGTCCTGGAGTGCGAAGCCTGTCACGGCAAGCGTTTCAAGAAGGATATTCTCGATGTACGCTATCAGGGCAAGAACATTGACGACGTGCTCAACATGACCATTTCAGAGGCCATAGAGTTCTTTGCACAGCAACCCACCATCGTCAAGCGGCTCCAGACCCTCGAAGACGTGGGTCTCGGCTATATTAAGCTGGGGCAGAGCTCCTCTACCCTCTCGGGCGGTGAGAACCAACGCGTAAAGCTGGCCTACTTCATCGGACAGGAGAAGCAGGACCCCACGCTCTTCATCTTCGACGAGCCTACCACCGGCCTGCACTTCCACGACATCAAACGACTGCTTCGCTCGTTCGAAGCACTCATTGAGCGCGGCCACTCCATCCTCATCATTGAGCACAACATGGAAATCATCAAGTGCGCCGACTGGGTCATCGACCTCGGCCCCGACGGCGGTGACCGCGGTGGCGAACTGGTCGTCGCAGGAACACCCGAAGATGTAGCACAATGCACGAAAAGCCTGACGGGAAAGTACCTGAAAGGGCACTTAAACGTTAAAAAAACGTAAAGGGGAAAAGAAAGCGCAAATCGGAAATCGGTAAATCGCAAATAATTACTACCTTTGCAGCCGCAAAAAGAAAAGCGATCTTTGAGTAAGGCCGATATGGCTCAGTTGGTAGAGCAACGCATTCGTAATGCGTGGGTCGCCGGTTCGAGTCCGGCTATCGGCTCTCTTTCAGTGAAGAGTGAAGAGTGAAGAGTGAAGAATTTGCTTCCGCCATCCCTTCTATCCACAGGGTACTTCGGTAGAAAATTCTTCACTCTTCATTCTTCACTCTTTATTTTAAGAACTGCGGTAATAGCTCAGTTGGTAGAGCATTGGCTTCCCAAGCCGAGGGTCGCGGGTTCGAGTCCCGTTTACCGCTCAA
>ONRS01000143.1 GCA_900320255.1 uncultured Prevotellaceae bacterium
AAGGCTCCCTAGCTCAACTGAATAGAGCATCTGACTACGGATCAGAAGGTTGTGGGTTTGAATCCCGCGGGAGTCACCAGAAGAGAGAACTTTTTCGTAAAGTCCTCTCTTTTTTTGTTCTCCTGCCCAGCTTCAGCGAAACACTTTGGTTACGGCAAACTCTGACTTTGATTACGGCAAACTTCTACTTTGGTTACAGCAAAGTGGTAGTTCTGACTCGTCAGAGGTCATCGTCGTGGGCTTCCACCACGCTGTCAGCATCGGCAATCAGCCGCATCATACAGTCACGTATTCGCTGAAGTCCCTCTCCACGGGGCTTTGCATTAGAGCCTGAGGAGTAGATAGAGGAGCCGTCGGAGAACCGGGCATTGAAATACCATTGGTAGCCGTCCAGCACTTGGAACGGCGGGCGGTAATGCTCCTTGTAGTTGTACATCTTCTCTTCCAGAATAATCTGGCGTAGCTGGCTCATTTCCTCCTTGCTCAGTTGTTTCTGAAAGAGTGAGCCGTGTCCCTCCTTCATCGCCTTCAGCAGGAATGTTCCGTCGGTTGCCCGTTCTGCGTGGCCCTCATAATCGGGGACCATACTCATTTCATTCTTAACGTATTCCACGCTCAGCAGCTCTCCTTCAGGAGCCTTTGTCCCGCAGCTCAGCATACTTATCAATCCTCCCATCATGCAAATAAAAATCTTCTTCATTTTTAGGTGTAACATTAATCAACGCCACAAATTTACAAAGATTTTCCGTAATATCACTATATATTGCCGAAAAAAGTTCAAGAGAAACGGCACTTCTCTTGGAGTGGTGTGGATATTTGTTGATATAACGGACATAGCACGCATCGCTGCGTGCTATGTCCGGCTTCTAAAAATGAAGAATTCGTAAGACTAAATCAATCACTAACTATTATTATTAACTTAAAACCTTTATGTATGAATCGTATGAATTTCTTTTTTCTGATGCAAAGTTACGGTGCATTTCTTGCGTTTGCAAATAATGGCGTGAAATATTCTTCGGTTTGTTGCGACACACGTTCCGTTTTGCGACAAATCGGCCCCGTGCCCTTATTTTTTGTCGTAAGAAAGGTCAACGGACTAAGGTAAAAGGTCTAAGGTCGAAGGCACTTTTGCACGAGAAAGTAAAAAAAACAAGTTTTTATTTGCTTTTCTCCTTGCTTATTCGTACCTTTGTAGTCCCAAAACTTAAAACATAAGAATAACGAAATGAAACAGACAATTCTGGTAACAGGAGGAACGGGCTTTATAGGCTCGCACACAACTGTAGAACTGCAGAACGCAGGTTACGAAGTTGTGATAGTGGATAACCTTTCCAACTCTAATGCTGATGTCATCGACGGCATTGAGAAGATTACAGGTACGCGTCCCGCATTCGAGAAAGTAGATTGCTGCGACTTGGAGGCAATGGAGCGCGTCTTCGAAAAGTACCCCAAGATAGAGGGCATCATCCACTTCGCTGCATCGAAGGCTGTAGGCGAGAGTGTGCAGAAGCCTCTTATGTATTACCGCAACAATATCCTCTCGCTGGTCAACCTGCTCGAGCTCATGCCCAAGCACGGCGTGAAGGGCATCATCTTCTCGTCAAGCTGTACCGTCTATGGTCAGCCTGACCCGGAGAACCTGCCCGTTACTGAGGACGCACCCATTAAGCCGGCAGAGAGCCCCTATGGCAACACCAAGCAGGTGAACGAGGAGATTATCCGCGACGACATCAATAGCGGAGCGCCCATTAAGGCCATCCTGCTGCGATACTTCAACCCCATTGGTTCTCACCCGTCGGGCATCATTGGAGAACTGCCCAACGGAGTACCCATGAACCTTATTCCCTACGTGACACAGACGGCCATTGGTATTCGCGAGAAACTGAGCGTGTTCGGCAACGACTACAACACGCCCGACGGCACTTGCATTCGCGACTACATCTACGTGGTTGACCTGGCCAAGGCTCACGTCAAGGCGATGGAGCGCGTGCTCGATACTGACTCAGAGAAGCTCGAGGTGTTCAACGTGGGAACAGGCCGTGGCGTTTCAACCAAGGAGATAGTCGATGCCTTCGAGAAGGCTACCGGCGTAAAGCTCAACTGGCAGTTTGCACCCCGTCGTGCAGGTGACATTGAGAAGGTGTGGGCAAACCCCGAGAAGGCCAACAACGTGCTCGGATGGAAGGCAGAGACGAGTCTTGAAGACACGCTGAAGTCTGCTTGGCAATGGCAACAGAAGTTGCGCGAGCGCGGCATCCAGTAAGAATAGTATATTCATGTAACTGATTATAACCTGTTAAAGGTTTATTTTGTGTTTGTGTTTGTGGCAGGCCTTCGATGTGAATCGGAGGCTTGTTCGCTCACAAGAACCCCCAAACATTAGAACAATGAACGAACAACTGCTCAATGAACTGAACGAAAGCCAGCGCGAGGCGGTAGTCTGGTGCGACGGTCCCCAGTTGGTCATAGCTGGCGCCGGGTCGGGCAAGACGCGTGTGCTGACCTACAAGATAGCCTACCTGCTGGAGGAATACCAACTGGAGCCTTGGCGCATACTGGCGCTTACCTTTACCAACAAGGCTGCCCGAGAAATGAAGGAGCGCATAGGCAGGCTGGTGGGGCAGGAGAGGGCCCGCTACCTGCAGATGGGAACCTTCCACTCTGTCTTTGCACGCATACTACGGCGCGAGGCACAGCACATTGGGTATAACCCTGACTTCACCATCTACGACCAGAGCGACTCCCGCTCGCTGGTGAAGAGCATCATTCGCGAGATGCAGCTTGATGAGAAACTCTACAAACCGTCAAGCGTGGCTGATCGTATTTCTATGGCCAAGAACCACCTCCTGTTGCCGCAGGCATACGCTAACAGCCCTTCGGCTGCAGACGATGCCGTACGCAAGGTCCCTGCTATCAGTAACATCTACCTGCGCTATGCTGAACGCTGCCGACAGGCCAACGCTATGGACTTCGACGACCTGCTGGTGCAGACCTACATGCTCTTCCGCAATCATGAGGACATTCGGCAGCACTACGTTGACCGCTTTGCCTATGTGCTCGTTGACGAGTATCAGGACACGAACCGTGTTCAACAGGCCATCGTCATGCAGCTCACCAAGGAGCGGCAGCGCGTCTGCGTGGTTGGTGACGATGCACAGAGCATCTACAGCTTCCGGGGCGCGAACATCGACAACATACTCGACTTCCAGAAAGGCTATACTGGTGCGCGTCTTTTCAAGTTGGAGCAGAACTACCGTTCAACGCAGCTCATCGTGCAGGCTGCCAACAGTCTGATTCGCCATAATCAGCGGCAGATACCAAAGGATGTGTATAGCCACAACGAAGAGGGCGAGCGACTCACCCTGAAGACCGCCTACAGCGACAAGGAGGAGGCTCAGATGGTGTGTAACGACATTAAGCGCTACAAGCGTAAGGACAGTTGTGAATACAGCGACTTTGCCATTCTATACCGTACTAACTCGCAAAGTCGTTCGTTCGAGGAATACATGCGTAAGGAGAACATTCCCTACCGCATTTATGGAGGGCTGAGCTTCTATCAGCGCAAGGAGATAAAAGACGTTATTGCCTACTTCCGCCTGGTGGCCAACCCCGACGACGAAGAGGCCCTGAAGCGTATCATTAACTATCCCGCACGAGGCATTGGCGACACGACCGTCAACAAGATTGTGGCGGCTGCCAACCTGCATGGGGTAAGCCTGTGGACTGTCATTACGCAGCCCGTCTTGTTCCAGCTTGACATTAACAAGGGTACGGCTGCAAAGATTGAGAAGTTCCGCGCCCAGGTGGAACTCTGGATTAACAGGGCAAAGACCGACGATGCCTTTGCTTTGGGTCACGACATCATTATGGAGAGTGGCATCAGCCGAGACATTTACTCAGGCAAGGACCCTGAGGACCTTTCGCGGCAGGAGAACTTGCAGGAGTTCGTCAGCGGTCTGCAGGACTTTGTCGAGACACGCCGCGAAGAGGATATGGCTGACCATACGGCCCTTTCTGACTTTCTGCAGGAGGTGTCGCTCATGACCGACCTGGACAGCGACGATGACGACACGCAGCCCAAGGTGGTGCTCATGACCATTCATAGTGCCAAGGGACTGGAATTCCCTACGGTATTTATTGTAGGACTTGAGGAGAACATCTTCCCTTCGCCCATGTGTGTCAACTCGTTACGCGAACTGGAGGAAGAACGGCGACTGCTCTACGTGGCCATCACCAGAGCCGAGAAGCGTTGCATCATGACCTGTGCGCAGAACCGTTGGCGTTACGGACGGGTAGAGTTTGACACGCCATCGCGCTTTATTCGCGACATCGACCCCTCGCTGCTCTACGTCGAGCAGTCGGGCATTGGCAGCATGGGCGGTTCCGTCTTTGGCAGCCGGCGGCAGTCTGATAACTTTGACTATAACGGCAACAAGTACAGCCGAGCAAGCAGTATGGTGCAGAATGCGCGTCCTGTTGCCACGCAGTTTAAGGCTGACCCCAAACCGCGCGTGGTTCCTCCAACGCCTTCCAACTACCCATCATCCACCACTCAACCCCCGTCACCCACCACCCAATCCCCGTCCGCCCTCCATGAGGGCAGCGTTGTTGAGCACCAGCGGTTTGGCGTAGGTGTAGTCTTAAAGCTGGAAGGAACGGGCGAGAATCAAAAAGCAACTGTTCAGTTCAAGAATACTGGAACCAAACAGTTGCTGTTGAAGTTTGCACGTATCAAAGTGATAGAGTAGGGGTGAGGTGTGTGACTAAAGTGCCTCATCGTCAGGCCGCTGCGGAGAGCGATTAGCTTTCGGCAGGTGCCGCTTTTTCCGAAGCCACGCAGCCTTGCGGGCTTCATACTCCTCGTAGTGTTTCTCTAAGAAGTTATCAGCCATAGTGCTTTGTCAGTCATCACTCGTGGTGTAGATAACGCTGATGGTAACCGGCGCATGAGTGTTCTCGCTGCCGCCTACCAGTCGTGTGTTGGTCAGCGACATCAGGTTCGACACCTTAGTGGCAGTCGTCGCAGTAGTCGTGGTTGTCGTTGTTGACGAAGACCCCAGCGTACACTCCACAGGAATGAGCACTACCTTGTTCCAGTCGGCATCATTACTTGCCCTGTTCCTATAGAGTTGTGTCACCAGCATCGAGATGTTGCCGAACTCGTAGCTGTCGGTCTTCTTGCTTAGCTGGGCCAGGTACGATGTCCTGTTGTCAGGCAACTCGTTGTTCTCGAAGAAGGAGAACATCTTTGCCTTGGGCACCATGACGAGATAGGAGGCATTATCGAAGCAGATGTCGGTATCGGTCTGATAGGTCTGGAAGACAATCTTGGCAGAGGTGATGGAGTCGTGCTCATGACCACGCATAATGTCCTCGACAGGCAGTTCCACCTCGGTAAAGATGCCTGACGGTGTCTTCAGGTAGGTGCAGCTGTTGTCAGCAACCAGCTGTTGCAGGCGCTTCTTGTCGTTGGTAATAGTCGTTGTCTGTTTTACCTCGGTAGTACCTGTGAAGGTTCGGTTGCCGACGGTGACGGTATCGCCGTAGTAGCGGTAATAGACTTTCAGCTCGGTGGTATAAATCTGCGACATCAGTCCTGCGCCGTCAGTACTCTTAAAGTAGAAGCCCGGGCAAACGTTCTTGGTGAACGTAAACGAGTTCTTGAAGTATTCGGGATGATTGTAGTAGCTGTTGATGATGTACGAGCCGTAGTTACTCCATGTAACGCCGTCTTTGTCGGTGTAGGGGTCGTTGATGGGAATGTTGATGTAGGGAATGTAGTTTGTCGTGTTACGCAAATCCTCGCTCTTCAGAAAATCTACAAAGGTGTAGGTCTTCTGCTTCATGATGCCGTCTGTGCGTACGAGCTCGTCTTCCTCGGGGCTGAAGTCGGTATAGTAGAACTGTCCTTCGGCAACAGGAATCTTCATTTCCTGCACCTTCAGGCCCATAGGTGCCAGGGAGTCACCCACCGATGATACGATATAGACGTTCAGGTGGCAGGAGTCGGCAATAATGTTGTCTGCCAGGTCGCGGCTAACCATGTTATCCTTTATCGGGAAAAGATCGCTTGCCATAGATTCAAGCTGTACGAACTGCGACGTGTAGTCAGACGTGATGTAGTCGCCGGTTATGGGGTCCTTAATGCGTCCCAGATAGCAGGTGCTGTTCTGTGAGAGCACAGAGTCTATGAGTATGGAACGGGTCGATACGTCAAAGGTATCAGAGACGATGGCGAAATGGTCAACGTCCTTGGTTAGTGAAGAACCGATGTTTGCAGTATCATCATCACATGCAGAGATTGTTATTGCTGTCAACAAAATCCCTGCGATCCATTTTGCTTTCATTTTTACCTTAAAATATAATAATGTGCTTGTTGCTTATTCTTGACATAGTTGGTCGTAGAAGGCTTCGTAAGCCTCGCCGAAGTCCTCGCCCGGGTACCTCAACAGAGGTTTGTTGTTATCAACGGCATACTTCAGCAAGTCGGCATTCACCTCCTTGTCGGCCTCGATGATGCCGTCGGAATAGTCGATGGCGAGCTTGCCCAGTTCTTCGAAGTTGAAGTTGTTGTTATACTTCTTCAGGAGGCTGGCCTTTGCGTCCTTGAACTCGATGCACGTCTTGAAGTTCTCGCCCAAGTCGGAATTGAGGCTCTTGGTGAAGAGCGACGTAACCACCTTCGTGTTGGCAAACGACGGCTCTTCGCGGTAGGCGGTCTTCAGGTAGAGGGGAATAACTGCGCTCATCCAGCCCTGACAATGAATGATGTCAGGTGCCCAGCGAAGCTTGTTGACCGTCTCTAAAACGCCGCGTGCGAAGAAGATGGTACGCTCGCCGTTGTCAGGATAGTCCTCGCCGTTCTCGTCCAGCAGCATCTGGCGCTTTGAGAAATAGTCATCGTTGTCAATGAAATATACCTGTACGCGGGTCTGTACGATGGTGGCCACCTTGATAATCAGCGGGTGGTCAGTATCATTAATAATCAGGTTCATGCCTGATAGGCGTTGTACCTCGTGAAGCTGTCCCCGACGTTCATTGATGTTACCCCATTTGGGCATGAAGGTGCGAATCTCGTTGCCATGCTCTTGAATAACCTGAGGGACGCGTTTGCCCATCACGGCCAGTTCGGTTTCGGGTACGTAAGGTATAGTCTCTTGATTGATGAATAAGATTCTCTTTGCCATAAATACTTGGTTTTTGTATGGCAAAGGTACGAAAAAATATGGAAAAATCGGAATTTTCGGTTGCTTTTTAGAATTTTTAGGGTCTTATTTGGCATATTTTCACGATATTTCTTTCTTATTTGATAAAAATGTTGTTATTTTGCACCCGATTTTGTAACTAATAAAAAAGGGTAATGAAAGTATTTTACAAGATTGCTGATTTACAAAACGCTTTGTTTGATGAGCGTAAGCAGGGTCGCCAAGTAGGCCTTGTGCCTACAATGGGAGCGCTTCATGAAGGACACGCCTCGTTAGTACGTCGTAGTGTCAGGGAGAACGAGGTGACGGTGGTTTCCGTCTTTGTTAATCCGACGCAGTTCAACGACAAGAATGACTTGAAGAACTATCCGCGTACGCTGGAGGCTGACTGCGAGTTGTTGGAGAAGACGTTTGCAGAAGAAACTGCAGACGGTAATTCTGCCAAAGGTCTGGCTCTTTATGTGTTGGCACCGTCGGTAGAGGAGATGTACCCTACGCCCGACACGCGTCAGTTTGAGTATCCTCCTGTCTCTACTGTGATGGAAGGCGCCCATCGTCCTGGTCACTTTAATGGAGTGTGTCAGGTGGTGAGCCGTCTCTTTTATATTTCGAAGCCTGACAAAGCATACTTTGGCGAGAAGGATTGGCAGCAGATTGCCGTAGTGAAGGCTATGGTGCGCCATCTGGGTATTCCCGTTCAGATTGTGGAGTGCGACATTGTGCGTGATGAGGACGGTTTGGCCAAGAGTTCGCGTAACACGCTGCTGGCTCCTGACGAACGAGCCATTGCCCCTAACATCTATAAGGCGCTGAAGGCCAGCGTCACTTATGCCAAGACGCATTCTGTACAGGAGACTCACGATAAAGTGGTGGCCGACATCAATGCCATAGACGGACTTGACGTTGAGTATTTCTCTATTGTTGACGGCAACACGCTACAGGATGTTTCCTCCTGGGAAGATTCTCCCTATGTCGTTGGCTGTATTACGGTGTATTGCGGCAAGACTCCCATCCGTCTGATTGACCACATTAAATATAAGGAATCATGATGATAGAAGTACTGAAGTCGAAGTTGCATTGTGTTACGGTAACGGAGGCTAATCTGAACTACATGGGCAGCATCACCATCGACGAAGACTTGATGGATGCCGCCAACCTCATTGCGGGCGAGAAGGTTCAGGTAGTAGATAACAACAATGGTGAACGCTTTGAGACCTATATTATAAAAGGCGAACGCGGCTCGGGTTGCATCTGCCTGAATGGGGCAGCGGCGCGCAAGGTGCTGGTGGGCGATGTGTGCATCATCATCTCTTATGCCCTCATGGACTTTGAGGAGGCCAAGACGTTCAAGCCTTGTGTGGTGTTCCCTAAAGAAGGAAACAAACTGTAGTATATCGTTTATTTACGATTTACGGATTTTCAATTTAAATGTAACAAGCATAATACCGCCACATTGGTATTCAATCGAAAATCCGTAAACCGTAAAAATAAAAGGGTTGTTTACTCGATGACTACGAGCGCATCGTCTTCCATAACGCTCTGGCCCTGCTGAACAAGTACGGCCGTTACCTTTCCGCTCTTCTCGGCTTCCAGGTTGTTGGCCATCTTCATGGCTTCCAGCACAACGACTACGTCGCCTGCCTGAACCTCGTCGCCAACGGCAACCTTCACTTCGACAATCGTGCCGGGCAGCGGAGCCTTGATGGCGTTGTTGGTGTTCACGTTGGCGGTGTCGGCAGCAACAGGAGCTTCGCCAGCAGTCTCTGCCTTAGGCTTGCCCAGTACCACCTTCTTCTTCTCGGGTTCTGCTTCGGGCTCCATCTCCACCTTGAAGTCTTCGCCGTTCACTTTTACTGTGGCAACGTTATCGACGATTTCGCCAATCTCTACTTCGTACTTGTTACCATTAATGGTATATTTATATTCCTTCATGATTCTAATTTTACTAATTTACAATTTTACAATTTCACAATTGCTGTCAGCGTTGGGCTAATAGTCCAATCGTGAAATAGTCAAATGGTCCAATCTCATGGGTGTTCCGTCATACTCAGGGCATAGCCGTTCCATTGCGTCTGGTGTTCGGCAATGGTGATGATGCCGGGCTCCTTGTCATGCACGTTGTTGCCCTTGAACTCATGTAGTGCCAATGCGATGGCAGCATATACTTCGTTCTTGTTCATAGTTTTATTTTACTATTTGACAATTGTACTATTTCACAATTGCTGTCAGCGCGAGGCTAATAGTCAAATTGTGAAATAGTCAAATCGTCCAATTAAACTACATAGGTATGTTACCATGCTTCTTGGCAGGCAGGGCGTCGCGCTTGGTAGCCAGCTGGGCCAGTCCGCGGCAAATGCGGAAGCGGGTGTTGCGTGGCTCAATCACGTCGTCGATATAGCCATACTTGGCTGCCTGGTAAGGATTAGCAAACAGGTCGTCGTACTCCTGCTCCTTCTCGGCGATGAAGGCCTTGACGTCCTCACCGGCTTCCTTCTTGGCCTTTGCCTCCTTGGCGTAGAGCACGGCAGCGGCACCTGAGGCACCCATCACGGCAATCTCTGCTGAGGGCCATGCGTAGTTCAGGTCAGTATGCAGCTGCTTGGAACCCATCACGATGTGAGAACCGCCGTACGACTTACGCAGCGTGACGGTAATCTTGGGAACGGTGGCCTCGCCGTAGGCGTAGAGCAGCTGGGCACCGTGCAGGATGACGGCATTGTATTCCTGACCCGTACCGGGCAGGAATCCGGGAACGTCAACCAGCGAAACGATAGGAATGTTGAAAGCGTCGCAGAAGCGTACGAAGCGGGCACCCTTGCGGCTGGCGTTCACGTCGAGCACACCGGCGTAGCAACTGGGCTGGTTAGCCACGATGCCTACGCTCTGGCCGTTGAAGCGAGCAAAGCCCACGATGATGTTCTTGGCGAACTTAGGCTGAACCTCGAAGAACTCACCGTCATCGACTACGGCACCAATCACCTTGTACATGTCGTATGCCTCGTTGGGGTTCTCGGGAATAATCTCGTTCAGCGAATCCTCCAGACGGTCGATGGGGTCGGTGCACTTCTTGCGGGGAGCCGTCTCCATGTTGTTAGAAGGAATATAGCTCAGCAGCGTCTTGATCATCTGCATGCCCTCTTCCTCGGTCTTGGCCGTGAAGTGGGTCACACCGCTCTTCGTAGAGTGGACGCTGGCACCGCCCAGGTGTTCCTGGTCAATGTCCTCGCCCGTAACGGTCTTCACCACCTTCGGGCCTGTCAGGAACATGTAGCTGATGCCTTCCATCATCAGCGTGAAGTCGGTCAGGGCAGGGCTATATACGGCACCACCGGCGCAGGGGCCGTAGATGCCTGAAATCTGCGGAATGACGCCCGAGGCCAGAATGTTACGCTCGAAAATCTCGGCATAGCCGGCCAGTGCGTTGATACCCTCCTGGATGCGTGCACCGCCGGAGTCGTTCAGACCGATGACGGGAGCACCCATCTTCATGGCCATGTCCATGACCTTGCAGATTTTCTGGCTCATGGTCTCCGAGAGTGAACCGGCATGAACGGTGAAGTCCTGAGCGAAGACGAAGACCAGACGGCCGTCGATGGTGCCTGAGCCGGCTACCACGCCGTCGCCGAGGAACTGCTTTTTCTCCATGCCGAAGTTATGGCAACGGTGTTCCTTAAACATGTCGTACTCTTCGAAGGAGCCGGCGTCGAGCAGCATGTCGATGCGCTCGCGGGCGGTGTATTTACCTTTCTGATGTTGTTTCTCAATAGCTTTCTCACCGCCGCCGAGACGTGCCTGCTCGCGCTTGGCAATGAGCTGCTTGATTTTTTCTAATTGCTTTGACATTTTAGATTTTCTATTTAATAATTGATTTATTATCTATTTATTTTCGATTTACGGATTTTCGATTTTCGATTGATTACTTTGACGGCAGAGGATATTCTCCTAACTTTCGCTTCATTGTTAGAATAAGAAATCCTTGTCAGATTTCCCTAAACAGGCTGCACGATAATTGGCATAGGGTGAAGTCCCGGATCTGATAACTTGCTTGGCAATGGCAGTAGCCGAAATGGTGTTTGGCAATGCATCTACCATCTTAACGATTCTAATAGAGAAAGCCTTAAACCTCTTCTTTAATTCGAGTTCAGTCATATCAATCGAAAATCGTCAATCGCAAATCCCTTAGGGGTGTTCACAAAGCTCTGTCAGCACGCCGGCAGTTGACTTCGGATGCAGGAAGGCGATGTTCAAGCCTTCGGCACCCTTGCGTGGAGCCTGGTCGATGAGGCGTACGCCCTTTTCGCTGACTTCGGCAAGTGCGTTAGCTACGCCGTCCTCAATGCAGAAAGCCACATGGTGAACGCCCTTGTTGCCTTTGTCGAGCCACTTCTGGATGGTGCTCTCGGGGCTTGTGGGCTCCAGCAGCTCCAGCTTTACTTCTCCGCACTTCAGGAAGGCAGTCTTTACTTTCTGGTCTTCTACGACCTCTGTTGCATAACACTCTAAGCCCAGCACGTTAGTGAAGAACGGCAGGCTTTCTTCAATGCTCTGGACAGCAATACCCAGATGCTCAATGTGTGAAATCTTCATAAGTTTTAAGTATTAAATGTACTATATAGTGTTGCAAAGGTACTCATTTATTATTGAAAACACTCTATAGAGCGTTGAACATTATTCTTTTTTAACGCAGTAACCTGGCCCATCTGCATCTGGGTATCCTTATTTTTTTTTGTATTCCTCAGAACTCCACGCTCAGCTTGGCATTGATGAGTCGGCCGGTCAGGTAGTTGGGCACGGCATACTGCTGGCTGCTCACGTCGGTAACCCAGTAGTAGGAGTTCACGTTGTTGATGCCGAAGAGGTTGAGGCAGTCAACGCCGAGCCAGACGTTCTTCAGACCGAACCTGTCACTCCGCTTGCCTTTATAGGCCAAGTAGCTCAGACCGATGTCGGCGCGGCGGTAGGCGGGGGCACGGAACTGCTGGTACTCCAGTCCGCGGTGGGGCGCGCCGAAGGGCAGACCGTCGGCAAAAGCCAGTCGGAGCGTCATGCGCCACCGTTCGGTTCCAGGGAAGTAGTCGGTGAAGTGCAGGTTCATGGCCCACCGCTGGTCGGTAGGCAGCGGCATGGAGTGGCCGTTGAACTCCTGCTTGGTGGACATGAGCGAGAACGTCAGCCACGAGTCGGTGCCGGGCACGAACTCGCCAAACAGCTTGAAGTCGAGTCCGGCGGCGTGGCCCTTGCCGATGTTTTCGCCGTAGTAGGTCAGCTTCATGTTCTGCACGTTGTATGGAATCAGCTTGTCTAACGCCTTGTAGTAGGCCTCGGCGGTGAAGCGGAACGGGCGTTCCAGCATCTTGAACCGATAGTCCATGGCGGCCACGAAGTGTATGCTGCGCTGGCTTTTTATCTTGTCGTTGAACGTCACTACGGTTTGTCCGTTGATGGTGGTGGTGTCGCGCATCTCCTTGAAGAACGGTGCCTGGTAGTAGAGTCCTGCGGCCAGTCGGAACGTCAGGTCCTGATTGAAGGCCGGTGTTACCGCCAATGCCACACGGGGCGACACGGTGGTCTCGCCGTTAAACGACCAGTGGCTCATGCGGACGCCGTAACAGAGCGTGAAGAAGCTCTGCACGTCGGCCCCCGTAGCCCATCGGTAGGTGTCCTGCAGGTAGGCCTCGGTGCGCGTGGAGTTCAGCTTGTTGTCGGCCGTCAGCTGGTAAATCAGGTCCAGGCGGTCGGCGGAGTGGGGCAGCGAGTAACCGCTGGAGTCGCGCATTTCCCATTCGCGCGAGTACTCCTCAATCTTTTCGCGCTTCAGTGTAAATGCGCCTTCCCACTGGTGGTGCTTGGTGCGGTGCTGCACCATCAGCTTTCCGCTCATCACCGTTGCCGAAAGTCTGTTGCGGGCATGCTCCATGTACGTTCCCACGCCCAGCTGCTCTGCCGTCTGCGCGTCGTCGAGCCAGTATTGTCCTATGATGTCGTAGGTCTCACGCTCCTTGGTGTGGAAGGCCGCTCCGAGCAGCGATATGTGCGTGTCGGGCGTAATGTTGTAGGTAATGCTCAGGTTGCCGAACAAGGTCCTGAAGATATCCTTCTCCTTACCGTCGAAATACACCTTAAAGGTCTTGGCGTTCTCGAGTGTGCCGAACGATGTTTCACGGTCTTCGGGCTCAAAGTTGTAATGGTTGTTGGCTATGTTGCCAATAAACTCAAACAGCCAGCGTTTCGACGGCTTGTAGGTCAGGTACGTCTGGTAGTCTAAGAACGACGGGCTGTACTCGCCTTTGGTGTCGGTTGTGCCTAAGAGGTAGCTGTTGGTCTTGTAGCGCAGGCCGTGACTCATGGAGAACCGCTTGCCGCCCATGCCAAAATAGGCGCTGGCCCCCAACAGCGATGCCTGCAGTGTGGCCTCGGTCTTGTCGGGCCGGCGGTATCGAATGTCCAATGCCGACGACATCTTGTCGCCATAGCGGGCCTCGAAGCCGCCGCTGCTGAAGCCTATCGACTCCACCATGTCGGCATTGATAACCGACAGGCCTTCCTGCTCACCGCTGCGTACCAGCAACGGACGGAACACCTCGATGTTGTTGATATAGACGGAGTTCTCGTCGAACGACCCGCCGCGCACGTTATATTGGCTGCTTAGTTCGTTGTGCGACGACACGCCTGCCTGCTGCTGTACCAGTTCCTCTACGGCATTGCCGCTGGCCGAGGGGGCCGCCTTGGTGTCGCGGGGCGTCAGCTGTTCCGTCGGCGTGTTCTGCCGTCGGCGTTCCGTCACCACCACTTCGCCCAGCGCTTCGAGCGAGGGGAGCATCACTTCAATCTGCATCTTGCCCTTCGGGTTGCGGAAGGTGCGCTTCTTTGCGTTGTAGCCTACCATGGAAAACTTAACCACCACGGAATCAGCCGATTTCAGTGTTATGCTAAATTCTCCCTTCAGGTTCGTCATTGAGAGTTTTCCCTGTGCCGCACAGCTCACGTTGGCCAGCTCAATGGGGTTGTTCTCTTCGTCGATGACGCGGCCTGTCAGCGTGAAAGTCTGGGCCACTGCCGCCGTGCCCGAACCCATCAGCACGAGCAGCAGCGTCGTCAGTATATGTCTGGTTGTCATTGTCTTCATATTCGTTATAGTAACGCATTTTTTCGCTGATTATTGTATCTGCGTGCGAAGTCGGGCAGGTTGAGCTCCCTTTTTTTGGTGATATGGAAAAAAAGTAGTAACTTTGCCGCCATGAAATTGAAAGAACAGCTATTAGACAAACTGGGCATAGTGCTCAACGACATGCAGGAGGATACCTACGATGCCATTACTGGCGGCACGGGCGACACCGTTATCCTGTCACCCACGGGGTCCGGCAAGACGCTGGCCTACCTGCTTCCGCTCAGCGAGCTGTTAGACAGCTCTTCTGACAACGTGCAGGCACTGGTCGTGGTGCCAGGCCGCGAACTCGCCTTACAGTCAGACACCGTACTGAAGCGCATGGGGGCGGGTCTTCGGTCGCAGAGCTGCTACGGCGGACGTGCCGCCATGGACGAGCACCGCAGGCTCAAGGAGACGAAGCCGCACATCGTCTTCGGTACGCCCGGACGCCTTTGCGACCATTTGCAGAAGCAGAACATTACGCCTTACAGCGTGCGCTGGCTCGTCATCGACGAGTTCGACAAGTGCCTGGAAATGGGATTTCAGGGCGAAATGGCGCGACTCTTGAAGATGTTGCCAGGTCTGCAGCGCCGCATTCTGCTGTCGGCCACTAATGCCGAGGAGATTCCCCAGTTCCTGAACCTGTCGAAGAAAGGCACCGTCGTTGATTTCCTGCCTGACGACGAGCAGATACCCGGGCGCATATCCGTATTCACCGTCCGTTCGCCGCAGAAGGACAAGCTGTCAACCCTGCGCGACCTGCTTCTGGCTTTGGGCGAGGGGCAGAGCATTGTCTTCCTGAACTACCGCGACTCCGTGGAGCGTGTCAATAACTATTTAGTGGAACAGGGCTTCGTTACCAGTTTCCTGCATGGGGCACTGGAGCAGCGCCAGCGTGAGGCGGCCCTCTACCGTTTCTCGAATGGCTCGGTCAACGTGTTGGTTGCCACCGACTTGGCATCGCGCGGCCTCGATATTCCCGACGTGGCCAACATCATTCACTACCATCTGCCCGAAAGCGAAGAGGGCTACATTCACCGCGTGGGCCGCACAGCCCGCTGGGACAAGCAGGGCAATGCCTACTTCCTGTTAGGTCCGGCCGACCAAATGCCCGACTATGTCAATGCCGAGGTCGCCGACTTCGAGCTCCCGCTCCCCTCAGAGCAGCCCGTCCCGCAGCCCCTCATGGCTACTATATATATAGGTAAGGGCAAGAAAGACAAGATCAGCCGGGGCGACATTGTCGGCTTCCTCTGCAAGCAAGGCGGGCTGACCGCACAGGACATCGGCCGCATCGACGTGAACGACCGCTACAGCTATGCCGCCGTCAGCCGCCACCGTCTACGCGAGGTGCTGCGTAACGTGGCAGGCGAGAAAATCAAAGGTCTCAAGACGGTGGTGGAAGAAGTGCGCTAATCTGTCATGCCGACTTGACAAATAGTAAGGATTAAGCCGCCCAGACGTTAATTTCTGCTCAAAAGTTTGGCTGAATGAAATAAAAAGTGTAACTTCGCAGCGTTTTTTTAGACACAATCATCATTAACAATAAAACTACATCAAAAAATGAAGAAGTACAACTTTAACGCAGGTCCGTCGATGCTTCCCCGCGAGGTTATCGAGAAGACCGCACAACAGTGTTTAGACTTCAATGGCTCGGGTCTCTCTCTGATGGAGATCAGCCATCGTGCCAAGGATTTCCAGCCCGTCGTCGATGAGGCCGTTGCCCTCGTCAAGGAGCTGCTGAGCATTCCCGAAGGTTACTCCGTCATCTTCCTCGGTGGTGGTGCAAGCCTCGAGTTCTGCATGATTCCCTATAACTTCCTCATCAAGAAGGCTGCCTACCTGAACACTGGTGTCTGGGCTAAGAAGGCCATGAAGGAAGCCAAGTTGTTCGGCGAAGTGGTTGAAGTGGCTTCTTCGGCCGATGCCAACTATACGTTCATTCCTAAGGACTGGACCGTTCCCGCTGACGCAGACTACCTGCACATCACGACCAACAACACCATCTACGGTACCGAAATCCGCAAGGACCTCGACGTTTGTGTGCCCCTCATTGCTGACATGTCTTCTGACATCTTCTCGCGTCCTGTTGACGTGAAGAAGTACGACGCCATCTATGCCGGTGCACAGAAGAACCTCGCTATGGCTGGTGTGACTATTATTATTGTGAAGGACGACAAGCTGGGACGCGCTCCCCGTGAGATTCCCACCATGCTTGACTATCGTACCCACGTCGATAAGGGCTCTATGTTCAACACTCCTCCCGTGGTGCCCATCTACTGTGCACTCGAGAACCTGCGCTGGATCAAAGCCCAGGGTGGCGTAGAGGCTATGGACAAGCTGGCTCAGCAGCGTGCAGAGATTGTCTATGGTGAGATTGACCGTAACAAGATGTTCCGCGGAACAGCCGTCGAAGAGGACCGTTCGGTGATGAACCTCTGCTTCGTTATGGCCGACGAGTACAAGGAACTGGAGAAGGACTTCCTTGACTTCGCTACGTCGAAGGGCATGGTTGGCGTCAAGGGCCACCGCTCGGTGGGCGGTTTCCGTGCTAGCTGTTACAACGCCCAGACCATTGAAGGCTGCAACGCACTCGTGGCCTGCATGAAGGAGTTTGAGGCACAGCACTAAAGCCCACCCCCAACCCCTCCCTAATGGAGGGGCTTGGCAATTGATTAGAGGTGGACTGCTATTATAATAAACATCAGTAAAACAATAAAGAAACGGAGACCCCAAAGTAATTTAGCTCCCCTCCCTTGGGGAGGTGTTGGGGGTAGGCTATATGAAAGTATTAGTAGCAACAGAAAAGCCTTTCGCAGCTGCAGCTGTCGAGGGCATCAGAAAAGAAGTGGAAGCTGCCGGCAACGAGCTGGCTTTGCTCGAGAAATATACGGAGAAGGCACAGCTGCTGGACGCTGTGAAGGATGCTGACGCACTCATCATCCGTTCTGACAAGGTGGATGCCGAGGTGCTCGACGCTGCCAAACAGCTGAAGATTGTGGTACGCGCCGGTGCCGGTTACGACAACATCGACCTCGCTGCCGCCACAGCTCACAACGTGGTAGCCGAGAACACGCCGGGTCAGAACGCCAATGCCGTAGCCGAGCTGGTGTTCGGTCTGCTCGTCATGGCCGTTCGCGGTTTCTATAACGGCAAGAGCGGCTCTGAGCTGTTAGGCAAGAAGCTGGGTATTCTGGCTTTCGGTAACGTGGGCCGCAACGTGGCACGCATTGCCAAGGGCTTCGGCATGGACGTTTATGCCTACGATGCCTTCTGCCCCGCAGAGGTCATCGAGAAGGCCGGCGTTCACGCTGTGGCTAATCAGGAGGCACTCTTCGAGCAGTGCGACGTGGTGTCACTCCATATCCCCGCAACGCCCGAGACCAAGCAGAGCATTAACTACGCACTGGTAGGCAAGCTGAAGAAGGGCGGCATCCTCGTGAACACAGCCCGTAAGGAAGTCATCAACGAGCCGGAACTCATCAAGCTGATGCAGGAGCGTGAGGACCTGAAGTTCGTTACCGACATCATGCCCGATGCCAACGACGAGTTCCTGAAGTTCGAAGGCCGTTACTTCTCTACGCCGAAGAAGATGGGTGCCCAGACCGCTGAGGCCAACATCAATGCCGGCATTGCTGCTGCCAAGCAGATTAATGCCTTCTTCAAGGATGGCGACACGAAGTTCCAGGTGAACAAGTAATGGGGAGAACAATAATTACAAAGAAAGAAGCGGCATCCTGAAGAGGGGTGCCGTTTCTCTTTGAGAGAAGTGCCGTTTCTCTTTGAGAGAAGTGCCGTTTCTCTTGAAGAGAAGTGCCGTTTCTCTATTGAATAACAACCTTGCGCCCGTTCACGATGTAGAGGCCGCTGGTGGGGTTCTGCGTGCTACGGCCACGCAGGTCGTAGTAGGTGACGGGTGTCAGTTGGTGGGTGTTGGTAACAGGGTGTCGGGTAATGTCCGTGCTGATGCCCAGTTCCTCCATGGCCTCGTGAATGCCGTTGAGCATGTAGTGGTTATAGATGGAGAGGTTAGAGCGGTTGATGATGGTCATCTGGTTGTTGCCCGTGCTGTTGGTGTCCCAGGCGAAGGGCACGATGCCGCGCTCCATGCACAGCTTGTTCATGGTCTTGTAGTAGTACTGTATGGAGGCATTGTGCTTCTCCTGGCTCTCGTTGGCACCGCTGATGTTCTTGCGCCAGATGACGCCGTACTCCCCGTTGATGACGGGAATGCCCTTGTCAACGAAGAGGGTCTTCAGCTTGTCAGCCAGGCTTTTCATGTCGTTCTCCTCGCCGTAGGTGGCATTGTGGGTGGAGCCGCTGACGTGGTTGCCGCTGCCCCAGTAGTAGAACATGTTTCCCCAGCTTTCGTCCTTCTCCATTCCCCAGAAGTTCCAGGGGTAGTAGAAGTGAATCTCTATGGCCAGTTTGTTGCCGATGGGGTCGTTGGGCATCTTGTAGGCCATCCAGTTGCAGGTCTTCTCCACGTCGGTGCTTGGGCCCTGCACCACGAGCATTCGTTTGGCGTTGTTGCCGCCCGTGGCACGCACGGCGTCAATGAACACCTGTTCGTACTCCACCAGTGACGTCACCACCGACTGGTTATCGACGTTCGGCTCGTTCAGTCCGGCAAACACCAGGTGCTCGTTGTAGTCCTTGAACTCGTTGGCTATCTGGGTCCAGATGGCGGTCAGCACCTCCTTGTTCTTTGTCTTGGTGGCCCCTGTGGCATTGATGTGCTCTTCCAGCCAGCCGCCGTCCCAGTGGTCGTTCAGCACGACGTAGAGCCCGGCATTGATGCAATAGTCAACCACCTGCCTGACGCGTGCCATCCAGGTGGCATCGATGGCGTAGGTGTTGGCGTTGCTGATGTGTCCCCACACCCAGGCACACGGAATGCGCACCGAGCGGAAACCCTGTGCCTTGACGTAGTTGATGATTTCCTGTGTGGTCTTGGTGCTCTGCCAGGCTGTCTCGCCGGCCAGTCCGCTGTTGTTGTTGAAGGTGGCAGCAGGGCTGCTGCCCCAGGTGACGCCGGCCTCCATGGTGTTGCCCAGGTTCCAGCCGGGCATCATTTCCTGTGCCATTTGCTGCGCCGTCTTGTCCAGTCCGCTTTGGGCCATTGCCGCCGTGAAGGAGAAGGCGGCCAAGGCCAGCATTAGTTTTTGTTTCATGTTAGTAGTTTTTTATTTAATAATGACTTTCTTTCCGTTCAGAATGTAGAGGCCCTTCGTAGGGTGCTGGGTGCTACGGCCTTGCAGGTCGTAGTAGATGTTGGCTGATGGAGCGTCTGGTAGTGAGAGTGGGCTGATGGCCGTTACGAACTTCTCCTCGATGGTGCATCCCCAGAAGGTGCTGATGCTGCCGCTGACCGTTGTCCCGTCCTTCTTCACCAGCCGCACGCTCTTGATGGTAGTCTTGTTGCCGGCGGCACTCGACTGCAGGGTGATGCGGCTGATGGTGTTGCCCATTGTGCCGGTGTTGAAGGTCATTGTGGTGTTGGCGCTGCTGACGCTCTGATAATGCCCGGAGTCATAGACCTTCATACTGAAAGCACCTGCCGCCGGCGCTTCGGTCAGCTCCAGCTCCAGTCGCTGGTAGTCAGCCGTGTTGATGGCGTTCTTGATAAGGTTCAGTTCACCCCATTGGCTGTTGTAGGTCACTTCATAGACAGACTCGCCGAAGTCATCGCGGGTGGGCAGTATGGGCTGGTAGTCATTGCCGTAGTAGGCCTTGAGCATAGCCTCGGCAGCGTCCGGCTGAGTGAAGGCAGGCAGCGAACGGTCGCTATTGTCGGAGATGCCCATCCAGTAGAACAGGCCAGCCCCTTTCTCCTTGCCTTTCTTGACGAAGTAGGTGACGAACTCCAAGTATTTGGCGCGGTCGGCCTCATAGTCGGGCACGTTGGCATCTACGTTGCTTGTTCCCCATTCACCCACGATGACCGGTCCGCCCTTGCTCACCAGATAAGTGTTGAGGTCGTTGAACATCTGGCTGATTTCGTTCTTGGCCGAGGAGAGGTTGGCAATGCTGGGGTAGGCGTGTATCTGGAAGGCAATGTGGCCGGCACCGGCAGGGTCGTTAGGCATCTTCATCTCCGTCAGCGGTTCTTTCAGGTGGGCGTTCCACGTTCCGTAGCCGTTGCAGGCGCCGTAGGTGTTGACCACCAGGTTGCGCTTGGCGTTGTTGCCGCCCGTAGCGCGTACGGTATTGACGAAGCTCTGCGCATAGCTGTTGATGGCGTTATAGGCATCGGCAGCGTCGGTGGCGTTGTAGCCTCCTGAACGTTTAAACGTGGCAAAGCACCACGAGTCGTACTTGTCCAGCATCTCGTTGTAGCTCTCGAAGAGCAGCCGCTGGTCATAGTTTTTGAACTCGTTGGCTATCTGCTGCCATAGGTATTCGTATTTCGCCTTGTTCTGGTTGTAGTTGGTCATGCTGGCATGCAGCCAGTGGCTGCTGCCTTCGCCCGTGTCGTGGTGAACATTCAGAATGCAGTACATGCCGGCATTGATGACGTAATCAACCACTTCGTGAACACGGGCCATCCACTGGGCGTTCACCTTGCCGCTGCTGTCCATGTGGTTCATCCATGTAACGGGAATACGCATGGCTCCGAAGCCAGCCTTCTTTAGCATCAGCATCAGCTCGGGCTTGGTGTAGGGCTGTCCCCAATAGATTTCCGACTCCAGTCCCTGCTGTCCGCTGTTACAGGCATCGAGCGTATTGCCGAGGTTCCATCCTATGCCCATGTTTTGTACGGCTTGGGTGGCGGTTTCAAACGATTGTGCATGGAGTGTCAGCGTCAACGTTAACAAGAGGCTGAATAATCCTGTTCTTTTCATCATGTTCTGAATTAGTTTTGGTTTTTAGGCTGCAAATATACAAAATAATATATAATCTATCATTCATAATTGTTCACGATTATTTATTTTTAACGGAGTTCACGACCCTTGGTTCATAATTATTTTGTACTTTTGCATCCATATAATTAAAATAGGAGAATAAACTTATGCAAAGCGACCCCAAAGAGTGCCTTTACTGCACTAACAACCAGACGCTGCACGACCTGATGATTGAGATTTGTCCGCTCACCGTCTCGCGCGCGTTCCTTTTTAAAGAACAGACCTATCGCGGCCGTTGTCTCGTGGCCTATAACGGACATGTGAACGACCTGAACGAACTCTCTGACGAGGAGCGTAATGCCTTCATGGCCGACGTGGCCCGCGTGACACGTGCCATGCAGCGCGTCTTCAACCCCGAGAAGATTAACTACGGTGCCTACAGTGACAAGCTGTCGCACCTGCACTTCCACCTGGCCCCGAAGTATGTGGACGGTCCCGACTACGGCGGCACGTTCCAGATGAATCCCGGTAAGGTGTATCTCACCGATGCGGAGTATCAGGATATGATTGAGAAAATAAAGAAAGCACTATGATAGTAAAACCATTCAAAGGAATACGCCCGCCGAAGGAACTGGTGGAGCAGGTGGAGAGCCGTCCGTACGATGTGCTCGACAGTGAAGAGGCACGTGCCGAGGCCGGTGACAACGAAAAGAGCCTCTACCACATTATTAAGCCTGAAATTGACTTCCCCGAAGGTACGTCGGAGTACGACCCGCGCGTCTATGAGAAGGCCGCAGAGAATTTCCGGATGTTCCAGGACAAGGGCTGGCTGGTGCAGGACAAGGCTGACCACTACTACATCTACGCACAGACCATGCAGGGCAAGACGCAGTACGGACTGGTGGTGGGTGCGTACGTCGATGACTACATTGAGGGCCGCATCAAGAAGCATGAGCTGACCCGACGCGACAAGGAGGAGGACCGCATGAAGCATGTCCGTGTTAACAATGCCAACATTGAGCCGGTCTTCTTTGCCTACCCTGACAATGCGGTGCTCAATGAGCTTATTATGCGCTATGCCGATACCGAGCCGGAGTACGACTTCGTGGCTCCCATTGACGGTTTCCGGCACCAGTTCTGGGTCATCAGCGACGCAAAGGACATGGCCACCGTGACCGAAGAGTTCGGCAAGATGCCCGCCTTCTACATTGCTGATGGACACCACCGCTCAGCCGCTGCCGCGCTGGTGGGGGCTGAGAAACAGAAGCAGAACCCCAACCACAACGGCACCGAGGAGTATAACTACTTCATGGCCGTATGCTTCCAGGCCAGCCAGCTGACCATTCTGGACTACAACCGTGTGGTGAAGGACCTGAACGGACTGACGTCGGAAGAGTTTCTGGCTGCCTTGCAGGTAAACTTTATTGTCGAGGACAAGGGAACAGACATCTACAAGCCAGCCCGTCAGCATGAGTTCTCGCTCTATCTGGACGGACGCTGGTACAGCCTGACGGCCAAGGAGGGTACCTATGACCCCACTGACCCCATCGGCGTGCTTGACGTGGATATTAGCAGCCGTCTCATTCTCGACGAGATTCTCAACATCGGTGACCTGCGCTCATCGAAGCGTATTGACTTCGTGGGTGGCCTGCGCGGTCTGGGTGAGTTGAAGCGTCGTGTCGATAGTGGTGAGATGCGTGCCGCACTGGCACTCTATCCCGTTACCATGCAGCAGATTATGGACATTGCCGACAGCGGAAAGATTATGCCGCCGAAGGCCACTTGGTTCGAACCTAAGCTGCGCTCAGGACTGGTGATTCACAAGCTAAGTGAGTAACGAGTAGTGACTGACGAGTATAAGACGATAGCAGCAGGGGGCGAGGGCTATTACACCGAGAAGCGGAGTAAGTTCCTGGCCTTTGCCCACCACGTGGAAAGCACGGACGAGGTGAAGGAACTTATTGCCGGTTACCGGAAGAAGTACTACGACGCCCGCCATGTGTGTTATGCCTACATGCTGGGGGCGGGTAGGGCAGAGTTCCGTGCCAATGACGACGGCGAGCCCTCGTCAACAGCCGGAAAGCCTATACTCGGACAGATTAACAGCAACGAGCTGACCGACGTGCTGATTGTGGTGGTGCGCTATTATGGCGGTGTGAACCTGGGCACGAGCGGACTCATAGTGGCCTACCGCGAAGCCGCAGCCGACGCTATTGCCCATGCTGAGGTGGTGACGCGCCAGGTGGAGGAAGACATCGTCTATAGCTTTTCCTATCCGCAGATGAACGACGTGATGCGCATCGTGAAGGATATGCAACCGCGGGTGGTCAGTCAGACGTTCGACAATACGTGCGAAATCAGGCTCCGCATTCGTCAGTCGGAAGCTGAGACGCTACGTCAGAAACTAAATAAACTATTGTAAATAAAGATAAATGGCAAGAAGAAAACAAAGATGGCGCTGCAAGTCGGGTGAACAACCCACCGAATTTGACAAGCGCATCATGTATCTGGAAAACAAAGGTGCGCTGGTTCCTACGCGCGAACTGGTGCTCAATGACGAGCAGATAGAAGGCATACGGCGCTCGGGTGTGGTGAACACCGGTGTGCTTGATGCTGTAGAAAAAGCCATTCGCCCAGGCATGAACACCCAGGAAATTGACGATATCTGCATGGAGTACTGCCGTCAGCACGGGGCCATACCGGCCTGTCTGAACTATGGTGGCGACAAGGACACACTGCCTTTCCCCAAGAGTGTATGCACAAGCATTAATGAGGTAGTCTGTCACGGCATTCCTAAAAAGGAAGATGTGCTGGAGGAGGGCGACATTATTAATGTCGATTTTACGACTATTCTTGATGGCTACTACGCTGACGCCTCTCGTATGTTCATTGTAGGCGGTAGGACCACCCCCGAAAAGGAACAGCTGGTGCGCGTCACCAAGGAGTGTCTGGAAATAGGAATGGAGGCCGCCAAGCCTTGGGGCTGGGTCAACGATATTGGCCGTGCTATAGAAAAGCACGCCAAGAAATATCATTACGGCGTAGTGCGAGACCTATGCGGCCACGGTGTCGGCCTCCATTTTCATGATGACCCCGAGGTGGCTC
This sequence comes from uncultured Prevotellaceae bacterium, assembly GCA_900320255.1. Taxonomy (GTDB): domain Bacteria; phylum Bacteroidota; class Bacteroidia; order Bacteroidales; family Bacteroidaceae; genus Prevotella. The sequence continues at coordinate 24,303 of ONRS01000143.1, forward strand.
ACTTTGCCCAGCGTGGCAACGGAATGCTGCTTGTGCCGGGCATGGTGTTCACCATTGAACCGATGATCAATATGGGAACCTATAAAGTCTTTATTGACGAGGGCGACCCTTACGGTTGGGAGGTCATCAGCGAAGACGAATTGCCCTCAGCACAGTGGGAGCACACCCTGCTGATGACCGAGCACGGAGTAGAAATCTTAACTTATTAGCCTTATGAGTCCTATAAGCCCTGTAAGCCCAATAAGCCCCATAAGCCCCGTCTATATCCTGGCCATCGAGTCCTCGTGCGACGACACGTCGGCAGCAGTTCTGAAGAACGAACTGTTGCTCTCGAACGTGACAGCCAGCCAAGCCGTTCATGAAGCTTACGGCGGTGTAGTTCCTGAACTTGCCTCACGTGCTCACCAGCAGAACGTGGTGCCAGTGGTTCACGAAGCCATCAGGCGCGCCGGCATTCAGAAGGAACAGCTCTCGGCCGTTGCTTTCACCCGTGGTCCAGGTCTTATGGGCTCTCTCTTGGTGGGTGTCAACTTTGCCAAGGGTTTTGCCCGTTCGCTCGGAATTCCGCTAATTGACGTCAACCACTTGCAGGGACACGTCATGGCGCATTTTATTACTTCTCCTGACTCCTCACCAGAAGAGGAGGTTCATCCCCCTTACCCATTCCTTTGCCTTTTGGTGTCGGGCGGTAACTCGCAGATAGTTAAAGTCAATGCCTACAACGACATGGAAGTGCTTGGGCAGACCATCGACGATGCTGCTGGCGAAGCCATCGACAAGTGTTCGAAGGTCATGGGGCTGGGTTATCCCGGAGGTCCCATCATTGACCGTCTGGCGCGTCAGGGTAACCCCAAGGCCTACCAGTTCTCTGAGCCCCATATTCCAGGTCTCGATTACAGCTTCTCGGGCTTGAAGACATCGTTCCTCTATTCGCTGCGTAAGTGGGTGGAAGAAGATCCTGACTTCGTGGAACACCACAAGGAGGACATTGCTGCCTCGCTGGAATGGACCATCGTCGATATCCTGATGAAGAAGCTGCGTCTGGCTGTCAAGCAGACAGGCATTAAGCATGTGGCTGTAGCTGGCGGCGTGAGTGCCAACAATGGGCTTCGCAACGCCTTCCACGACCATGCGCGCCGTTATGGCTGGACCATCTACATACCGAAGTTCAGCTACACCACCGACAATGCTGCCATGATAGGCATCGTGGGTTACTACAAGTATCTGGACAAGGAGTTCTGCTCCATTGATGCTCCCGCCTTCTCGAAGGTCACCTTTAAATAGTAAATAGTAAATCAGTAAATCGTAAATCATAATGGTGGATTTTGAAAGCAAGATTATCAGCCGCGACATTAGTCAGCTGCTGTACGAAAAAGAAAAAACCGTCTCAACGGCAGAGAGTTGCACCGGTGGGCGCATAGCCGAGAGCATGATGTCAGTGCCTGGAGCATCCAAGTACTTCAAGGGTGGCATCATCTGTTACGTGGACGAAGTGAAGACCAACCTGCTCGGTGTCAGCCAAGAGCTGCTCGACGAGAAGACTGCCGTATGCGAAGATGTGGCTATACAACTGGTGAAGGGAGCCTGCCGCACCCTGAACACCACCTATGCCGTCGCAGCCACGGGTGTGGCAGGCCCCACGGGAGGCTCCAAGGAGATACCCGTAGGCACCATTTGGCTGGCCTGCGGAACAGCCGACAAGGTGGTTACCCTCAAGGTGGAAGAAGACCACGGGCGCGACATCAATCTGGCCATTGCCACTAACAAGGCCATGCAGCTTTTCCTTGACTTTCTGAAGGCAGAAGAGCCCCAAGAACAGGTGTAGCAAGAAGTTATGAGTTAAAAAATATTAAGATTGCGGGAAATTGTAAATGGTAACTCGTCAAATCGTAAATTATTTATTACCTTTGCACCCTGTTTGGAATAAGTTAGTAAAAAGCAACACGTAAAAAGTAGATAGAAATGTCGAAAATTTGTCAAATTACAGGAAAGACGGCACAGCGTGGTAACAACGTGTCGCACTCAAAGCACCGCACAAAGCGTGTCTTTGACGTAAACCTGTTCAGCAAGAAGTTCTACTATGTAGAGGAGAACTGCTGGATTCAGTTGAAGATCAGTGCCGCTGGTCTGCGTATGATTAACAAAGTAGGTCTGGACGCTGCCCTGAAGCAGGCTGTTGCCAAGGGTTTTGTAGATTGGAAGGACATTAAAGTAATAGGAGACTAAGAAACTATGGCAAGCAAGAAAGCAAAGGGCAACCGCGTACAGGTCATTCTGGAGTGCACTGAGCACAAGAACTCAGGCATGCCCGGTACAAGCCGTTACATTACGACGAAGAACCGCAAGAATACTCCTGAGAGAATGGAACTAATGAAGTATAACCCCATCCTGAAGAAGATGACTCTTCACAAGGAGATTAAGTAAAAGAAGGTAAACTATGGCAAAGAAAACCGTCGCTACCCTCCACGAAGGCTCAAAGGATGGTCGCGCTTACACGAAAGTTATCAAGATGGTGAAGAGCCCCAAGACTGGTGCTTACATCTTTGACGAGCAAATGGTTCCTAACGAAGCTGTTAAGGACTTTTTCAAAAATTAAGGTAATAATTGGGCGAAATTCGCCGATAGATTTTATTAAGTTCACGAAGTTGGCATCCCGTGAGGAATGCCAACTTTTTTCTTTTTGTAAAGGCAACGATATATCAGTTGGCACAAGGACATTACTTTATTTTATGCTTTTTATTCAAGTAAAAGTTTGGTTACGGCAAAGTGGCAGTTTGGTTACGGCAAACTGGTAGTTTGATTATGGCAAAGTGAAAGCCCTCGGACCTCTTACCCCCTTTAACTCCTGATCCCCTCTGACTCCCCCTGTAGGGGGAGAACGCTATGTGTGCATGCCCTTGAGTCGTAATGGTCCCCCTCCTACAGGAGGGGTTCTTGCTCTGGCAAGCGTCCCTGCGGGCCGAGCGAGGGGAGGTCACTTGCTGCAGAACAATGTACAATACACAGAAGGGACTTTTTTTGTGTACGGAAGTGCCTATGTCATTGTCATCGTGGTCATCGGTTCAAAGAGGATTTGCGGTTAGGCAGGTGACCCGACATTCTGGATTGTCACCACGACAAGACTGATCTTGGCGCTTTCTTTGATGATGTTTGCGGATGATTCCATAACGGGTACAAAATTTCGGCGAAACTATTGCGAAGTATATTTTTTTTTATTATTTTTGCAGCAAAAAATAAAAAATCACTTAATATTTACTACGGATTTGCATAAAGCAAATGCAAAAAAGAAACGTATGAAAAAGGGGGTAAGGAATCAGTTGAACGGCTTCTTCAAGACCTACACCAGCCTGACGATTATTATTGCTGCAGCACTATTGCTGGAGGTAACAACGGGCGTGATGTACTATACTGCGCAAAGCAGACTGCATAGCACCATGCAGCGTCTGATGAACCGCGAGATGATAGCCCTCAACCTCTGCATACGCAACAAACTGGCCAATATTGAAGTGACGATGAATAACATGTCGTGGGTGGTGGAGCGCGACCTGAAGAGTTCGGAGTTGATGTTTGATATACCACCACTGTTGGTAGCGAACAATCCGTCAATCACGGGTGCCGGCATTTGCTTCATACCCAACTATTACCCCCAGAGAGGACGATGGTTTGAGCCTAATGCATTTCGTAAGGCCGACGGCAGCATAGTGGTGGGGCAGCAGGGCTCAGCCTCGCACGACTACACCCAGTCAGAATTCTATATGCGAGTGATGAAGACGGGCAAGAGCCACTGGAGCGAGCCCTATTTAGACAAGGATGCCACTGGCAAGGAGGTGACAACCTATAGTGTGCCCATTCAGTCGGACGGAGGAAAGCGGGTTGCCGTCGTTTTTGCCGACATCTCGCTCGACTTCCTGACAGATGTGATGAATGAGGACAGGGTTTACAAATCGACCCAGCGCTTTCTGACCACAGGCAGTTACAATCTGCTGGCGGGCGAGAACACCCCGATGTTTCAGAAGGCTCTCAGGCAGATGGTGTCAATGGATAAAGATAATGACGGCTACCTGACGATGGATGACGAGGAGGGTAAGACGCAGCACGTGTTCTATACGCCGGTAGGTGGAATGACAGACTGGGTACTGATCAATGTCCTCGACGATGCCGAGGTGTTCGGCGAAATGCGCCGCACTCGCATGTTCCTGCTACTGCCTATCATGGTCGGGCTGCTGTTCGTGGGGTTCATTGTCTGGCGCAGTTCGCGCAACCTGGAGCGCCTGCGCAAGGCCAATGCCGAGAAAAACCGTATTCATGGAGAACTGCGCGTGGCCAGCAATATTCAGCAGAGCATGTTGCCTGATGCGCACTTTCATCAGGACGATGTGGACATATCAGGCTCGCTGATGCCGGCCCGTGAGGTGGGCGGTGACATCTACGACTACTTCATTCGCGACGAGAAACTGTTTTTCTGCATCGGCGACGTCAGCGGCAAGGGTGCAGCCTCGGCTATGCTGATGGCGGTGTGCCATGCCCTGTTCCGTTCGTCATCAGCCCACGAGAGCAATCCCGCCCGCATCATGAATGCCATCAACGAAGCTATCTGCCAGGGCAACAAGTCGAACATGTTTATCACCCTGTTTATCGGTGTGTTAGACTTGCCGACAGGTCGCCTGCGCTATTGCAATGCAGGCCACGATGCACCATTCGTACAAAACCGCTTACAACTTACCCCACAGTTCTCGTCTCTCGAGGTCAATCCCCATCTGCCCATCGGTGTGTTTGACGACATGGCATACGGCGTACAGGAGACACTTATACAGCCAGACAGCACAATCTTCCTCTATACCGACGGACTGACCGAAGCCAAAGACAAGGCGCATAGACAGTTCGGAATAGAACGTCTGAAGACAGTGCTCTGTACTTATTCCGACAAGATACCCAAGGAGTTGATGATGGAAGTATTTTATGCCGTTAAAGGATTCGTCAAAGATGCCGAACAAAGCGATGACCTGACGATGTTGGCCATTCACTATACACCCAAGCAGTTTGAGAGCGTTCTGACAGAAACACTCGTCATCAAGAATGATGTCCATGAGGTGACACGCTTCAGCAGTTTCGTCAAGTCGGTAATGGAAAAACTTGACATCGGTACAACGCTGGCACGCCAGATACGTCTGGCTGTCGAGGAAGCCGTCGTCAATGTGATAGACTACGCCTATCCCGCAGGCATTGAGGGCGACATTACCGTCAAGATGATGTACGACGGGCGCGTGCTGCACTTCCAGATTATCGATGAGGGTGTTCCTTTCGACCCTACGGAAAAGAAGAAAACCGATACCACGCTGTCGGCCGAAGACCGGCAGATAGGCGGACTGGGCATCCTGCTGGTGCGCGAACTAATGGACAGCATCAACTACGAGCGCGAGGATGGAATGAATGTGCTGACACTTAAAAAGAAAATCAAATAAAAAAGAATCATTATGAACACAAAGATTGAAGAAAAGGACGGCAAGTTTTTTGCCACGTTAGAGGGAGAGATGGACACAGCAGCAGCTACTGAGGCAGAAGAAACATTAAAGACGCTCTACAATGCGGGCGGCAAGGATGTCATTATCGACTGTACCAAACTGGAGTATATTGCCTCCAGCGGCTTGCGCATTCTGCTCGGCATTCTGAAGGGAGCCAAAGCCAGTGGTAGCAAGGTTACATTGCGCGGCGTTAATGACGACATCAGGAACGTGTTTAAGTTAACAGGCTTCATCAGCATCTTCGAATTTGAATAAGCAAAAGAGGTTTGCTGAAAGAAGTATGATAACAGAAAAACGACGTTTTGGTATTAGTTGGACACTCATGATGACAGCGGCTGTTGTCATCATTTCTGCCAACAGCATCTTCGTCCCTGCGACTTCCTATATTGCTCGGGATTTGGGGGTTGCTGAGGCTGCTATGTCGTCAAACATGGTGTTCAGCCGCCTGGGCATGATTATATGTATGTTCTGCTTTGCGGCCTTTGCTGACCTGTTTACTTCTCGTCGTCTGGCACAGGCAGGACTTGTCATCTGCACGCTGAGTTGCGTACTGAGTGCCGTATCGACGAATATCTATATGTTCGACGTAGCGCAGATTATCGAGGCCGTCTCACGCGCCACCATCATGCTCACCATGCAACTCTGGATAGCGGGTATCTCTAACAAGGACAATCTGGCCAGCCGACTCAGTTGGTACACCATCATTATCACCATATCGCCTATCCTGGCTCCGTCTGTTGGCGGATTCATTGCCGAGTCGGTGTCGTGGCAATACTGCTTCATCGTGCTGGGTGTGCTTAGTGTCACGATGCTGGTCTTGTTCAGCTTTTTCCGCATCCTGGAGCGTACGGAGCAGCGAGACCCTTCGTTGCCCAAGGCTAAGTTCGCCCCTATGCAGACGCTCAGAGAGTATCGTCAGGTCATCCGCCACTCACCACTGCTGCCACTGAATTTCTCACTGGCATGGATGGCATGGTTCGACGGTGGCTTCATGGCCATTGTCTCCTTCCTGTTTGTCGATGAGCTGGGCCTGAATGCGGCTGAACTGGGTGGCATTATCGTGGTCTATGTAGCAGGTGCCTTTGCCGGACGATTCCCTATCATGTATATCCAAAAGCACTATGGGCCGCGTGCCACTTTCATCTTTCATCAGGTCATTGTGCTGACGGCCACCTTCGGTGCACTCGCCTACCGGATGGTGACGGGTCATCACGACATCATCGAGATTGCCATGATGATGGCGGTCTTCGGTTTCGGCTTCAGCGGTATGTACATCTATTGTCTGCGATTCAGCATGATGATAGACCCCGAAAAGAAGAGCGTCTATACGAGTCTATTCAATGCACTCTATAGCATCGCAGCCCTGCTGGGTGTGCTGTCGATACAGGGACTATACCTCGGCGGCTTTTCGTCCGTAGGCATCTTCCAGACGCTGGCAGCCACCGCTACCGTCTTTATGCTGGTGGGCACGGTGCTGCACCTGAATGCTTTAAGTAAACTAACCAACAATATCATTTAAATTGATGTAACACATTATGAGTATGAAACCCGTTATCAGCCTCATTCAACGTCAGGCTTCGCTGACCCCTGACAACATTGCCGTGGTTTACGGTAAAAACAGTTATACCTATCGTGACGTCATGGCAAAGGCTAATGGTATAGCACAGCAGATTGCCCAAAAGGGGCTGGGCAAGGAAGATGTCGTAGGCATCCTGATAGCGCGTAACCAGTGGATGGCCATGGGCCCCTTGGGCGTGCTGACAGCCGGTTGTGCGTATATGCCGCTTGACCCTGCCTATCCTGCGGAACGTCTGAACTTCATGCTGGGCGACAGCCATGCCAAACTGCTGATTGCAGACCGCGAGGTGTTTGCCGCAAGCGGACTCGAAACGGAGGGAGCGGCAGTGAACGTGGAGGGCAGGAGCATTCCCGTTTTATATACTGACGAACTGGCACTCCCTGCCCCGGACGTCAGCCCCCGGACATCAGACATCAGTGCTGACAGGCTTGCCCTGCTCATTTACACCAGTGGCTCAACGGGGCAGCCCAAGGGCTGCATGATAGAGCAGGGAAACATCAGCCACAATGCAGAGGAGTCCAGGAGCGTCTTCCGGCTCGACAGCAGCTGCCGCGTGGCCTCTTACGCCAGTTTCTCGTTTGTGCCCACCGTGCACGACGTCTTCGGCACGCTGACAACGGGCGGCACGCTTTACATTATCCCTGAGGACGTGAGGTTCGACTTCGTCCGTCTGGCGCAGTTCATCAACGACAATGCCATCACCCACATCATTATGAGCACCATGACGGGGCGTGAGTTTGTCACCATGTACGACTGTCCGACGCTGCGCTGCCTCTCTGTGGGTGGTGAGAAGGTAACCCCCGTCACCCCGACACCCGGACTCACATTCCTGAACGTCTATGGCTCGTCGGAGTGTTGCGGTATGATAACCAGCTATGCTGTCAAAGGCAATGAGGCCAACGTGCCCATCGGTCAGGCGCGGGGCGCCTACCGCCTGTATATAGTCGGCGAGGACGGGCAGCAGGTGCCCGACGGAGAGATGGGCGAACTGTGGGTGTCGGGCCCGCAACTCTGCCGCGGTTATCTGAACCATCCCGAACTGACTGCCAATGTCTTTACCGACAACCCGTTTGCCGCCGACGAACCTGAATATGCCCGATGCTTCCGTACGGGCGACTACGTGCGCCGCGATGCCGAAGGCAACCTGCTGTTTGCCGGACGTCGCGACGGACTGGTGAAGATACGCGGCTTCCGCGTGGAACTGCGTGAGGTAGAGGCTTGCGTCCTTACCTGTCCGGGGGTGACAGGTGCCACCCTGCAGTCGGCCAGCGACACGCTGAACGGCACCTATATCGTGGCATACGTCACAGGCAATGGCGAACTGGACGGGGAGGACATTAAGCGTTATGTGGCAAGTCGGAAACCTCACTACATGGTGCCTGAGGTAGTGATGCAGATTGACGAGATACCACGCAACTATAATGGCAAGGTGGACCGCAACCGGCTGCCCAAGCCTTCACGTAGTGCTTCGCGCCAGGCGCAGGAAGAACTGCGGCAGCCAGAGACCGACATGCAGCGTGAACTGCACGGGATGATTGCCAAGGAAATAGGCACCACGGACTTTGGTATTGACACGCCGTTGCTGTTGGCAGGCCTCACTTCGGTGTCGGCCATAAAACTCGCCGTACAAGTGTATAAGCGATATGGTGTCACGCTCGATTCGAAAGCACTGGTCAAGGAGGCTACCGTTGAGCGTATGGAGAGCGAAATACTCAGTAAGAAGGCAAAAGAGACTAGCGACGAGGTTGCTGCCACGCAAGGTGGAAAAGAGACGACGAGCGTACCCCTGTCCTATGCCCAGACCGGCGTTTATTTCGAGTGTCTGAAGAATCCCCTGTCCACGGTCTATAATACCGCATGTGTGCTCTACTATCCCGAGGGCGTGGCGGCTGACAAACTGGCCAGTGCTGTTAAACTGGTCGTAGAGTCTCATCCCGGAATGAGCGTACACTTCACCACAGAGGGGGACTCCGTCGTGCAGACCTTGGCAGGCAGCGTGCCTGTTGAGGTTCCTGTCACTTGTATGAGCGAAGAGGCTTTCGCAGCCCATAAGAGGGAGTTTGTGCGTCCATTCAATATTCAGCGGGCACCGCTCTATCATTTTGAGGTGGTCAGAACTGAAAGCGGTGTACGCCTGTTGATGGATGTCCATCACCTGGTGTTCGATGGGACTTCCGCTGATTTGCTCATCCGCCAGATCAGCAGTGTGCTCGACGGTTTCCCCATCGAGAAGGAGAGTTATACCTATTTCGATTTCGTGGCCGACCAGCAGAAGGCTGAACACGCTGATGCCTTCAGGGCCTCTCAGCAGTTCTTTGCCGGGAAATTGCAAACCTGCGAGGGAGCCAGCGAGATTCCCGCCGACCTGCCTCCCCGTACGGCGAAGAACGGTGAACCCACGCAGGGTCACATCGGTGAGGCTGTCTGTTCCATCCCGTTTGAGAGCCTGAACTCTCAACTCTCAACTCTCAACTCTCAACGCTCCACTCACATCACGCCGGCACAGTTGCTGCTCGCCGCTACGAGTTATGTCGTTTCGCGCTACACCAACAACAGGGAAGTATGGCTCTGCACCGTCAGCAGTGGTCGCTCTAACTTGAAGATAGCCGAAACAGCAGGTATGTTTGTCAATACGCTGCCCCTCGGCATCAACATCAGTGACGTCACCGTCGGTGAATTCCTGCGTCAGACCAGTGACAACATCGTAGAGACCCTGCAGCATGAGGACTATCCCTTCGCCCGCATCGCCACCGACTATGGTTTCACGCCTGCCATCGCCTACGCCTATCAAGTTGGTGTGCTGTCACGGTACACTGTCGGCGGCGGCACCATCCGTCAGGAATTGCTCGGCCTGAACGTCCCGATGTTCAAGATCAATATCAAGATAGAAGACCGGGGCGTGGTGGTAGAGTACGACGACTCGCTGTACTCCGCCCGCCTGGGCACGGCACTGGCCGAGAGCATCGTAGCCGTGGCCGAACGCATGGTGGCACAACCGCAGATGAAGGTGCGCTGGCTCTCCATCGTCAGCCAGAACCAGGAAGAAGAACTGAAGCGTCTTCGCCTGACGGCTACGGACGATGCTCCTTTCAAGCTCTTCCATGAGTGTATCGCTCATTACGCCGAGACCCAGCCTGACCATGAGGCATTGGTGGCTTGCGATGCCAAGTTCACCTACCGTGAACTGGACGAAATGACCAACCGCATTGCCAATGGTCTGCGCGAGCGTGGCGTCCGGGAGTGCGACCGCGTGGCGCTGCTCCTGCCCCGCACCAGTCGGCTGATACTCTCACTCTTCGGTGTGCTGAAAGCCGGAGCAGCCTATATCCCCTGCGACCCGGAATACCCCGCTGACCGTGTCAGACTTATCCTCGAAGACAGTGAGGCCCGCTACATCATCACCACCAGAGACCGTCTCGACACGGTTCCTGCCGACAAGGCCATCGATGTTGAGACACTCGTCGGTACAGTATGCTGTGACGCTGTCGCAACAGACATTACCGGCGACGACCTCGCGTACCTTATATATACCAGTGGCTCCACTGGTCGCCCGAAGGGCGTGATGCTGCGCCATGAAGGTATCTGCAACTACCTTTACGGCCATCCGGCCAATGTTTTCGCCAATGCCGTGCTAACCGATGCCAAGCGCATGCTGAGCGTCACCACCATCTCGTTTGATGCCGCCCTTCAGGACATCGGCATGTGCTACTATAATGGCAAGACCCTGGTTCTCGCCACCGAGGAACAAGCCAACAACCCGCTCGACCTGGCACACCTCATCAATGAACAACAGGTCAACATGGTCAGCGGCACGCCGTCGCGCTGGATGACCTGGCTTACGAGTCCTGACTTCTGCGATGCCATCTCGAAAGTCAATATCTGCCGCGCCGGTGGCGAGAAGTTCTCCGAACAGTTGCTGTCGCTAATGCGCAGCGTGACCAAGGCCCGCATCTTCAACTGCTACGGACCTACGGAGATCACCGTGGCATCTAACAATGCCGAGTTGACGAATGCCCAACTGGTGACCGTCGGCAAGCCACAACTGAATGTCAAGGAGTTTATCGTCGATAGCGACGGCAACGAACTGCCCGTAGGCGTGGTGGGCGAGTTGTACATCGGCGGTCGCGGCGTGGCACGTGGCTACAACAACCTCGACAGGATGACCCGTGAGCGTTTCGTGGAATACCACGGGCAGCGCATATATAAGTCGGGTGACTATGCCAAGTGGCTCCCTGACGGCAATGTCATCATCCTCGGGCGCACCGACCATCAGATTAAATTGCGCGGACTGCGCATAGAACTGGGCGAGATTGAGAACGTCATGCTGAAGGTGGAAGGCATTAGGAAGGCGGTCATCATGATTCGCAAATTGAACGGCAAGGAGCACCTCTGTGCCTACTATACTGCCGACCGCGAGATAGCACCCGATGCCCTGAAGACAGAAATATCGAAGAGCCTGACACAGTACATGGTGCCCACGGCATACTTGCAACTGAAGGAGATGCCGATGACGCCCAACGGCAAGACCGACGTCAAGGCCCTGCCCGAACCCCAGCTGGCCGTCAGCAGTACCTACGAAGCACCAACCAATGACACCGAGCGTGCCTTCTGTGACATCTTTGCCGACATCCTGCAGATGGACAAGGTGGGAGCCACGGACAACTTCTTTGAACTGGGCGGCACATCACTCGTTGTCACCCGGGTCATCATCGAGGCCGACAAGGCCGGCATACATGTGGCCTACGGCGATGTCTTTGCCAACCCGACTCCCCGCAAACTGGCAGCCCTCATAACCGGCGAAATACAAGTGTCCGACGGTTCTTTGCCGGAAAAAGAGGACCCCATTGCCAACTTCGACTATACCGCCATCGACAATCTGCTGCAACAGGGCACCCTCGCCAACTTCCGCAGCGGCAATCGACAGCCGTTGGGAAATGTGCTGCTGACAGGCGCTACCGGTTATCTGGGTATCCACATCCTGCGTGAACTCATCGACAGCGATGCTCCCAACATCTACTGTTTGGTTCGTGGCAAGACTAAGGAAGCCGCAGAGAGCCGTCTGCGCACCCTGCTTTTCTACTACTTTGCCAATTCCTTCAAGGAACTGTTCGGACAGCGCCTACACATTGTTCTCGGCGACGTGACACAGAATATTGACACGAGCCTGAAGGTTGATACGGTATTCAACTGCGCTGCCGTAGTAAAGCACTTCTCCGAGGGTACGGAGATTGAAGATGTGAACATCGGGGGTACACAGCGCTGCGTCGATTTCTGCATCAAGTCGCAAGCCCGGCTCATCCATATCTCCACAGCCAGTACCCGTGGCCTGTGGGCTGGTGAAATCAAGGAGGATGTATATACCGAGCAGCGGCTCTACATGGGCCAGTATCTTGGCAACAAGTACATCTACTCGAAATACATGGCTGAGCGACTGATACTGGATGCCGTGGCCCTGCACGGACTGAGTGCTAAGATTATGCGCGTGGGCAACCTCGCAGCCCGTTCTACCGACGGTGAGTTCCAGGCCAACTTCTCCACTAACTCGTTCATGGGCCGTATCCGCATCTACAACATGCTGGGCTGCTGTCCTTACAACCTGTGCTACACCCCCGTGGAGTTCTCGCCTATCAACGAGGTATCGCGCGCCATCGTTCTGCTGGCCACTACACCGAAAGCGTGTACCGTGTTCCATCCGTACAACATCCACGCCCAGTACCTTGGCGATGTGCTCAGCGGGCTATCCTCCGTAGGACAGGGCATACGTTTTGTTGAGCAGGAGGAGTTCCAGAAGGCAATGGACGAGGCCGGCCAAGACCCGCAGAAAGCCAAGCAGATGGCTGCTATGCTGGCCTACAAGGACGTGGCTCACGGACAAAAAACCGCCGACGTCAGGCGCGACAACAACTACACGACGCAGGTACTCCTACGCCTTGGCTTCCAATGGAGTCCTACCTCGTGGGACTATATAGAGCGCATGCTCAAGGCATTGGGAGGCTTCGGCTTCTTTGAAGAAAAGTGATGTTTATCATTCATTAAAACCATAACGTTATGAAACTACAAAAGAAACTGAACATGGTACTGGCTATGGCATTCTTGTTATGCAGTTCCTCCTGCCACGTTAAGGCATCGGACAAGGTTTCCGACCCCACTGCCGATACGCTTGCCACAGAGGAACGGGCAGTCGTTAATGACGGTCCTATAGTCACGGTTGACAAATCGGCTCAAGAGCAGGACCTCAAGGCCTTCGTTGAGAAGTTCTATGCTGACTGGGAGGAACGCGGCTTGTTAGACTATGACTATGTGAAACAGCACATTACCCCGCAAATGCTCGAGTATTTAATCAATTCTTACGACTATGAATGCGAAGGTGAGTGCCTGGCCACATGGTTGTTCTTCTATGAGGGTGGCGGTGATTGCGGCGGACTTACGTCCCGCCAGGTCACCGTTCGTGACGAACAGCATGTTCTTGTTGAGAACAAGTATGAGAATTACGAGTACGATGTGCTGCTCACCGTGGTGAAGGTTGGCGACACCTACAAGATTGACGATCTTGAACAGAAGCGGTCTGAGTATCTAAACTCCTGAACTCCAGAGGAGCCAGAGCGAATGCGAAACTTAAATTACACATAATATTATATAAAGTACAGACGATTATGAAAAGAGAAGAAAAATTTGTGATTACCGTGAACCGTGAACTTGGAAGCGGTGGCCGCTCCGTCGGCCGTAAACTGGCTGAAAGGCTGCAGGTGAAGTACTACGACAAGGCTCTCATAGAGGGGCTGACCAAGAAGTTCGGTCTGACTGTGGAGGAGATAGAGCGTATCAAGGCGCAGAAGAAGACGTGGTGGACGGAGTTCAACAACTACTACAAGACGCGCAGTGCCACCACACTGCCCATGGAGGCAGAGACGGTGCTGACCACGGCCTCGATGATAAGCACCGAGCAGCGCATCCTGCAGGAGCTGGCCGCCCAGGAGTCGTGCGTGGTGGCCGGTCGCTCGGGCTTCCTCGTGTTCCGCGAGTGGCCCAACAGCGTGAGCATCTTCATCCAGGCCTCAATGGAGAGCCGCATTGAGCGCGTGATGACCAGACAGGGACTGAGCCGTGAGGAGGCCATCGCCACCATCGAGAAGGTTGATAAGGGCCGTGATACCTACATTAAGAAATACGTCCAGATGAACCCCGAACTGCGTTCGTCGCTGCCTAATGTTTCCCGTTACGACACGCGCCACTACGACCTCGTCATCAATATGGACGGTCTGACCGAGGACGATGCTGTGGAGGTAATCATGAGTTACATTGACCGCACAAGCAAATAGGAATATGCAAGACGTTGAAAGAATAAGCCTGGATGACTATGTCCAGACCGGCGAGGGTGGGACGGCCCTCACCTACAACCATAAGGACGGCAAGACACTGGCCAAGCTCTTCATGTCGAGCATTGCTGCTGACAATGCCGCGCGTGAGTTCCGTGCGAGTCAGGTGGTCTATGACATCGGACTGCCCACGCCGAAGCCCATCCGCCTGATAACCGACGGCACACGCTTCGGTGCCGAGTATGAGCTGATCAGCCCCAAGCGCTCGTTTACCCGCATCATATCGCAGGAACCCGACCAGCTGGTGCCCCTGTCAGAGCGCTTCGCCGTGCTCGCCAGACAGATACACCAGACCCCTGCCGACACCGGGCGGTTGCCTGACATGCGTGACTTGGCAGGTTCATGGATTGACAAGTTCGAACTGCTGCCCGATGACTGGAAAGAGCGTTTCCACCGGTTTCTCGATACCGTTCCTTCCGCATCCACCTGCCTGCATGGCGACTTGCACATCGGCAACATCATCACCGACGGGAAGCGCGACCTCTGGATCGACGTGGGCGACTTTGCCTACGGCGTGCCTGAGTGGGATCTCTGTATGTTGTACTACACCTCCAACTTCATGTCAGCCGAGCGTGCCGACAGCATCTTCCACCTGGAACCGCCCACACTGAAAGCCCACTGGAAAGCCTTTGCGCCGGTATATTATGGCACTGACTCAAAAGAGCAGTTAGAGGCCGAGGTGCGCAAGTTGTATCCCTTCATCGCCACCAAGATTGCTTTCCTCGTCTGCAAGTTGAGTAATGGCAAAGGGACTCCCTCTGAGGCCCTCCTGAAAATGTTCGACCAATTTATGCCTAAGTAGAAATGAAAAGTTTTATCACCACTATTACATTAGTTATGATGCTTTCCACTCTCCACACCGCGCAAGCCCAGCAGCGCACCATTGCATGGGAAGGCATTGAGAATGCCCGCGACATGGGTACGCTCGTCATGCAGGACGGGCAGACCATCCGCACGGGAATGCTCGTGCGCAGCGGAAACCTCGCGAAGGCTACCGACGGCGACGTGGCGGTGCTGAAGCAGAAGTATCATCTGACGGATGTGTTCGACTTCCGTTTCGAGGTCGAGGCTAATGGTGCCCCCGACCGTGTGATTGACGGGGTGAGCTATACCCACCTCTCCACGCTGCCAAAAGCCTTCATTCAGGGTTTCAGCTCCAGCCGTGTTGATACGACAAAGATGGACATGCGGGACATGCTGGCCATACTGATGAAGTATGCCTTCGACCCCAAGGCGCAGACCATGGCCCGCCAGCTCTATCCTGCTATCGTGACCGACTCCACGGCGCAATACTACTACGGTGAGTTCCTCCGTGGAGTGCTCCGTGCCAAGGGTGGGGTGCTCTGGCATTGCTCGCAGGGCAAGGACCGTGCCGGATGGGCATCGGCCTTCCTCCTGGCTGCCCTTGGTGCCAGCCGCGAGACAATAGTCGAGGACTTCGACCTCTCCAACCAGAGCTACGCTCCGCAGGTGGAGGCCTTGACGGCCAAAGTGAGCTCGATGGACGGCAGTGCCGATGCCATCGCCTTCATTCGCGCCATGGTCGGTGTGAGCCGTGAGAACTTCGAGGCAACGCTCAATTTGATAGACCAGCGTTACGGCTCGCTGTCGCAATACGTAGAGAACCAGCTGCACTTCTCGAAAGAGGAACAGCAGCAGTTGAGGATGAAATACCTGACTACTCCGTAGTAGAAGACCAAATCAAAGTGGCACAAGCCTTTTCCCGTTTCGGGAGGCTTGTGCCACTTGGCGTATGGTGGGCAGTAGGCAGTAGAGATGTTCCTCCTAATGCACATTAATTCAACGTTTCTTCACTGCTCGTACACGATGTCCTAGATATTTGGGACCATACTCACTTGAGGTATATTGATGGTATGTTTTAAGTTCTGCCCAATACGTTGTCGCATAACTGGAAGAAGTTGCATGCATAGTATATGCATACTTCCAATAACCATTCCTATCATCATATAGATAATCATAGTAACTATCTGACCAACTGCATTCAATTTGTTCTCGAGACCAATAGACGCCCTTTGGCAAAACAATATAATTACCATTTGGACCGATCACTTTAACATAGTCTGTAGCCATCCAATCTATTACTTGTCCTTTCTCATCAATAAGTTTATATGAACAATTACTTATCAGTTCAAGGATATCTTGCCAATCTGGTGTACACCAACTATTTCCCATATTTACGGTAGCTGCATCTCTTTCTTCGGGGAGAATTATACCGGAGTAATACCAATGCCAAGAAATATCATAGTTGTCATATGTGTAATTATCTTTTTCAGTAGTCTCGCCCCATGCAAATAAACCGCCTTCATCAAACGGATGAGAAGCGTTAACATCACAGCAAGCCCATTTTCTCCCACTGGGTAATCCCAAGTCTATCATATGCGGATGGTTTCCGTCTGGAAGTGTGTAAGAATAAGAAAAGGCGTGCAACCATCCGATGCTTATTCTCTTTCATGGTTACCGGCAAGTGACCTCGACATAAACAAGCAAGAACAGTTCACGCCCCCTTACGGACGTGAACCTTCTGAACTGCTTGCTCTCACGTGTGAATATTTTGCCGGTATTCAAAGTAGAGAGAGACAAGAGCAGAAAGCTCAAGTTATATTAAAAAGACTTCGAACGGGAGTGCGACGCACAATTCATTGGTTAGTAATAAAATGTTTGTCTGATCCCTTCGGGAGTGCGGCACCTGGTGCCACGTAGGCTCCCTTCATGTTCCGTTTGTACTGTCTGTTTCGTATTTTTAGTTTATTTGATGTTTTGACATTACTTATTATCACCTACAAAGTTAGTCATTATTTCTGAAACGGCAAAGAAAAAGGAGGTTAAAATATGCATTTCGTGCTGAAGTGGTGCGGAGATTTCGCTTAGTTCGCCGAAGAATTATTGTTTGTTTTCCCGAGATTGTTATATGTTTTTCCCGAGATTCTCATGTGTTTTTCCCGAGATTGTAGGGTAGAATCTCGGGAAAAAGTAACTTAAATCTCGGGAAAAATTTATAACAATCTCGGGAAAACTTAATACAGTTCCTGCGTTAATTAAGCATAAAAGATGGCAGATGTTGGTGCGAAACATGATTATTTCATGTATATTTGCATGGTAAAGAAAGGAACAAACAGTAGAAAATATGGAGAACAAGAGTGGAGCGATTATGTTTTATGCCGTTAACGATCAGCGTTCTACGGCTATCAAGAAGGGATACTCGCTGCGTCCGCGCAGGCTGCATACCATTGAGTCCCGTGAACTTGCCGAGTTTGCTGAGCAGGACTCCCAGATAGACCGTGCGCGTGTGGAATACATTATGGCATCGGTTGTCAAGCAGATCAAGGAAATGGTGCTCAATGGCCATAAGGTGGAATTGGGCGATTTGGGGGTCATCGGGCTGACGTGCCAGGGTACTGGCAGTGAGCGGCAAGAGGACGTGGCCGTGAAGAAAAACGTGAAGGGGCTGAAGGTTACGTTCCGTCCCTCATTGTATCTGAAGGAAAAAATGACTCGTGTCTCGATGACGCTGGTCACGCCGCGAGATGGAAAAGGCAGGCGTTTCGACGAGCATGGGGCACTGTTAATAACGGACGGGGAGGACGAGTGATGGGAACGATTCAGTTGAAGACATATCAGTTTAAGGGTTCTAACCCTTCGTGTGAGGACAAGTGGTTTCCCAGGGTTGACCACTACAGCACCATCAGTACGGAAGAACTTTGCCAGCTGGCAGCCGACGACTCGCGCGTGGAGCCGTCGGAAGTGAAGTATGTGCTCAGTGCCATTGTCAAGCAGATTACCGAGATGGTGCTGTTGGGGCATACTATAGTGATACCCGAGTTGGGCACGCTGTCAATCGGTGCCGACGGCATAACGGTTGAGGAGTGGGATGACGTAAACTGCCAGACGATGATTAAGAAGCTCAAGCTGAACCTGAGGGTCACACCGGAGATTCGGGATGCCCTGAAAAAGGTCAGCCTGCGTATCAAGTAAGTTCATATTCAAGTCGCACAGGATTTCCCCCTCCTGTGCGATTTTTTTCCTTCACGGCTTTCCTTTTGCCCAGATTATTTGCCAAAGGTTTTGTGGTGTCGGGGAAATTGTGTATTTTTGCATCCGAAAAGCGTAGGACGCTTCATTAAAGAAATGAAAAATGGACACGAAGCATATACATATAAGTGAATATAACTATGAGCTGCCCGACGAGCGGATAGCTAAGTTCCCGCTGCATGAGCGCGACCATTCCAAGCTGCTGGTGTATAGGAACGGGGAGGTGAGCGAGGACCACTTCTACCACCTGCCTGACTACCTGGAGCCGGGGGCGCTGATGGTGTTCAACAACACGAAGGTGATTCAGGCCCGCATGCATTTCCGCAAGGAGACGGGAGCACTCATCGAGGTGTTTCTGCTGGAGCCTGCCGAGCCGAGTGACTACGAGCTGATGTTCCAGACCAGGGGCCGCTGTGCCTGGTACTGCATGGTGGGCAACCTGAAGAAGTGGAAGGACGGGACGCTCACCCTTCAGCATGGCGCGTTGACCATCAAGGCTACACGAAAGGGTGAGCACGGCACGAGCCATCTTGTTGAGTTTGAGTGGACGGGCGGCATGTCGTTTGCCGAGGTAATCGACGCGGTGGGTGAACTGCCCATTCCGCCCTACCTGAACCGTGAGACGCAGGAGAGTGACAAGACGACTTACCAGACCGTGTATTCGAAGATCAAGGGCAGTGTGGCGGCACCCACGGCGGGGCTGCACTTTACTGACCGCGTGCTGCACGACATTGACCAGCGCGGCATTGAGCGCGAGGAGCTGACGCTGCACGTAGGGGCCGGAACGTTCAAGCCCGTGAAGAGCGAGCAGATAGCCGACCACGAGATGCACACGGAGTTCATCAGCGTGAGGCGCCACACCATTGAGCGGCTCATTGCCCACGGGGGCAAGGCCATTGCCGTGGGCACTACGAGCGTGAGGACGCTGGAGAGCCTGTACTACATGGGTCTGAAGGTGCTGCAGAACCCGGACGTGAGCGAGGAGCAGCTGCACGTGCAGCAGTGGGAGCCGTACGAGGCTCAGTCCGTAGCGTCGGGTGTCGGGAGTAAGGAGAGCCTGCAGGCACTGCTCGACTGGATGAACCGTCAGGGGCTGACGGTGCTGCACTCCTCGACGCAGATCATCATTGCGCCGGGTTACGACTACAAGATTGTGAAGGTGCTGGTGACGAACTTCCATCAGCCGCAGAGCACGCTGCTGCTCTTGGTGTCGGCCTTCGTCAAAGGCGACTGGCGCAAGATTTACGACTACGCCCTGTCGCACGACTTCCGCTTCCTGAGCTACGGCGACTCGTCGGTGCTGTTCAACGCATGATATGTTAATCGATAAGGAGGGACAGAGGTATTCTCGTACCTCGCACCTCGTACCTCGAAAAAAACTATCACCTCAAGAAAAAGGAAATAAAAACAAATAACAATGAAAATAGGCGATAAAGTACGTTTTGTGAGTGAAGTGGGAGGCGGCCGCGTGGCTGGCTTCCAGGGAAAGAATATTGTGCTGGTGGAAGATGCCGACGGCTTTCAGATTCCCATGCAGATGGCTGACGTGGTGGTTGTGGAGGACGAGGACTACAGCACCGCACACTTGGTGGAGAGCAAGCTGAAGGCGGCTCCCGTCGTCGAGGAGGAGAAGGAGGAGGAGCCGGCCGACAAGCCCATCAGCTTCAAGGCTCCCGTTGAGGAGCGCAAGGGCGGCAACCTGCTGAGTGCCTACCTGGCCTTTGTGCCGATGGACCCCAAGGCGCTCTCGTCGTCACGGCTTGAAAGCTATTTAGTGAACGACAGCAACTATTATCTGCGCTTCGTGCTCATGTCGGTAGAGAATAATGCCTGCCGCCTGCGGGCTACGGGTGAGGTGGAGCCTAACACCAAGCTGTTTATAGAGGAGTTCGGTCGCGAGGACCTGAACGGCATGGAGCGCCTGAACGTGCAGCTGTTGGCGTACAAGCGTGAAAAGCCCTTCCTGCTGAAGACGCCCGTTGACGTGAAGTTGCGCATTGACGGGGTGAAGTTCTATAAGCTCCACGCCTTCGAGGAAAACGACTTCTTCGAGCAGCATGCGCTCATCTATCCTATTATTGAGCAGGACCGCGTATCGGGGGAAAGGTCTTAAGGGTTGAGCGTTGAGGGTTGAGGGTTGAGGGTTGAAGGTCAAAGGGCTAAGGTCAAAGGTCGAGGTACGAGGTGTGAAGACACGCTCAACGCTCAACCCTCAACGCTCAACGCTCAACCCTCAACCCTTAAGACCTTAGACAATAAATTAAAAAATCTAAAATCTCAAATCTCAAATCTCAAATCTAAATGAAGTACGGATTTATCAATGTAGCAGCAGCAGTGCCGGCAGTGAAGGTGGCCGACACCGCGTTTAACATGGAAGAGACGAAGCGCCTGATTATAGAGGCCGACGAGCAGGGCGTGGAGATTATCTGCTTCCCGGAATTAGGGCTCACGGCCTATTCGTGTCAGGACCTGTTTACACAGCAACTGCTGATTGAGGAGGCCGAACAGGCTCTCATTCAGCTGCTCAGTGCGACGCGTAAGCTGGACATCATCTCCATTATAGGACTGCCCGTGCAGACGGGCGGGCTGTTGTTTAACTGCGCTGCCGTCATTCAGCACGGACAGGTGTTAGGCGTGGTGCCCAAGACCTATCTGCCCAACTATGGCGAGTTCTACGAGAAGCGCTGGTTTGCCTCGGCGCAGGACCTGAACGACACTGAGATTTACCTGGCCGGTAACCCGCTGGTGCTGTCGGCGGCTCCGAAGCTGTTTCAGACGGCCGACGGCGTGAAGTTCGGCGTAGAGATTTGTGAGGACGTGTGGGCTCCCACGCCACCCAGCAATCAACTGTCGCTGGCCGGTGCCGACATCGTGTTCAACCTCTCGGCCAGCGACGAGCTCATTGGCAAGCACGCCTATCTGCGCGCCCTGTTGGCCCAGCAGAGTGCCCGCACGCTGAGCGGCTACGTCTATGCCAGCTGTGGCTTCGGCGAGAGCACGCAGGACGTGGTGTATGGCGGCAACGCAATGATTTTTGAGTACGGTCACCTGTTGGCTGAAGGCCGGCGCTTCTCGTTTGAGCCACAACTGCTGACGGCCCAGATTGACGTGGAGCGCATGCGCAGTGAGCGCCGTAAGAACACCACGTTCATCAACGCCCAGCGCCACACCACGGCACAGACCATTGCTGCACAGCCGGTGGAGCAGCGTGAGTTCCGGCTGCAGCGGCAGATAGACCCGCACCCCTTCATTCCGAAGTCGGACGACATGCAGGAGTCGTGTGAGGAAATACTGAACATTCAGGTGGCAGGACTGGCAAAGCGCCTGCAGCACACCAACTCGAAGCGTGTTATACTGGGCATCAGCGGTGGACTGGACTCTACGCTGGCACTCCTGGTATGCGTCAAGACGTTCGACAAGCTGGGACTTGACCGCAAGGGAATCATCGGCGTCACCATGCCCGGCTTCGGCACCACCGACCGCACCCACGACAACGCCGTGAGCCTGATGCACTCGCTGGGCATTACCGACTACGAGATCAGTATTGCCAAGGCGGTGACACAGCACTTTGAGGACATAGGCCATAATGCCGACATTCACGACGTGACCTACGAGAACTCGCAAGCCCGCGAGCGCACACAGATACTGATGGATCTCTCGAACCAGTTAGGCGGGCTGGTCATCGGCACGGGCGACCTCTCGGAGCTGGCACTCGGTTGGGCTACCTACAACGGCGACCACATGTCGATGTACGGTGTCAACGGCGGCGTGCCCAAGACGCTCATCAAGTACCTGGTGACCTATGTGGCCATGAACGATGTTGATGTGAACTCGAAGACGACGCTGCTCGACATTATTGAGACGCCCATTTCGCCCGAGCTGATTCCGGCAGATGCCGACGGCAATATCAAACAGAAGACCGAGGACCTGGTGGGTCCCTACGAGCTGCACGACTTCTTCCTGTACTACATGCTGCGCTTCGGTTTCCGTCCGCAAAAGATTTTCATCATGGCGCTCAGTGCCTTTGCCGGAGTTTATGATGCAGAGACCATCAAGAAGTGGCTCACCACGTTCTGCCGCCGGTTCTTTAACCAGCAGTTCAAGCGCTCCTGTCTGCCCGACGGTCCGAAGGTGGGCAGCGTGTCGCTGTCGCCGCGTGGCGACTGGCGCATGCCCAGCGATGCGGTGTCGGCCGTCTGGCTGAGGGAATGTGAGCTGCTGTCAGCTCATTAAACACTGAAACGGATGTACGTGCGGTCGTCGAACGAGACGTTGCCCTGCATAAAGGCCTTCGTGGCCTTGAACTGACCAATGTTGAGCGGGTCGTTGGCTTTCTGCCAGGCGAGCCGCTCTTCTGATTCCTGCAGGGTGGGGCAGAGAAACGGGTAACCGTCGGTGGCCAGTACCAGTTCCCAGGGACGGAAGTCGAGCGTAATGACGCGGACGTGCTGCCGCGGAATGGGGAATCCGTCGATGACCGAGTAGTTGATGTTCTGGCCGCGCATGGCCTCCTTCATGTGCGGAATAATCTGGTCGCGCGCCGTGTCGTGTATGAAGAGGCTGTCGGTATCGGTCATCTGGCTGATAATGGCGGCCCGCTCCTCAGCCAGCACCTGTTCGTAAGGCTTGGGGTTCTCGTACAGCTCACCGTTGATGAGGCATTGGCAGTCGCCAATCATCCACACCTCGCGGCTAACGCGGCTGAAGATGACCGCCGAGGCACACATGCGCTCCTCAGGGTGCTCGGCCAGCAGCTGCAGCTGCGACTTGCGGTAGTGCTTGCGCACATAGGCGGACACGCCGCGGCAGAAGGCGTCGCAGGTAATGGTCTTGGGGGCTTTGCGCACGTACTTCGACACCAGCAGCATGCAGTAGCGGCCGTTGGTGTTGAAGAGGCTGTGGCGCAGCGTGCTCTTCGACGTGCTGCCGTCAATGACGGCCACGAAGTCATCGGTGACGACGATTCCGTCCTCGCTCTTTTTCTTGGGGTTTTTCGCCACGAGGGCTTGTTCGATGATGGTCATTGGGCGTATTTGGCTTATAGGGCGTATAGGCCGTATGGGGCTTATAGGGCTCATTGGCCTTATTGGCCTTATAGGGCTTATAAGCCCCACACAACTCACTAATCAGGTCGGCACGGCCGATGCGGCGCAGGCTCTGCTCTATGCCGCGGCGCTCCTCGGGCTTGTACCAGAAGAAGAACTGGCGCTGGGCGAGCTTCTCCTTCTGACTCTTGGCCGAGAAGACGGGCTCCAGCGTGTAAGGGTCGTAGCCGGTGTACCACGTCTCGGTTGATACCGTCATGGGGGTGGGGGTGAAGTCCTGCACCTGCTCTAACTGAAAGTCCAACCGCTTGGTCTTGACGGCCAGCTCGGCCATGTCTTCTTCGCGACAGCCTGGGTGCGACGAGATGAAGTAGGGAATAATCTGCTGGTTGAGTCCTTCCTCGCGGTTGATGCGGTCGAAGATGCGCTTGAACTGTTCAAACTGCTGGAACGACGGCTTGCGCATCAGTCGCAACACGGCATCGCTGGTGTGCTCGGGTGCTACCTTCAGGCGGCCGCTGACGTGCCGGCAGATCAGTTCATGCGTGTATTCGTCGGCCGAACGGTTGGCAGCCTCGTCCTTCGAGCGATAGAGCAGCAGGTCGTAACGCACGCCACTGCCTATGAAGCTCTTCTTCACCTCAGGCAACGCATCGACGGCCCTATAGACTTCGAGCAGGGCCGCGTGGCTGGTGTTGAGGTTCGGGCATATCTGCGGGTGAATGCAGCTGGGACGCTTGCAGCGTTCGCAGATGCTCTTGTTGCGGCCGCTCATGCCGTACATGTTGGCAGACGGTCCGCCAAGGTCGCTCAGGTAACCCTTGAAGTCGGGCATCTTGACCACCTGCCTCACCTCCTTGAGAATGCTCTCCTTGGAGCGGCAGGTAATGAACTTTCCCTGATGGGCCGAAATGGTGCAGAAGGCACAGCCGCCGAAACACCCGCGGTGAATGTTGACCGAGTTCTTGATCATCTCGTAGGCGGGAATGTGCTTACCCTTATATTTTAAATGAGGTACGCGCGTGTAAGGCAGGTCGAACGAGGCATCCAACTCTTCCGTCGTCATGGGCGGGTAGGGGGGATTCACCACTACGTAGCACCCGTTCACCTCTTGCAGCAGCCGCTGGGCGTGCATCTTGTTCGACTCTTCCTCGATGTGGCGGAAGTTCTCTGCCTGCGACCGCTTGTTGCGCAGACATTCCTCATGGCTGTGCAGCACGATGTCGTCCTGACGAATGCCGCCCGGAATGTCCTGCTGACGGGCCAGATAGACCGTCTGCGGAATATCGCGTATGGAGCTGACGGGCTCGCCGTCGGCTATCCGTCGGCTCAACTCCAGAATGGGTTTCTCACCCATGCCGTAGATAATGAGGTCAGCATGGCTGTCACAGAGTATGCAGGGGCGCAGCTCGTCCTTCCAATAGTCGTAGTGGGTGAGTCGGCGCAGCGATGCCTCAATGCCTCCCAGAATGATGGGCACGTCGGGGTACAGCTGGCGTAGTATCTGTGAATAGACAATGGTGGGATATTCCGGTCTGAGGTCGTGACGGCCGTCAGGGCTGTAGGCATCCTCAGAGCGTAAGCGGCGGTTGGCTGTGTATTTGTTGACCATAGAGTCCATGCAGCCTGGTGCGATGCCGAAGAACAGACGGGGGCGTCCTAACTTCTTGAAGTCGCGGAAGTCACCATGCCAGTCGGGCTGAGGGACAATGGCCACCCGATAGCCGGCAGCCTCTAATGTGCGGCCGATGACGGCAGCACCGAACGACGGGTGGTCAACGTAAGCGTCGGCTGAAAAGAGAATGATATCAACCTCTTCCCAGCCTCGCAGTTCCATCTCCTTCTTGGTTGTCGGCAAGAAGTCCGTCAGCTTGTATTCCATAGTTCTAAACTCTCCACTCTCCACTCTCCACTAATTAAACGGTGTTCCCTGGAAAGCCCGCTTGGTCATGCCGAGGTTCTCGTTGGCGCGGTTCTTCCAGTTAATGAAGAGCAGCACTAACTGCTGTAGGCCGAACGCCTTCATGTTAGGATGATAGATGACGTCGAGGCAGAGGTCGATGAGCTCCTTGTCGCGGCCGTTCTCTGACTCCAGCAGTGAGCGGATGTTCAGCTTCAACTTGTCTAACACTTGCTCATCAACGTAGCCGTTGCTGTCGATGAGGTCACGGAACAACTGATACTTTTCAATAGTATTCAGGTGATTCTCTGTGATTTCAATGCTCCTCGTACCTGAGGAGTTGGTTTGGATTTTAGCCATAGTTTAAATAAGGTGTTTTTAGTTATTGTAATAGAAATTTCAGTAGTCCTTGCATAATGGACGAGCGCTTCTGCTCAGTGACGATGCACTCGAAGGGGAACCCCATAGTGATACAGCGGTAGTCAGTGCCCTGGTAGGCCACGCATGCCTCGCGACCGTCAGCATAGAGCATGGCGGCAAAGGCAGGACTGAGCGGACTCAGCACGTCGGACGACGTGGAAGCATAGTGATCCTCGTTGAGCCGGTTGAAGAACAGGAAGTTAGTTCCCATGCCGCTGATGGAGTCGTTGATGGCCCGGTAGGTCTCTGCAGAGTAGCACTTCAGTACGTCGGCCACCCACTGCTGCTCGTGCGGCTGGCGCATGTCGGTGGCCACGTAGGAACCGCTGACAAGTAGGTTGCCGCCATTACGCGTGTAGGAGCGCAACACGTTCTGCATCTGTGGGCTGAAGGCCTTATAGGGCACGAGGCTATGGCCGTCGTTACGTTCCAGTCCTAACACCATGTCGATGAGGGCATAGTGGCCCGTCCTGACGCGGCCGCTCTCCATGGCCTGGCTGGAGCAGCTGGCAATGTTGTAGAGGCCTGCCGACTCGATGGCCGATGCGTGGGTGCGAACGTAGTTGAAGTCGTTGCCGGCAATGAAGCTGCCGAAGAACTGGTCGTCGCTGTAGCCTAATCCGCTGGAGCTCTCGTTACCCATGCGGGCACGGTTGAAGACAGTCTGCTTGCCTATCCAGCCGGCCGTACGTCCCAGGGTGACGCCCGGGTCCTGGTCGAAGTCGAATCCCTGCTCGGCCGAGTTGTTGCGAATGGCAGGCGAGGAGAGGCGGTGGAAACCGTTGACAATCATAATGTCGCCTACGGCATTGGGGTTATAGAGCACGGAGAGCACCTCAGTGGTAAAGCTGCGGCCGCCCTTGTTGACGGCTGCTACCTTGAAACTGTAAAGTAGGTTGGGCTCCAGGTCCATGGTGAACGAGGGAGACTTGACGTAGGTGCCGTTGTCGAAGTCTGCATCACCGATGGCCGTATAGACTATGTAACCGGTAGGCTTGGCTGTGGGTTCCAGCGGGTCTTCCACAGACTGCCAGCTCAGTCGGGCTTCGTCTTTCTTCAGCTCCGCACAGAAGTGGTCGGGAGCCAACGGCGTGATGACTGACGACTCGCCGTGCTGGCTGTTGATATAGCGCAGCAGGGTTTTGTAAATGCTTCGGGCCAGGGTGAAGCGGAAGTTCGGATCCTGGCCGAGCACCATGTCAGGGAAGTTCTGGTGCGACATGGTCTCAAAGATGGCGCTGGGCACTTCGGGCAGGCGCGTCTCAGCATAGTTACGGTCCCAGAGGTAGCGGCGGTTCCATTGGCCGTAGGTGGCCTCAATGTCGTTCTTGGCATTGTCGAGCAACGACTCTGCCAGGCCTTTCGACATCATGCGGGAGAGACCGCAGTTCAGCCGCCCGTCGTTGAAATTGGTGGTGTAGATAGCCAGTGAACCGACGAGGTCAGTACCGTTCTTGGCGTAACCGGCATCACTGTGTACGGCAAGCGAAAGTTCCAGGGGCACTCCGACACCCTCAATGGAGGGCACGAAGCAGGAACCGCCAGCCATATAGTTGGTCATAAGCGGACGTACGTTGATGTCGTCAGAATAGTCGTCGTTGCCACCTTTCAGACCGTAAATGTCGTAAGGCATGCCGGCCCACTGGGCATAGTAGCGCGCACACTCCAGTGCACGTGGCAGTCCACTGGTGCGTCCGCCGCGCGCAATGTTGCCCATGCCGCCGCCGAAGCGAACGGCATCGCTTGTTACTATACCTTTCTTGTTATGGCTCTGGTTGGTAATGACCACGCGGTTAAACTCGCTGCTGCCTTCGTCAAAGTCGAACGTACCCAGATAGACCCAGGTGCCGCCGCCCATCTGCTGGTTGACGCGGAACTCCGTGGGTTCGCCTTTGTGCCAGACAATGTAATGGGCATCGTCAACACTTTGCGGCAACGTCTGATAGCTGACATACACGGCATAGCGCCCGGCTGCCGGCAGGGTGGGCTGGTAGGAGATGAGACTGTACTTTTTCTTCTTCTTGGTGGCCTTCACCTGTCGGGCACTTCCTGCTGTAAAGGGATTCTCGCCGTCATGGTAATTGCCGCCGTGCTGTGCAAAACCGTTCTTGCCCGTGCTATGCCACCTGCCGTTATCGTTCACCTCAATATAGGAAACGCCCGGGTTATACATGTCGTTATCGACAATCACCTCATTGCGCTGCCAGTCGCGTTCGCGTGGTGAGAACACGATGGCACCTGCATTTTCGAGCATGGGCATCAGGTAGGGAATGACGATGGTCTGAGTGTATAGGTCTTCCGTCGTGCAGAACAGTTTCGGACGTTGCCATTTCCATCCGCCTTTGGCTTTGTCATAGTAACGGCCGTGACTTGCCCAAACGGCAATATGTCTGTCTTTCAGACCATGCGTTATCTTGTTGGGCAGGGAAACGTTCTCCACCCATGGTCTTCCATCGTAGTCAATATCGCCCCATAGCTTGGTCTGGGCCACTGCCCGGTATGTGGGGAATGCAAGAGCCAGTGAGAGGCATCCTGCAACGAATAAGTTCTTCATATTTCGCCTGTTGTAAAGTTTTGCGGCTTCTTGCCTTTAAAGTCTTTATAGTATAGTTTTATTTCTCGCATCTGTCCTTCTATGTCACTATCGGGATAAAGGGTCTTGGTGCATGCTATGACCTTCTTCTCATAATCGACACCATAGAGCAGAATGGGTATTTCTGCTTTTTGGGCAATATAGTAGAAACCCTTCTTCCACTCTGCATTCTGCTTGCGGGTCCCTTCGGGGGTGATGCAGAGTATGAAGTGCTTCCTCTCACGGGCCGTCTGCGCCAGGTTGTCGGTCATGCTGGTATGCTTGGAACGCCATACGGGAATGCCGCCCATCTTTTTGAAGACAGGTCCCAAAGGCCAGAAGAACCACTCCTTTTTCATCAGGAAGTTGGTCTTCATGCCTTCAGCGCGGGCATAGAGCTGCCCGATGAGAAAGTCCCAATTGCTGGTGTGGGGTGCCAGACAAATAATGCATTTTTCCGGATATGGCTCAGTGACGTTGAGTTTCCATCCCATCAGCTGGTATAGCAGCCAGCGACATAGTCCTTTCATGCGTTGCTGTTGTTGATTTGGTCTGCTATCTCAATGACCTGCGCGTTGAATTTCTCGATGAGGTCGTTGAAGTAGAGCTTGGGTTTCATACCTTTCTCGGCATGCGATACGCGACAAATGTAATGCCGTTCCATCTTGAGGATGGAGGTCAGCAGTGCGTCAGCATTTTCGGGGTGCTCATTCTCTAAGGATGCTGCTACTCCTTCTGCGAAAAGTACTGTACAAATTTCAGTAATGCTACGCTTTAAAGTTCTTCTTTTTGCCATGTTATATTCCTCCTGTATGTGATTATTATTTAAAAATATTTGGTCAAAGATACGGAAAAAAGTTGAAATGACAAGGCTTTTCACTCTAAAAAAGTCTTAAAAAACCATTTTTACTCTTTTTTCTTCTTATTTCTCAAGGAAAAAGATTATTTTTGCACTCCGAAAAATCAGTTATTCATCAAAAATAAAAAGATTAAAGAAATGGAAAAAAGTGCATTGCAGATTGCAAGAGCTGCCTATCAGCCAAAGTTGCCGAAGGCACTCCAAGGTGCAGTAAAGGTTAAGGAAGGTGCTCCCACACAGAGCGTCGATAACCAGGAAGAAATCAAGAAGTTGTTCCCCAACACTTACGGCATGCCGCTCGTAGAGTTCGTGCCGGGCGAGAGTGCTGTCAACGCGAAGATGAACGTGGGTGTCATTCTGTCGGGTGGCCAGGCTCCTGGCGGACACAATGTGATTACCGGCCTGTTCGACCAGCTGAAGCGCCTGAACCCCGAGAACCGTCTGTTCGGTTTTATCTTGGGTCCTGGTGGTTTCGTTGACCATAATTATATGGAGCTGACGGCAGACATCATTGACGAGTATCGCAACACTGGCGGTTTCGACATGATTGGCTCCGGACGTACTAAGCTGGAAAAGGAAGACCAGTTTGAGAAGGGTCTGCAGATTCTGCGTGAGCTCGACATTAAGGCACTTGTCATCATTGGTGGTGACGACTCAAATACCAACGCCTGTGTACTGGCAGAGTACTATGCCGCCAAGAAGTATGGCGTGCAGGTCATCGGATGCCCGAAGACCATTGACGGTGACTTGAAGAACGACCAGATTGAGACCTCTTTTGGCTTCGATACTGCTTGTAAGACCTATTCAGAGCTGATTGGTAACATTGAGCGCGACTGTAACTCTGCCCGCAAGTACTGGCACTTCATCAAGGTGATGGGTCGCTCGGCCTCTCACATCGCTCTGGAGTGTGCCCTGCAGACACAGCCCAACATCTGCCTCGTCAGCGAGGAGGTGGAAGCTAAGGCCATGAGCCTGGACGACGTGGTTGACTACATCGCCAATGCTGTTGTCGTACGTGCTGCCAATGGTAACAACTTCGGTACGGTTATCGTTCCTGAAGGACTCATTGAGTTCATTCCCGCCATTAAGAAGCTTATTGCCCAGTTGAACGACGTGCTGGCTTTGCCTGAGGTGAAGGATATGGGCCGCTCTGAGCAGATTGACTTTGCCAAGAGTCACCTGACTGACGAGAACCTGGCAGTCTTCAACTCTCTGCCTACCAGCGTGGCCAAGCAGTTGGCACTCGACCGTGACCCCCACGGAAACGTACAGGTGTCACTTATTGAGACTGAGAAGCTGCTCTCAACGATGGTTGCCCAGAAGCTGGAGAAGATGAAGAAGGAAGGCAAGTATGTTGGTAAGTTCGCTGCCCAGCACCACTTCTTCGGTTATGAAGGCCGTTGCGCTGCTCCCTCAAACTTCGACGCTGACTACTGCTATGCCCTTGGCACCAGTGCTGCTCAGCTCATCGCTAACGGAAAGACCGGTTACATGGCCATCGTCAAGAACACCACTTCACCTGCTGAACAGTGGATTGCCGGTGGTGTGCCCATCACGATGATGATGAACATGGAACGTCGTAACGGTGAGATGAAGCCTGTTATCCGCAAGGCTCTCGTAGAGCTCGACGGTGCTCCCTTCAAGGCATTTGCCGCTGAGCGTGAGCGTTGGGCAAAGGAAACGGCTTACGTATATCCTGGTCCAATACAGTATTGGGGTCCCACAGAGGTATGTGACCAGCCGACAAAGACCCTTGCTCTTGAGCAGGCTAAGTAATCGTCATGCCTAATAACAACCGCCCATCTGCCAAGCGACGTCTTGCGTCACCCGTTAAGCGGAAGCGTCCAAACGTCTTTGTGCGCTTTCTGCAGCGAGTGCCAGGAAAGGCTTGGTGGGTGGGCGGTTTTCTTATTGCTGCTGCCTACGTCTGGTTCTTCTATTATTTCTTTGTCAGCCCGTACGGGTTCCGTTGGCGGGCGTTGTACGGAGACATCAGTTACCCTGAGGGCTACCAGATTCACGGCATAGACATTTCCCACCATCAAGGCACCATTCTCTGGGATTCGCTCGTCGAAGCACGCATCAAGGGAACGCCCGTCCGCTTCATTGTTATGAAGGCTACCGAGGGTTCAAGTCTTGTTGATGAAAACTACTATCAGAATTTCCGTAATGCCCGTGACAACGGTTTCATTTGTGGGGCCTACCACTTCTGGAGTGTCAAGAGCAATGCCACTTCGCAGGCACATTATTTTATCAGTAAGGTGAAGCTCGAGGAGGGGGACCTTCCGCCGGTGCTCGACGTTGAGCACAAAACGCCCGGGCTTTCCGACGAACAGTTCCGCGACAGCGTGTTGAAGTGGCTTGACATAGTTGAGCAGCACTACCAGGTGAAGCCCATCATCTATACCTATTATAAATTTAAGACGCAGTACTTGGGTGACAGCGTGTTTAACCAATATCCTTATTGGATAGCCCACTACTATGTCGATGAAGTGGAGTATGACGGACCATGGATGTTCTGGCAGCATACCGATGCCGGCCGTTTGCCCGGCATCAGCGGTATGGTTGACCTCAACATCTTTAAAGGTTCACTGAACGACTTGATGGATCTTTGCATCAAGCGTGAAGAATAAACTGTAGGCAGGTCCACTCGTTGTCAGTACTCTTCTCTTCCAAAGTCAGTCCCAGTTCCTTTGCCTTGTTGATAAGCATCGGGGCGTCATCATCGTAGAAACCGCTCAGCAACAGGTGGCTGCCGCTGTGCATGCGGTTAACAAACTGCTCCATGTCGCTGAGCAGAATGTTGCGGTTGATGTTGGCCACGACCACATCGAACGTCTCGTCCAGTCCGTTCAGCACCGAGGCATCGCCCAGCAATGCGGTGAAACGTTCTTCTACCTGGTTGATGATGGCATTATGACGGGCGTTGTCAACGCTCCACTCATCGATGTCGTAGCCCACAGCCTTGCTTACTCCCAGTCTAAGTGCGGCAATGGCCAGTATGCCTGTGCCCGTTCCGCAGTCGAGCAATGCTGACGGTTGCTCTCTTTCCGTCAGCGCTATCAGTGCCATCAGCATCAGGCGGGTGGTTTCGTGGGTGCCTGTGCCGAAGGCCATCTTGGCATCTATCTCAATGCTGACGTCGGCCGTCAGCTCCGGCAGGTGTCTGCCGTCATGAACAACGATGCGGCCGTCGCCCACCACGATGGGCTCGAATCCCCCGGCCTCCCATTCGGCATTCCAGTCCTGGTACTCCGCCTCGCTCACGTCATACCTGATGCGAGTGCCCTCAATGGGGAAGTCGGCTATGGCGTCGTCAAGTGCCGTTTGCTCAAACAATGCCTGCTGCACGTAGCCGCGCAGTCCGTCGTCAGTCTCTTCGAAAGTCTCCAGTCCAGCCTCTCCCGACAGTGCCGCCAGCAGGTCGCGCGCATCCTGCATCATGCTTTCTTCAGGCACGGAAATATGGAAGTTCAGTTCAAAATATTTCATATTTAGATGATGAAAAACGTTAATTAGCATACAAAAGTATAAAAAAATAGGGAAAAACCTACCGTCTTTTAGGGTTTTTCCTTAAATTTGCATGAAAATTATAAATAATTTTGCAGCGTAAAACTATAGAAAGGAATTAAATATGAAGAAATTAATCCTATTATCAATGATTGCAGTGGGCATGCCCATCCAGCTTTTTGCTCAGGATGACATGTACTTTGTTCCAACCCGTGAGTTGGCCGAGCAGACCGAACGTGAGTATGGAATGCCGCGCGATACCTATTATATAGGTTCTCGCCGTAGTGTTGATGAATACAATCGTCGCGGTAGTCACTACGAGGTAATCGATTCTCTGGGAGACGATACGATTGATTTCGACGGCATAGCCGGCGTCTATCCAGATTCCACCTCCACCGAACCTGAAGACTACCGTTATACGCGCCGCATGAGCCGCTTTGACGGTTATGAGCCCAGTTCCGATTATTGGGCCGGCTATTATGACGGTAGCCGCTTGTGGCATTCACCTTGGTATCTGAATGGCTGGTACTACGCTCCCGGGCGTTACAGCTGGTATGCATGGAGCGACCCTTGGTACGACCCCTGGTATGATCCCTGGTACTACGGCTCCTATGGCTGGTATTCACCCTGGCGCAGCAGTTGGTACGGCGGTTATTGGTATGGTGGCTGGCGTGGCGGCTGGTACGGTGGCTATCA
Source organism: uncultured Prevotellaceae bacterium (assembly GCA_900320255.1). GTDB lineage: Bacteria > Bacteroidota > Bacteroidia > Bacteroidales > Bacteroidaceae > Prevotella. The sequence continues at coordinate 57,832 of ONRS01000143.1, forward strand.
TCCCCATTACTACACACCAGTTTACTCATATCGTCCCGGCACGCGTAACCATGGGCACGTCAGCTACGGCAGTGGCAGCCGCGGTATTCGCACTGGTCACGGCGTCAGCTATGGCAGTGGCCGTTTCGGTGGCTCCCGGGTAAGGAATAACAGCGGCTTCACTCCACGTAGCAACACCTCGCGCGGCACTTACACTCCGCGTACCACGACCACTAACAGTCATGGCAACTTCGGCGGCTCCTTCGGTGGCGGTTCACGCTCAGGCGGTGGCAGTTTCGGCGGTGGTTCACGTGGTGGCGGCAGCCACGGTGGAGGCGGTGGCGGACACTTCGGCGGCCGACGTTAAGTGAAGCTCTCTATAGGTCCTATAAGCCCTATAAGCCTTATAAGCCATATAAGTTACAACCCTAAAAAAGAATAAATATACAATGAAGAAGATATTATTTGCAGCCCTGCTCACGTCATCGGTGATGCCCGCAGTGGCCCAGGAAACATACGAGAACGCCAAGATCGTGACCGAAGACCTGAACGGTACGGCCCGCTTCGTGGGCATGGGTGGTGCCATGGATGCGCTGGGTGCCGACATCTCCACCATGAGCAGCAACCCTGCCGGCATCGGACTCTTCCGCCGTTCTTCCATTAGCGGTTCCTTTGGAGCCGTCATCCAGAGTGATGCCCCCAGCATGCCCGGGGCTGACAAGTTTAACATGTCGTTCGACCAGCTGGGCTTTGTCGTCTCCACGAACATCAGCGGCAAGAAGCAGGCCTACCTGAACATCGGCTTCAACTACCATAAGAGCCGTAACTTCGACTTCATCCTCTCGGCTGCCGACAATCTGTATGGTGCGTCGCAGAACAAGCTGACCTATGCCAAGGCCAAGAACGGACTGCTCTATCCTGCTAATACCTATGGCAATCCTGACTTCAGTAACCCCTACATTACCTGTAACCAGCTGGATGATATCTATGCCAACAACCTGAACTACATGGAGTCTGAAAACGCATGGTTCTATGATGAGGCTTCCGACTACCAGCTGCAGCGTTCGCACACGGGCTATATTGGTGAGTACGACTTCAACATCAGCGGCAACATCAACAACCGCGTCTATCTCGGCCTGACCGTAGGTTACCACGACGTGCACTATCAGCACTATGGTGAATATAGAGAGAACCTGAACGTCTTCGGCAACATGCTGGTGATGGACGACCGTACCATCAAGGGTGGTGGTGCCGACTTCAAGGCAGGCGTCATCTTCCGCCCCTTGGAGTACTCACCCTTCCGCATCGGACTGTCTGTGTCCACTCCCACGTTCTATAAGCTGACCTCTTCAAACGAGACGGCAGTGACCGACGGTAACGTGACTAATTCGTGCCGTGAATCGTACGACTTCAAACTCTACACCCCTTGGAAGTTCGGACTCAGTCTCGGTCACACCATCGGTACGCAGGTAGCACTTGGTGCGAGTGTGGAGTATGCCGACTATGGCAGCGTGGACACACGTTACGTCTCGGGTTCGTACTATGACTACTGGCTCGACAGCTTCACCGACAAGACAAAGCCCGACAATGCCATGAACCGTCACACGGATGAAACGCTCAAAGGCGTTGCAACGGTACGCGTTGGTGCAGAGTTCAAGCCCACCGACGAGCTGTCGCTGCGCGTAGGCTACAACTACGTGTCACCCATGTACGAAGAACTTGGTTTCAAGGATGGCTCGCTTGACAGCGAGGGCTCCTACTACAGCTCGGCTACCGACTTCACCAACTGGAAGGGCACCAACCGCATTACCGCCGGTGTGGGTCTGAACCTTGGACAGTTCAACCTCTCTGCTGCCTATCAGCTCAGCACCCAAAAAGGTGAGTTCATGCCCTTCATGAACTACATTGACGATGTTGACCCGGAAGACAGCAATCTGGTTGATGTGGTGAACGTCAAGAACACGCGCCACCAGCTGCTGCTCACTCTTGGCTACACGTTCTGAGATTCCGAATAATTCCGTATTTTTGCAGAACTAAATTTAGTAAAAGCATGAAGAAATTACTTTTAGGAGACGAAGCCATTGCTCAGGGCGCACTCGATGCGGGCCTGAGTGGGGTGTATGCCTATCCTGGCACACCCTCAACTGAAATCACAGAGTATATACAGCTATCACCGCTTGCCAAGGAGCGGGGGGTGCATAGCCGGTGGTCAACCAACGAGAAGACGGCCATGGAGGCTGCTCTGGGCATGAGCTATATGGGCAAGCGTGCATTGGTCTGCATGAAGCATGTGGGACTCAATGTCTGTGCCGACCCGTTTGTCAATTCCGCTATGACCGGTACCAACGGCGGACTCGTCGTGCTGGTGGCCGACGACCCTTCCATGCACTCGTCGCAGGACGAGCAGGACTCCCGTTTCTACGGTAAGTTCGCTATGGTGCCCACCCTGGAGCCCAGCAACCAGCAGGAGGCTTACGACATGATGGCCTATGCCTTCGACATGTCGGAACAGCTGCAGCTGCCCGTGCTGATGCGTGTCACCACCCGCATGGCCCACTCGCGTGCCGTCGTGCAGCTGGTTGACACTCCCCGTGAGCCTAACGAGCTGAACTATAATGCCAAGGCCTCTAACTGGGTACTGCTGCCTGCATTCGCCCGTAAGCGCAACGTGGTGGTGACCGGCCAGCAGCCGTTGCTGGAGCAGATGGCCCTCGACAGCAAGTACAACAGCTACACCGACGGTAAGAACGAAGAGCTGGGCATCATAGCCAGCGGCATCGCCTACAATTACCTCATGGAGTGTTTCCCTGACGGTTGTCCTTACCCTGTGCTGAAAGTCAGCCAGTACCCGCTGCCGAAGAAACTCGTGCGCCGCATGACCGACGATTGCGAATACGTGCTGATAGCCGAGGAAGGCCAGCCGTTCATCGAGGACATGGTGCGTGGCGTCATGCCCGGCAATGCTGTCATTCGTGGCCGTCTGACGGGTGAGCTTCCCCGTACGGGCGAGCTGAATCCCGACCTTATCAAGAAGGCCCTCGGCATTCCTGTTGATGAGAACTATGCGCCCTGCGAGGACGTGGCACCACGTCCGCCTGCACTCTGTCAGGGTTGCGGCCACCGCGATGTCTATGCTGCCCTCAACGAGGTGCTGCTCAAGTACCCCAATGCCCGTGTGTTTGGTGACATCGGCTGTTACACGCTTGGCTTCCTGCCGCCCTTCAAGGCCATTCATTCCTGTGTGGATATGGGAGCCAGCATCACCATGGCCAAGGGTGCCAGCGATGCAGGTCAGTGGCCGGCAGTAGCCATCATTGGCGACTCTACGTTTACCCACAGTGGTATGACGGGCCTGCTGGATGCTGTCAACGAGGGTGCCGACATCACCGTCATCATCAGCGACAACCTGACCACCGCCATGACGGGCGGACAGGACTCTGCCGGAACTAACAAGTTTGAAGCCATCTGCCGCGGACTCGGCGTGTCTGAAGAGCACCTTAAGGTGGTGGTTCCCCTGCCGAAGAACATGCCGGAGATTACGCGTGTCATCGAGGAGGAAATCAACTATCACGGCGTGAGTGTCATCATTCCCCGTCGTGAGTGCATGCAGACGCTGCAGAGAAAGTTAAAAAGTGGAAAAGTGAAAAGTGAAAAAGTGAAGAGTGAAGAATGAAGAGTGAAGAATGAAGAGTGAAGAATCAATCGAAAATCGTAAATCCGTAAATCGTAAATGAAAATGACGTTCAACGTTTTAACCTTTTAACGTTTTAACCTTTTAACATTTTAACCTTTTAACGTTTTAACCTTTTAACATTAATGAAAAAAGACATCATACTTTGTGGAGTAGGGGGCCAGGGCATCCTCTCCATCGCGACCATCATAGGCGAGGCTGCCATGAACGACGGCCTCTATATCAAGCAGGCCGAGGTTCACGGCATGTCGCAGCGTGGTGGTGACGTACAGTCAAACCTTCGCCTCTCGTCCGACCCCATACAGAGTGACCTCATACCGCTCGGTGGTGCTGACGTCATTATTTCAATGGAGCCCATGGAGGCCCTGCGTTACCTGCCGTTCCTCTCTAAGGACGGCTGGATTATCACTTCGAGCACTCCTTTTGTCAATATTCCTAATTATCCTGACATTGAGACTATTAAGTCCGACCTCTGCAAGCTTCCTAACGTCGTCATGCTCGACATTGAGCAGGCTGCCAAGGACGGTGGCGTGCCCCGTTCTGCTAACGTCATTCTGCTGGGAGCAGCACAGAAGGCTCTCGGCATTGAGTATGGCAAACTCGAAGACGCCATCCGTCGCGTCTTCGGTCGTAAGGGCGAGGCTGTTGTCGATGCTAACATCAAGGCACTGGCTCTTGGGAAAGTGAAGAGTGAAGAGTGAAGAGTGAAGAATCAATCGAAAATCGTAAATCCGTAAATCGTAAATGAAAAAGGCTCCTATTAAGAAAGAGATAGTCGATAGGCTCATCAGCGAGTTAGGCATCAAGGATTTTGCCAAGGCCACTATTCGCGAGGTGAAGCAGGTGGCCGCCAAGGCCGAACAGGCCAGTGGGGTAGAGTTTATCAAAATGGAGATGGGCATTCCCGGACTGCCGGCCGCACAGGTTGGCGTCGATGCACAGATCAAGGCGCTGCAGGACGGTATCGCCCATAGCTACCCGGACATACAGGGAGCACCCGTGCTGAAGAAGGAAGCCTCGCGCTTCGTCAAGGCATTCATCGGCGTAGATGTTGCCCCCGAGGGCTGCGTGCCCGTCAGCGGCAGCATGCAGGGCACGTTCGCTTCGTTCCTTACCTGTTCACAGTGCGACCCCAGGAAGGACACCGTGCTCTTCATAGACCCGGGCTTCCCCGTGCAGAAAATGCAGCTGCAGGTCATGGGCGTGAAGTACGAGACGTTCGACGTCTATGACTATCGCGGCAGTAAGCTCGGTGCCAAGCTGGAGAGCTATCTCCAGAAAGGGAACATCTGCGCCATCGTCTATTCCAACCCCAACAACCCCTCGTGGATTTGTCTGAACGAAGACGAGCTGAAGACCATCGGTACCCTGGCCACCCAGTACGACGCAGTGGTCATGGAGGACCTGGCATACTTCGCCATGGACTTCCGTAAGGACCTGAGCAAGCCCTTCTGCCCGCCATATCAGGCCACTGTGGCCCGCTATACCGACAACTACATGCTGCTCATCAGCGGCAGTAAGGCGTTCAGCTATGCCGGCGAGCGCATTGGTGTCACCTGCATCAGCGACAAGCTGTTCCACCGCAAGTACGAAGCCCTGGCCCAGCGTTATGAAGGACTGCCCTTCGGCCCCGTGTTCTCCACCCGTATGCTCTATGCGCTCTCCAGCGGCACCAGTCACAGCGCACAGTACGCTATGGCGGCCATGCTCAAGGCTGCTGCCGACGGCACTTACGACTTCCGCAAGGAGGTGGGCGTCTATGGTGAGCGGGCCCATAAGCTGAAGGAAATCTTCCTGCGTCACGGCTTCACCATCGTCTATGACAAAGACCTTGACGAGCCTATAGCCGACGGATTCTACTTCACCATCGGCTATCCTGGCATGACGAGCGGTCAGCTGGCCCACGAACTGATGTACTATGGTGTCAGTGCCATCAGCCTCATTACCACCGGCTCCCATCAGGAGGGCCTGCGTGTCTGCACCTCCTTCATTGAGGACCACCAGTACGCCCTGCTCGACGAGCGCATGGCCATCTTTGAGGCCAACCGCGCGCAAGCCTCTTGAACAGCCTAAGCATCAAAGCAAGCTACGCATCTACTGACAGAAGTGCCGTATCTCCCCAAGATTGTAGCCGTCAGCGACGGGCAGACGTTGCTGGCCTACGACTTGAGGGAAAAAGATACTTACGAGAATACGCTTGACCGCCTTTATTGCGATTTCGCCTTCTTCTATCCGCTGATGGATGTGGAGCGGGTTCACTATGTGGAGGAAAGTCCTGCCGACGTGAAGGCTGCCGAGAAGTTGGCCAAGCTGCACGACGAACTGCGAGCCTATAACGAGTTCCGTTCTGACAGCGACCTGCACGACCTGAATATCTTTATTACTCGTCTGTTGTTCTGCTTCTTTGCCGAGGACACGGGCATCTTCGAGGGCAATCTGTTTACGGACAGTATCCAGCGATTCACGAAGCCCGACGGTTCTGACCTCTCGCAATACTTAGACGAGTCGTTCAATGTGATGGACCTCTCGCTGCGTCCCATGACCATCCCCAGCATCGTGAAGCAGTTCCCTTATGTCAATGGTGGTCTCTTCTCGAAGCACATTCAGATACCCAAGATGGGACAGAAGGCACGGCAGATAATCATCGAGTGTGGTGAACTGGATTGGAAGGACATCAACCCCGACATCTTCGGCAGCATGATCCAGGCGGTGGTGAATCCTGAGGAACGTGCCAATCAGGGTATGCACTATACGTCAGTGCCCAACATTATGAAGGTCATCAACCCGCTGTTCATGGACGAACTGCGAAAGAACTACAACGAATTAAACGAATTATACGAAAGCAAAAGGCAGATGCGCGATGTTGGGGCACTCACCACGAAGCAATTCTACGAGGAATGTAAACAGATTAAGAAACGTGGCGATGGCTTGCTGAAGCGCATGAGCCGCATGAAATTCTTTGACCCTGCTTGCGGTAGTGGCAACTTCCTGATCATCACCTACAAGTGCCTGCGCTTCCTCGAAATGGATATCCTCTCGCTACAGCGCAAGTGTACGCCGGAGGGTGAAATCCTGTTTGTCGATAACAGCGTGATTAGGCTCAATCAGTTCTATGGCATTGAGTTGCTCGACTTCCCCCATGAGGTGGCCATGCTCTCCCTCTGGTTGGCCGAGCACCAGATGAATACCAAGCTCAATGAAAACTTTGGCGTCAACACCAAAGCCCTGCCCCTGAAGAACATCACCCAAATCGTCTGTGGCAATGCCTGTCACATTGATTGGAATGAGGTTGCCCGCATACCAAAGACGAAGAAGTCTTCGTGTTTGGCAATCCGCCGTATTTGGGGAGTAGTAAACTTGAAGATGCACAAAAGGAGGATCGTTCATTAGCTATCGGCCAATATCCAAACTATAAGAAAATCGATTATATTGGCATTTGGTTTATAAAGGGAGCCATGTATATAAAGGACACTTTTGCGAAGTGTGCTTTTGTAAGTACGAATTCGATTTGTCAAGGAGAGATGGTAGAACCATTGTGGATGCCGATAATAAACCTAGATATTATAATCGATTTTGCTTATACATCATTTAGGTGGAATAATAATGCAAAGCATAATGCTGCAGTGACATGTGTCATCATCGGATTAACTAACAAAAACAAAAATTCAAAATTCATCTATACAGGTGAAAAGAAAAGGGAGGTCAGAAATATATCACCTTATTTAATCGAAGGTGAAAATCTAATTGTTAGCAAACATCTCTTTCCAATTTCAGAGTTACCAGATATAATAAGAGGATGTATGCCTTATGATGGGGGTAATTTGCTAATGGATTCAATAGAAAAGGACTCACTTTTGTCAGAATTTCCTACAGCTAATAGATACATAAAAAAGATATATAGTGCAGCAGATTACATTAAGGGGCTAGTAAGATTTTGCTTATGGATACCGGATGAAGAAAGAGCGAAAGCGGAATCCATTCCGCCAATACTAATTCGAATAAAGAAAACAGCGGAAATGAGAAGGAATAGTCCTGATGAAGGGGCTCGAAATCTTGCAACAGCACCGCATCAGTTTAGAGAGTTTAATGCTTGCGATGAGAATACATTGGTTATTCCGTCAACATCATCTGCAAATAGGCAATACATCCCTATGGGCTATGCTGACAATGATATGATAGTTACTAATGCTATGTACATGATTTACAATGCCCCTATCTATGTGTTTGGTATAATAACATCATCAATGAATATGGCTTGGATGAAAACAATAGGAGGGAAATTAAAAACCGATTATAGATACACAAATTTGTGCTATAATTCTTTCCCCTTCCCCAAAATCTCTGCCGAGAAGAAAGAAGAAATCAAGCAGGCGGCAGAGGAAGTGTTGGTAACGCGGGAGTTCTATCCAGAAAAGACTTTGGCTGAACTTTACGACCCGTACAAGATGCCACAGGACTTACGTGGGGCTCACGCCCGACTGGACGACATCGTGGAGAGTTGCTATCCTGGCTATCCCTTCGCCAACGACGAAGCCCGCCTGGAATGTCTGTTTAAGTTGTATGAAAAGATGACGAAGAAATGACTCGTAGCAATCTACTTGAAATCCTTCAAATCAAAGTACATCAATCTGGTGACATCATTCGCGTCTTTTTCTGTAAAGAAGCGAAAACTGTTATGCTCGTAAAAACCTGTAGCCGTAGTGAGCGCATCAACCGTCAAAAATCGGCATCCTGTTCGGTTACCATGAGTGAAAACGAACTTTATGCTATCGAGGATAAGTCTGCCAATTCCTTGCCCAGCATATGCTTCGTTAACAGCCAGACGTCCTACTTTTACGGCAGGATAATGATTGCGTTGCTTGCTGAAAGGAATCTTACGATTGATACGATTGCGCACATTCTTTTATGTTTCATCCAGCCGAATGACATCGTTAAGCAGACTATAGTAAGCTACTATGTCGCCGTTGGAGGAATTACGAAGCAAATATGTTCTTGCCAGCAATTCTGTTTGATAATCTTTGGCTTCTTCAATCAAAAAATCGTTCAAGTCGCCTTCAGCACACTTGAACGCTGTAAGATCTGCCTCTGGTGTCAAATCCAGAAGGTCGAATTCATCTTTGTTCATCTGAATAAAGAACAATTTGGAGAGTTACGCTTCAAAGTCTCGTATGCCAACCGAGCCCTTTCCTTCTCCTCTTCGGACACAGGCGAGGGATGGTCCATGTGCCAGCGGAAACGCTCAGCGTCCTTACCCGTCAGTACGGGTGTGTCTTTAATCGGTCTTGCCATAATAATACTCCTTTATATTAATTTCTGGAGGCAAAGTTACGAATAAAATCTGAAACAACAAATAAATATGGAACAAAAATCAAACAACATCGTTGACATACGCTACCAGCAGACGGGGGAGGCCAGTGCCACCAATGAGTTGGGAATGCGCGAGATGCAGGCCAAGGCATACGAGGCGCGTGACAAACGTTTTCTGCTAATCAAGGCGCCGCCGGCATCGGGTAAGTCAAGAGCGCTGATGTTCATTGCGCTCGACAAGTTGGAGCATCAGGGGTTGAAGCGGGTTGTGGTGGCCGTGCCGGAAAAGAGCATCGGGCGGTCATTCCAGAACACGAAGTTGAAGCCCTACGGATTCTTTGCCGACTGGGAGGTGGCTCCTTACTTCAACCTGACGGACGTGAAGAACGAGAAGGACAAGAAAGGGCGCTTCATTGAGTTTTTCCATCAGCAGAGCGTGAAGATTCTGGTATGTGCCCATGCTACGCTACGTAACGGCATGAAGGAGATTTCGGATGAGGACTTCAACGACACGCTGCTGGCGATAGATGAGTTCCACCATACATCGGCTGATGCCAACTCGAACCTGGGCGACGTGGTACGCCGGGTGATGAACAACTCCACGGGTCATATAGTCGCTATGACCGGCAGTTACTTCCGTGGTGATGGTATTCCCGTGTTGAGGGTAGAGGACGAAGCCCGTTTCTATCCCGTCACCTATAACTATTACCAGCAGTTGAATGGTTATAAGTATCTGAAGAACCTCGTGCTGGGCTACCACTTCTATCATGGTTCCTATCTGGATCATATCCAGGAGGTGCTGGACACGACGAAGAAGACCATCATCCATATACCCAGCGTGAATGCCAGAGCATCGACAGGCCTGGGCAAGTATGCCGAGACGGACGAGATTATGAAGAAGATAGGCACGCTGGAGTATAAGGACTATAACACGGGCATCTATCACCTCCGCACTCAGGACGGGCGACTGCTGAAAGTTGCCGACTTGGTGGAGGACGACATGAAGGAGCGCAATATGGTGCAGGGCTACTTGCAGCGGATGAAGCACAAGGAAGATATGGACATCATCATCGCCTTAGGCACCGCCAAGGAGGGTTTCGACTGGCAGTGGTGCGAGGTCTGTCTGACGGTGGGTGTGCGTGGCTCGCTGACGGAGGTGATTCAGATTATAGGCCGCTGCACACGAGACTGCGAGGGGAAGGAAACAGCGAAGTTCGTCAATCTGATAGCGATGCCAGAAGCGGAGCAGAGCGACGTGAAGGTGGCAGTGAATGACTTTCTGAAAGCCATCACCGCCTCGCTGCTGATGGAACAGGTGATGGCTCCCAGTTGGCACTTTAAGACCTCCTCCGACCCCTCCGAAGGAGGGGAGAATGCAGTCAGAACACTTGTTGTGGAAGGACTGAAACCGCTGTCGAGCGAGAAGACAAAACTCATTGTGCAGGAGCAACTGGACGACCTGAAGGCTGCTATCCTGCAAGACAACATGGTGGTGAAAGCCATCAGCGGCTCTACGACGGCAGAGACCATCACACAAAGTCTGATACCCAAGGTGATTCGTGAACGATATCCCGACCTGTCGGAAGAAGAGGTTGAGGAAGTGCGCCAGCGCGTGTTGCTCGACACGATGATCAAAGGTAATGATATCGTGAACGAGAAGGGAGAGCCAATAGATATGAGTAAGGTTAGCGATGATGAACAGGAAAGCGAAGGCAACCGTCTCATCAAGATAGCCAATCGCTTTATCAACATCGACAAACTGAGCATCAACCTCATCGATACCATCAATCCTTTCCAGAGGGCATACGAAGTGTTGTCGAAATCGGTGGATGCACCAACGCTGAAGATTATCCAGGACACGATAGCCGAACAGAAGTTTGACTTGACGCTTGAGCAGGCCATTGCTATCTTCAAAGGTCCGCTGAAGGAATATGTAAAGGAGCACGACGGACGCGTGCCAAGCACGGAAGACCCTAACCCGAAAGTAAGGGAGATGGCAGCAGCCTTGCAGATGATGAAGAATCTGAAAGCCCGCAAACTCGCAGGACTGGACTATGAGGAAAGGTAAAAAGGTAAAAAAGTAAAAAGGTAAAAATGGAGTGGCCTAGAGAATTATTGGAACTGTTTGACGATCCGTTGCTTGACGGTGTACGTCCAAAAGTATCAGCCCCGACGGCTGATGACAGGATGAGCCAGAAACTGGCAGAGGTCATGGCATGGATAGAGCGCAATGGTCGGGAACCGGCGCGTAGCGGAGATTTGAAGGAAAAAATGATGTGGGCGGCGATGACTGCCCTCAGAAACAAGAACTTGATGGAATAAGGTATGGATATAGACAAGGAGTTAGAGGAATTATTGGATGACCCGCTGCTGAACCTGTCAGAGAAGGAGGCAGAACTATTCGATATTCCAACGGATATGCGTAAGGCGATGGCTGCCAAGAACAAGGCAGACTACGTCGCCCAACGTAAACTATGTGCGGATTTCGAGCAATACCGCCTGCTATTCAAGCATGTGCATCAAGACCTCAAACAGGGCAAGCGCAGTCTGGTGAAAATTTCGAAGACCATCAACTTGCAGGCAGGTCATTACTATGTGGTGGACGGACAGATGCTGTTTTTAGAGGCTATTGGCGAAAAGCGACAAAGCAGTAATTCGCTTCCCGACGGCAGAACCCGTTGCATCTATGAGAACGGCACAGAGTCGGACATCCTGCTCCAGACGCTCCGCAAGAATGTAGTAGGCAGTGGTTATGCCGTCACTGAACTGCAAGAGGAGAGCGAAAGTAAATTTTTTACCAATCAGGATTTGACGGATAAGGACAAGGTGACAGGGTATATTTATGTGCTTCGTTCACTCTCAAAGAATCCTGCTGTCAGCAGCCAGAAGAATCATTATAAGATAGGTTTCTCTACCAATACCGTAGAAGAGCGCATAAGCAATGCAGAGCATGAACCAACCTATCTGATGGCTCCTGTAGAGATAGTGGCGACTTACAAGGTGGTGAACCTTCATTCGCAGAAGTTTGAGGAACTGGTGCACCAGGTATTGCATGCAGTACAGTTTCATGTGACAGTCATCGATGACGAGGGGAATAGCCACGAACCGAAGGAGTGGTTTGTTGCTCCCCTGAATGTAGTGAATGCCATCATCGAGAAAATTATGGACGGCTCAATTGTTGGCTACACCTATAATTCCGAGATGCAATGTCTGGAACAGAGAATTGTAAAAAAGCAGCCCACCTTCATCACTAAGAATCTGAAAGTTCTGACGCTGAATATCAAGAAGGTGTATTTCGATGAAATTATAGCAGGCCGAAAGAAAATAGAATATAGGGAACTCAAACAGACTACGCTCAACAAGTACACCTACATAGACGAGGCAGACGGCAAGCGTTATCTCCGCAGGTATGATGCCCTCCGGTTGTTCGTAGGTTACCATAAAGACCGCGAGAGTGCATTAGTGCAGGTCGTTGATACCACTTTCACTAATGGTATTGTGGAATACCATTTAGGGGAAGTCCTGGAAATCTACTCGTCCTCAAAGTAGAGCTGAATGGGCTTGAAGGCGAAGTCGTTGGTGGTGAGGTAACGAACGTCGTAGGGGGTGTCGCTCTTACGGGTGTAGATGCGGCGCATCTTGAGGTACTTCTTTTCTGCCTCCTTGAG